>JALOPS010000013.1 GCA_025453745.1 Gemmatimonadaceae bacterium
GCCCGCGGTGCGGATGGCGCCGCTACTGGCGCGGTCGCGGCAGCGCGGTCGGTGGTATGAGCCCGTTGAGCCGCATGTAGTTCGCCACCTGGCTGTAGTGATCGGCGAGGTCGAGTGCGTGGCCGAGCACCATGTTCGCGCGCGTCGACGGGCGCGAGTTGCCGTTGAACGTGACGGTGATCGCATCGGCGAGCTTCGCGTCATCGAGTTGCGCAAACGCGCCCGCGCAATACGCGAACGACGCCTTCATCTTGGCCACCAGCGTCTCCTTGGGCCACGTGGCCTTGACGGTGTCGGCCGTGGCGGTTTCATCGGCCGGAATGGTGGGCTTGCTCGCGCCGAAGTTGCTGCAGAAGAAGTAGCTGTCGGTGGCCAGGTGCTGCGCAACGTAGCCCACGGTCTGTTGCACGGGGGTGGGCTTGAAGCCGTACTTGCTCGATGGAATCGAGTCGAACGCGGCGGCGAGATTGCGATGCAGGGCCGTGATCCGGTTCTGGAACGCCGTCAGTACCGGGTTCACGGTGGGGGCGGGTGCGCTCTGTGCCGCGAGCGCGGCCGGGAGCACGAGCAGCAGCATCGCTGCGCGAATCGTGGACATCGAGACTCCTGACGCGAGGGAGGTCGTGGCGCGCGGTGTGCGTCGCCACAAGCGCCTGAAGCGTACGCATGGTACGCTGCGCCTACCAGAGCGACCCGCCAGGGCTGCCGGAGCCTGGTGCGGTGATGCGGGGCGGCGTGACGACCCCACGTCACGTGGGCGGCGTGACGTCCACAGCGCGCGCGCAACGCACTCGACGCCCACGGTGTTCACGTCCGGCGATCGCGCGGTGTCGCCGCGCGCCCCTCAGCGACCGATCGTGCCGGTGTCCGGGCCAAACACCTCATCGAACGCCACGAGCATGGACGGCATGCCCGGTGCTGGCGTCCATTCGAATGATTGTTGCTCGAGGACGGGGAAGTCCGAGCGCGCGGACCAGCGCTCGATGAAACGCGCGTCCACGTCGACGGTCCACACCTCGCCGACTCCGTGCTGCAGGTACGTGGGCCGCTTGCGATGCCGATCGCGGGCGCGCGTGCTCGGACTCAATACCTCGATCACGAGCGCCGGCACCGGGAGCGCAGCCCAGTCCGCGCGCGAGTAGCGCTCGATGGGATAGAGCGCCGCGTCGGGCTCGAGCTGCGTGGTGCGGCCGATGGGCACGGAGGCCGGCGCGCGCACGTCCCACCCGGTGGTCGCGCGGCACCAGACCTCGAGCAGATACACGAGATCCTTGGCGACTCGCTGATGCGGACTCGTGGCCAACGGCATCAACAGCAGCTCGCCATGGAGCAGCTCGTACCGCGGCCCATCGTCGGGGAACGACGCGAGATCCTCGACGGTCCAGATGCGATCGTCCTCGGTGGGCGCAACGCGTGGCATGGCCATACGCTCGGCTCGGCGACAGGGAAAATGCAAGGGGGGAGCACGCCAGCCATGGTAGTGCCAGCAGCGCGATCGAGCGGTACCATTTTCGCGCGTGACAGAATCATGGGCGTTCGGAGCGTCCCGTCGCGTCGTCTTCCATCACATCATGTCAGTCTCCATCGTGCCGCCGAGCAAGTTCCGAGTGTTCCTTCGTGCCACCGTGCGTGGAGTGGCGGTGGCGTGCGCCACCGTGATGGCTGCCGAGACGATTGGTGCGCAGACGAACGCCACCGCACCGCCGATCCCACGCGAGTTCAGGGCCGCGTGGGTGGCCACGGTCGCGAACATCGACTGGCCGTCGCGCCCCGGCTTGTCCAGCGCAGCGCAGCAGGCCGAGCTGCTCGCGATCCTCGATCGCGCGGTGGCACTGCATCTCAACGCGATCGTCCTGCAGGTGCGCCCCGCAGCGGATGCGCTCTACGATTCGCCGTACGAGCCCTGGTCCGCGTATCTCACCGGTGTCGAGGGGCGCGCACCGGAACCGTACTACGATCCGCTGCACTTCGCCGTGCGCGCCGCGCACGAACGCGGACTCGAGCTGCACGCGTGGTTCAACCCGTACCGCGCACGCCATCCCACCGCCATCGGCGAGGCGGCGCGCACGCACATCGGCGTGCGTCACCCCGAGCTCGTCAGGCGATACGGGTCGTACGGGTGGATGGACCCCGGTGAGCCGCGCGTGCTCGCGCACTCGCTGCGCGTGATGCTCGACGTGGTGCGTCGCTACGATGTCGACGGCATCCACATCGACGACTACTTCTACCCCTATCCGGAGCTCGGTCCCGATTCGCAGCCCGCGCCCTTTCCCGATTCGGCGAGCTATGCGCGCTATCGGCAGCGTGGTGGGCCGCTCGCGCGCGACGACTGGCGTCGACACAACGTCGATTCACTGATCCACGCGCTCTACACGCGGACCAAGGCACTCAAGCCGTGGGTGAAGGTGGGCATCAGCCCGTTCGGGATCTGGCGACCGGGGACGCCGGCGCAGATCCGCGGGTTCGATGCGTACGACAAGCTCTACGCCGATGCGCGACGCTGGTGGCGCGAAGGTTGGGTGGACTACCTGACGCCGCAGCTCTACTGGCCGATTGCCCAGACACCGCAGGCCTATGCGGTGCTGCTGCGCTGGTGGGCGGGCGAGAACGTGCGCGCGCGCCATCTGTGGGTCGGGCACAGCGCGGGACGCGCGGCATCGCCAGGGTGGCCCGACGGCGAACTGGCCGATAGCGGCACCACGCGCACGACAGCCGCGCGCGCAATCGGTGATTCACTGCGGACGCGCGTGTATCGTGACGCGGCGCTGGTGCCGGCGTCGCCGTGGCTCGCCCGTGGCACACCTCCGGTGGCGCCGCGCGTGCAGGTTGTGCGGAATGTGGCGAGCGAGGATCGGGTGCTGCGCATTGCGCATACGCGTGCGACGACGGTGCGCTGGTGGGGCGTGCGCCTCGAGCACGAGGGCACGTGGACCCATCGCGTGCTTCCTGCCACGCAGCGCTCGCTCATCGTTGCCGCGCGTGGCGCATCGATGCCGACGCGGATCCTCGTGACGGCGGTTGATCGGTACGGTCGGGAAAGTCGCGCGGCCGTCGTGCGATAATCCGCGCCCACTCTGCCTGTCACGGCGGAGGCGGCGCACCCATGGGCTGCGACTGCCGCGCCGCCGGATGGGCGCGGCAACGAAGCGCGCCACGCCCACCCGAGGGACGTCACGTCGTCATGTCGTCCCGACGGTGTACCGTTTCGTCATCACCGCGCGCGACGGCGACGCGCGATGACCACCACCGCCGCCAACCCCGCCGCCAGCAGTGCGACCGTGTCGGGCTCGGGAATCACGACGGTCGGCGCCGCGAGCCACGTCGCCACATTCTGGCCAAACTGCGCGTTGCTCGTGTTCGCCCACTGCGCGTTGGAGAACATGTTGTAGTCGAACGCGCTGACGACACTGTTCGAGGCGCCGCGAAGCTGCACGACATTCTGGTTGAAGAGCTGTGTCCCGCCGGTCGCGGAGCCCGCGCCAACGGTGGTCACGCTGGTGACCCCCGCCGTGAGCGCGTTGGCGACGATTGGTGTCATTGGCGGTGAGCCCGTGAGATTGGGACCGGCCGCGCCACCGACGACCGAGAGGAACGAGCCGTTCCACGGTGCCCAGCTGTCGTTCTCCCCGAGGAAGAACACGCGCCGCCCGCTCGCGATGTACTGCGTCAGGGTGGCCTGCTCGGCGGCGGTCATCGCGCCGTTGGACAGCGCGCCCAGATCGAGATAGAGCGCCGTCGAGGTCGACAGCGCCGCGAGCGACGAGATGTCAGCCACGGCAAAGATGTTGGCCGCACCGCCGAATGCCGACGTGATCGCGTTCTGCATGTTCGAGAAGCCGCCGGCGCCCCAGGTCAGCCCGGTTCCTGCCGCGCGCCGTGCAAGCCGCTGGGCGCTTGCTGGCTCGAGTGCTGTCAGTGCCAGGAGTGTGAGTACTCCGAACCGTCGTGCGACGTGCATGGTGTCCCCCGAAATGGTGATGAGTGGACGCCCGCGCGCGCCAAGGCCCGCCGACATGGCGGGCGCCCCAACACGGTGTTGCCGATGGAGTGTGGGGGTGCGAACGGGCGAACCGTCCATCAGCATGAAGCCGTTCGGACTCCCCCGCCAGCAATCGTGCGCCAGCTCACACTTGCGGTACTCCTCACGCTCCCGTGTGCCACACTCGCCGCCCAAGGCCAGCGTGGCGAGCCCGCCACGGCTCGCTATGTCCGCGTCGAGCAGGCCGTCTGGCCGCGCCTCGACTCGATCCGCGTCCGCGAGGCACGTGGCTCACGGGCCGATCTGATCGAGCAGATCGTGCGCGCGATCGGGGGGACCGTCGCGATGGATGCCGCGCTGCCGGCACTGGCCGATACCGTCTCGCTCGCGCGCGACCGGTCCGCGCGCGCCGCGCTGCTCGCCGTCGTCGACGGGGCGCCGCTCGTCGTGCTCGTGGATCCCGCGCTGGCGACCGTGGTGGTGCGCGCCGCCACGCGCGGCGTACGACGCGTGCGCGTGCTCGACGAACGCACGCAGTTGCCGATCGTGGGTGTCGAGGTGGTCGCGACGCGCGTTGCGCGTGCCGCACGCACCGATCGGCTGGGGTGGGCGTCGCTGGGTGACCTCGGTGCGAGCGAGGCCCGCGTGCTGGTGCGGGCGATCGGCTACGCGTCGGTCACGGTGACCGTATCGCCGGACTCGGGCCGCGTGGTGTCGCTCGTGCCGGCGCCGGCCACGCTGTCGCAGGTGGTGATCACGCCCGGCAGTCGGCGGGCGCTCGAGTCGGCAATCGTCGTGCCGCAGGCCGTGACACGCGAGCAGACCGTGGCGCGACCGCAGCTCGGCGAAGATCTGCTGCGCGCGCTCAATCGTCTGCCCGGGGTGGGGGCCAACGACTACAGTTCGCGCTTCAATGTGCGCGGCGCGCGCGCCGAGGAAGTGCTGGTGCTGCTCGACGGCATGCAGTTGCGCGAGCCCTACCATCTGAAAGACCTCGACGGTGCGCTCTCCATTCTGGACCTGCACGCCACCGGTGGTGT
This sequence comes from Gemmatimonadaceae bacterium, assembly GCA_025453745.1. GTDB lineage: Bacteria > Gemmatimonadota > Gemmatimonadetes > Gemmatimonadales > Gemmatimonadaceae > JALOPS01. The sequence continues at coordinate 5,020 of JALOPS010000013.1, forward strand.
CGAGCTGGTGCCGGGCAACGCGACCAGCGAATACGGCGATCGCCTCACCGGTGTCATGAGCATCACGCCGCGAGAACCGGCGCCCGGCGAGACGCTGCGATCGGCGGGGTTGAGTCTCTCCTGGCTGCGCGCCCTGGCCGGGTCGAGCACGTCGGACGGGCGCGCCTCGTGGCTCGTCAGCGCACGGCGCGGCTATCTCGATCTGCTCTTTGCCATCACCAACGCCGACGCCACGTTCAACGCGGTGTACGCCGACGCCTTTGCCCGCGGCGTGTATCGACCGACCACGCGCGATGAGCTCTCCCTCACGATGCTTGGCGCCACCGATCGCCTCACCAACGCGGCCGAACAGGAAACCCCGCCCTTTGCCTCGCGCTACGGGAGCGCGTACGGCTGGATGAGCTGGCGCCACGCGGGCTCGCGCCTCACCGGACAGACGGTGCTCGGACAGTCGCGCGTCACGCGCGACCGCGGGGCCACCGGTGGCGTGGGCGCACTGGCGGCGTCGCGATTGGACGACGAACGCGCGTTGGACGGTACGCATCTGCGCTCGTCGTGGACCATCCAGGTGGCACCGCATCTCGCGGTGCGGGCGGGCACGGAGGTGCAGTGGTTGGGCGCCCGCTATCGCTACGATCGCGTGCGGCAGACGTCGCTGACGATCTTTGGACTGGAGCGGCGCGCCGACACGCTGCGCGCACGCATCGACACTGCGGGGCACTGGACCGGGGTGTGGATTGCCCCACGTGTGCAGCTCGGCCCAGTGGTCGCCGAGGTGGGCATGCGTCGTGATGCGTGGAGCTGGACGGGACCCGCCGTGTGGCAGCCGCGCGCCAATCTGGCGTGGCAGGTCGATCGGGCAACCACCGTGCGCGCTGCTGCTGGCGACTACGCGCAGGCACCTGGGCTCGACCTTCTGCCGGTCGAGCGCGGTGTGACGCACTGGTTTGCGCCGGAGCGTGCACGACATCTCGGGCTCGGTGTCGATCGGCAATTCGGGTCGGCGGTGAGCGTGCGGGTGGACGCGTATGCACGCCAGTTGACACAGGTATCGCCGAGGTTCGTCGATCTCGGCGGCGACTTCGATCTCGTGCGCGATCTGCGCTTCACCAATCGTCAGGTCGACGCTGAGCGCGGCCGGGCGCGCGGCGTGGAGTTCTCGGTGGCGCGCGCCGGCACACATCGCGTCGATTGGACGGCGTGGTACGCGCGCTCGGAGATCGCCGATCGCATCGACGGAGGGTGGGTCCCGCGCGGCATCGATCAACCACACGCGGGCGCGATCGACGTGGGGTGGCGGTCGGCCGATCGCCGGTGGCGCGTGAGTGCGGCGCTGACCGTGCGCACGGGCTGGCCGATTACCGATGTCGGCGTGCGCGTCGACAGTGCGCGCGTGAACGGCGAGTTGCGCGTGGCTGCCACGCCGGTCTTCGGGGCGTACAACGGCACGCGCCTGCCCACGTACGTGCGCCTCGACGGCCGGGTGCTGCGAGAGTACCAGACGCGCCACGGGCACTGGACCGTATTCGCCGACATCTTCAACGCGCTCAATCGCCGGAATCCGCTCGCGTACGATGCACAGGTCCGTTCGGCGCGACCGCTGGTCTGGCAGCGCGTCACGACGGGCTATGTGCCGCGCTTGCCGTCGCTGGGGGTGACATGGGAGCGCTAGTCGCCGAGTGGATACCGTGGCCGATGGTGCAGTGGTTCACTGTCCACGCGCGCACGGCGCAGGGTCCGGAGGAGGAAGCGCCACGCGGCGCCGCCGGCTCGGAGTCCCCCCGCTGGCGCGCGCTGCGAGACGGCGACGAGGACGCTTTCGCCGAGCTCTTTCGCACGCACTACGCGGCGTTGTGCACGGTGGCGGATCGACTGCTGCGCGTGCCTGCCGAGGCGGAGGAGGTGGTGCAGGATGTGTTCCTGCGCCTGTGGGAGCGTCGTGAGAGTTTGGAGGCGGTCGCGGATGAAGGCGCGTATCTGCGCACCGCCGTGCGACGTCGCGTGATCGACCGGGTGCGTCGCTCGCAGACGGAGGCCACCGTGATTGCGCACATCGCGCACGAGCCGGTGCTGTCCGATATCCCCGACGATGACGCGGCACGGCTGCTCGGGGCGGTACGCGCCGCGTTCGTGCACTTGACCCCACGCTGTCGTGCGGCGATGACGCTGCGCTGGTTCGAACGCCGCTCGCACGCGGAGATCGCCGCACTGCTCGAGATCTCGCCGAAGGGTGTGGAGCGACTCATCACGCGCGGGCTCGCCACGCTACGGCGCGTGCTGCCCGCCGAGGAGGACTCATGACGGATCGCCCGATCGAGTTGCCGCCGGCGGTGGCGGATGCCGTGGACCGATGGCTCGCCATGGACGCGCGTGCGGACGACCAGGCGGTGCTCGCTGCGTGGACACACGGGCACGCGGAACGATCGGCGTGGCTTGCGGCGCTCCGCACGACGGTCGATGTCGACGCCCCGCCGTCGACGTGGAACGTGGAGGCCGCGTGGCAGCGGGTCGAGGCAGCGCGTGCGACATCGGACGGCGGCACGCGCGCACGCGTGACGTGGTTCGCGCGCCGCTCGTGGCCGGTGGCTGTGGCGGCCTCGGTCGTAGTGATCGTGACGGTGTGGTCACTGCTGCGCGACCGATCGCCGGCCACGCCGGTACTCGCGCTCGATACGGCCGTGGGCGCCACTCGCCACGAGCGGCTCACCGATGGCACCAGCGTGGTGATGGGACCGGCGTCGTCGCTGTCGTATGTCGCCGCCGACGATCGACGCGATGTCGAACTGGTCGGACACGCCACGTTCGACGTTGCGCGCGACGCCGCACGACCATTCACGGTGCGCGCGCCTTTCGGCAGCGTGACCGTGGTCGGTACCGCGTTCGACGTGCATGCCTATCGCGACGACGCGGTGGCCACCGTCGCCGTCACGCATGGTGTGGTGGTCGTGCGCTCGGTGGCGCGACGCGAGGTGCACAGACTTTCGGCCGGCGACGTCGCCTCGATTCGCGCGGACTCTGTGCTCGTGCGGCGTGGGAGCGATGCAACGGCGGCCACCGCGTGGCGCGATGGGGAGCTCGCCTTTCGCGATGTGCCGCTCGCCGTGGTGTTGCGTGAGCTCTCGCGCTGGGGGCGTCCGTTGGCTGCTGCGCCGTCGTTGGCTGCGCGTCGCGTGACCGTGACGGTCCGCGTGTCGACGCTGCGCGCGGCACCGGCGCAGCTTGCCGTGGCGCTCGGGGCCGTGGTGCGCGGCGATTCGATCGTGCCGCTCCCTGCGCGGTGAATCGGCGCACCACGCGATCGCATGGTGCATCCCGGGTACGCCCGACGACCGCTGCGCTCGTGGCTCGGGCGTCCCGGCTGACGCGAGGGCGGCGCGTCGGCTAGCATTGCCGCGTCATGCCCTCACCGGTCCTGCTGCCCATCGACTTCGTGCTCGCGCGGCACAACATCTCCTGGCGCGAACTGCTCGTTGGGCTCGATCGCGGGTGGGTCCAACCGCGCGATGCGTTGACGCTCGCGCATCGACGGCGGGCGATCGGCGATGACAGCCCGGAACTGGACGCGCTGCTCGAACTCGGTCCGTCCGATCGGGTGATGCCGCACGTGATGGCGCTCGCGGCACTCGAGCCCGAGCAGGACCCGCGCGAGATGATCGCGCGGTGGGGCGAACTCGCCCTCGCGTGGACGTGGCACTACCGCGAGGCGCTGGGCGATCCGCTGGCCACGGTGGCCGATCTATGGAGCGACTTCGACTTCCCGCCGTCGTGGGAACCCTTCATCCATTACCTCGCCGCCGCCGACGACGACGCGGACGCCGCGGCGACGCGGGCGCGTGCGTTGGATCGGTGGGAGCGCTTCGTCGCCTCGCACGTGCCGCCCACGACATAGCGCCGCGCCGGCGGTCGGCGCCGCCAGTCGGCGTGTCGCGATCCACTCATCCTGATACGCATGTCTCCCGCCCTGCGCACCGTCCTGCTCCTCGCCGCGTCGAACGTGTTCATGACGTTCGCGTGGTACGCCCACTTGAAGAACCTCGGGCCGCGGCCGTGGTACATCGCGGCGACCCTGAGCTGGGGGATCGCACTCTTCGAATACCTGCTGCAGGTACCGGCCAACCGGATCGGGTACACCGTCTTCACGCTTCCGCAGCTCAAGATCCTGCAGGAGGTGATCACGCTGACGGTCTTCGTCCCCTTCGCGGTGCTGTACATGCGGCAGCGCGTCACCCTCGACTACCTCTGGGCCGCGTGCTGCATGCTCGGCGCGGTCTATTTCCTCTTTCGCGGCGGGCGCGGCTAGCCGGCGTCGGCTATCGCGTGTCGTGGGTCCACGCCGTCTCGTCGGCCCGGTTGGCGGCGGGTCGGCCGAGCGGTGCGCGGGCTTCGGAAACCACCTCGTCGGACGGGCCGTCTGAGGCGAGGTATCCCGGGTCCACGGGGACGTCGGACCAGGTGCGGCGAACGGTGAAGGAGACCTGGCGGCGTCGGGCCGCCGCAGCGCGTCGGTGCATCGGGCAGCGTCGCTCGATGAGGGGGGGCAGGGCGGACGGGTCCGCCGAGCGACCGTCCGGACATACGGTCCTACCCTCAACGGTGATCTGGCGCACAGGTTCCCGGCGCGATTCAGCCCGCAGCCCCCGGCCAACGGTCGGACGGCGCCGAGGCGTATACTCTCGCGCGCTCCGCGTGGGGCGGCGCATCAGACCCGCCCCCTCCCTCCATCCATTGTCGTCGCCCATGCGATTTCCCGCGCTCGGCGCGCCCCAGCGTCCCCTCGGACCGGCGCCCCTCACCGCGACTGCCGTCGCCCTGGCCACACTCCTCGCTGCCGGCGCGCCCCCTGTGGCCGCGCAGGCGCCCATCACGCGCACGCTCGACTCCGAGACGCTCAATGCGCTCCGGTGGCGCCCCATCGGCCCCGCGAACATGATGGGCCGCGTCGCGGACGTCGAAGGGCTGCCCTCACCGTCGAAGACGTTCTACGTCGCGACCGCAGCCGGTGGCATCTACAAGACCACCAACAACGGGACCACGTTCCGCCCGATCTTCGACGATCAGCGGTGCATCTCGATGGGCGATCTCGCGATCGCGCCGAGCGACACCAACGTGATCTACGCCGGCAGCGGCGAGCCGAACTCGCGCAATTCGATGTCGCCCGGGTGCGGCATCTTCAAGTCCACCGATGGCGGTCGGAGCTGGACCTTCCTCGGTCTGCCGCAGTCGGAGCATATCGGCCGCGTGATCGTCGATCCACGCGATGCGAAGGTGGCGTACGTCGCCGCACTCGGCCCGGCGTGGCGCACGGGTGGCGAGCGCGGGCTCTACAAGACGACCGACGGCGGCACCACCTGGAACTGCATCAAGTGCATCGATGACAAGACAGGCTTCGTCGACGTCGAGTTCGATCCGTCGAATCCGGACATCATCTGGGCGGCGAGCTACCAGCGCATCCGCGGTCCGTACTTCCTGAATTCGGGCGGCCCGGGCTCGGGGCTCTGGAAGTCGACGGATGCGGGCAAGACGTGGAGCGCCGTCACCGGTGGCGGGCTCCCCGAGACGCCCAAGGGGCGCATCGAGATCGCGATCGCGCCGTCGAACCCGAAGGTGATGTACCTGATGGTCGAGGCGGACACGGTCGCGCCCAAGGCGAAGGATCCCAAGGTCAAGGCGCAGACGCGGCCGAGCGGCCTCTATCGCTCGGCGGATGGCGGCGCGACGTGGACGCGCACGAACAACGAGAACACGCGCCCCTTCTACTACTCGCAGGTGCGTGTCGACACGAAGAATCCCGACCGCGTGTACTGGTCGTCGACGCCGGTGAAGGTGAGCGATGACGGCGGCAAGACCGCGCGCAATGCGACGGTGGGCATCCACGTTGATCATCACGCGATGTGGATCGATCCCAACGATCCGCTGCACGTCATCGTCGGCAACGACGGCGGCATCGCGGTCACGTGGGACCGGGGCGGCACGTGGGACTTCCAGAACGTCTTCCCGATCGGGCAGTTCTACAACGTGTCGTACGACATGGCGGTGCCGTACAACGTCTGTGGCGGTGCACAGGACAACGGCTCGTGGTGTGGCCCGAGCCGCCGGAAGTCGGGTGGCATCACCAACGCGATGTGGTTCACGTATGCGGGCGGCGACGGCTTCGTCAGCGCGCAGGATCCGCGTGATCCGAACATCGTCTATGGCGAGTCGCAGGGCGGCAACATGTCGCGCGTGAACATCGCGACCGGTGACCGGACGCCGCTCGTCAAGCCGTCGTGGCTGCAGAAGTACCGGCAGTTCGAGGACTCGATCATCATCGAGCGTGGCGACACGACCAAGGCCGAGACACCGGCGCAGAAGAAGCGGCTGGCCGACCTGCGGGCGCGCCAGCGCGCCGACTCGACCGAGACGGATCTGCGGTGGAACTGGAACACGCCGTTCTTCCTCTCGCCGCACAATCCGGACGTGTTCTACGCGGCAGCCAATCGCGTGATGAAGTCGATGAGCCGCGGCGACAATCTCTTCCCGATCTCGCCCGATCTGACGACGAAGAACGCCGAGGCGATCCGCGTGGCGTCGCGCACGACGGGCGGCATCACCCCGGACGTCACGGGCGCGGAGATGTTCTCGACGATCGTCTCGCTCAACGAGAGCCCGGTCAAGGCGGGGATGCTCTTCGCGGGCACCGACGACGGCAACGTGTGGCTGTCGCGGACCGACGGCGCGTCGTGGGACAACGTCACGGGCCGCTTCCCGGGCGTGCCGGTGGGCACGTATGTCTCGCGCATCGAGCCTTCGCACTTCGACACGGAGACGTTCTACGTCACGTTCGACAATCACCGCCGCGGTGACTTCACGCCGTACGTCTACATGACCGCCGACGGCGGGAAGACGTTCACGTCGATTGCGGCGAACCTGCCCAAGGGCGGGCCGGACTTCGTGCATGTGATCCGCGAGGATCGCATGAACCGCGATCTGCTCTTCGTGGGCACGGACGTGGGTGCATACGTCTCGCTCGATCGGGGTGCGTCGTGGCAGAAGTTCATGACGGGGTTGGGCGCGGTGCCGGTGCACGACCTGCAGATCCACCCGCGCGATCGCGAACTGATCGCCGCGACGCACGGTCGCTCGTTCTGGATCGTGGACATCGCCCCGTTGCAGGAGATGACCGCGACGGTCGCGGCCAAGCCGGTGCATGTGTTCACGCCGCGCACGGCGTATCAGCACGGCGAGCGGATCTACAACGGCGAGTCGCCGGGGCACAAGATCTGGAGTGCGCCGAGCCCCGCGTACGGCGCGGAGATCGCGTATCGCATCGCCCCCGGGACGAGCGTGACGGGGCAGGTGCGGGTCGCGATCACCGATGCGAAGGGCGATACGCTGCGCTCGTTGACGAGCCCGGGCGCCGCCGGTGTGCACCGCGTCTCGTGGGACATGCGCGGGCGCCCGGCGCCGCAGCCGGCGCTGACACCGAGCGGCATTCGCGATTCGGTGAAGACGTTCGTGCGCACGCAGCAGATCCTCGATTCGCTGGAGAAGGAAAACGCGATGCCCAAGCCGATGCTCGACCGTGTGCGCACGGCAATGCTCGGCGGCGCGCAAGGGATGCAGCAGTTGATGGCGTCGATGGGCGGCGGCCCCGGCGGCGGTGGCGGGGCACGCCCGGGACAGCCGGTGGGCTATCCGCGCTTCGTCGAGCGGCCGGGTGAGTCGGCTGCGACGCCAGCGGGTGGGGCAGGCGGCGGGCAGGCGCGCGGCGAAGGCGCGCAGGGCGAAGGCGGCGCACCGGAGATGGACATGGGTGCGATGAGCACGGTGTTCGGTGCGTTCCGCGAGGTGTTCGGTGGGCGCGGCGGCGGATTCATCGGCGGCCGTGGGGGCGCAGCGCCGCTCGTGCCGACGGGGACGTACCTGGCGCACGTCACGGTGAACGGGCAGACGACGCGCATGCCGTTGCGGGTGGAGCGGTTGTCTGGTGGGGACGGTGGCGGGCCGATCTTCGGTGGCGGGGAGGACGAGGACGCGGCGCTGTTCGAGTGGTTTGTGCGGGTGGCGAGAGGGGAGAACTGAACGGCACGAGCAGCTGAGAGCGGAAGGGCAGTAGCCAGGCAGCGGACAGCTGAGAGCGTGCGGCTGAAGTCCAGCCGACAGCTCTCAGCTTTCCGCTGTCAGCTGCTCTCGCGCGTCGTGTCTACGGTTGATGCTGCGGCCTTTCTCACGACGGGAATGTGCCGGAGCTGCGGCTGAGAGCTCGTGCCGTGCTGACAGCACCAGCCCCGACGCGCGTACGACCTGCGAGAGCAGCTGAGAGCTGTGAGCTGACAGCCGTCGGCTGGACTTCAGCAGCACGCTGAGAGCTGAGAGCTGCCCGGCTACTGCCCTTCCGCTCTCAGCTGCTCGGCTGTTGCCCCTCGCCATCACTCCCGGCCGCCCACTCCGTCAACTTCCGATACAATGTTTTCCGATCCAACCCAAGGATCTCCGCCGCCCGCGTCTTGTTCCCGTCTGCCCGCTTGAGCACGTCGAGCACGTACGCCCGCTCCACCGCCTCGAGCGGCAACAGCTCCTGCGACGCGCGCTGAATCAACGACGCAATCCCCTCGCCCTCGCGCACGCGCGGTGGCAGGTCCCCCGCCGCCACGTGGTTCGACGTCGCCAGCGTCGCCGCCCGCTGCATCGCATTGCGCAGTTCGCGCACGTTGCCCGGCCACCCGTAGCCCAGGAGCGCCCGGCGCGCCGAGCCGTCGAGGCGGTGCACCCGCCCGCCCGACGCCTCCGCCAGCAACTGCTCGGCGAGCGGTTCGATGTCGTCCGGCCGATCGCGCAACGGCGGGACTTCGATCTGCAGGACCGCGAGCCGCCAGTACAGGTCCTCGCGAAAGCGCCCTTCGCGCATCTCGCTCTCGAGATCGTGGTGCGTGGCGGCGAGCACGCGCACATCGAACGTCGTCGCGGTCGCGTCGCCCATGCGCCGCACTTCTCCCGACTCGAGCGCGCGCAGCAGACGCGGTTGCACCGAGAGCGGCAGCTCGGCGACTTCATCGAGAAAGAGCGTGCCGCCGTTGGCCGCTTCGAAGAGCCCGGCGCGTTCGCGCTCGGCGCCGGGAAACGCGCCGCGTGCGTGGCCAAAGAGCTCCGCTTCGACGGAGGCATCGGGGATGGCTGCGCAGTTCACCGCCACGAACGGCCCACGCCCCGATCGCTCGTGCACACGCCGCGCGAGCACTTCCTTGCCCACGCCGCTCTCGCCGGTGAAGAGCACCGGGTGCGTCGCGCGTGCGACGCGATCGACGACGCCCAGCACCTCCTTCATGATCGCCGATCGCGCCACCAGTTCACCACTTCCCGGCGTGCCGGGCGCGTGCGCGGTCGTGGCGCTCACGGGTTGATCGGTGACGGCGCGCGCGACCGTGCGCAGCAGCTCCGTTGTGGTGACCGGCTTGGTGAGGTAGTCGAACGCGCCCGCGCGCACGAGGCGTACGGCAGACTCGATCGACCCGAACGCCGTCATCACGATCACGCGCAGCGCCGGCTGTCGGCCAGCGACGGCGCGCAAGAGTTCCTCGCCCGTGCCGTCGGGCATCAGCAGATCGGTCAACACCACACCGATGTCCGGATGCTGCGCCAGGTGTGCGAGCGCGTCGCGGCCCCCGGTGCTCGCGTGCACGTCATAGCCCTCGCTCGCGAGCAGTTCGGTGAGCAGGGCGCGCAGCGCCGCATCGTCTTCGACGACGAGCACGCGCGGAGTCGAGGTCATCACGAGGCGGCGAGGGCGGTCGTGTCGGCGGCCGGCACGGTCAGCACGAAGCGTGCACCGGGTGCGCCGTCGGGGCGGGCGTCGAGCACGAGTGCGCCCCCATGTTCTTCTGCGATGCGGCGGGAGACGACGAGCCCCAGTCCGGTCCCGCTCGGCTTCGTGGTGGTGAACGGGCTGAACAGGCGCGCGGCAATCGCCGGATCGATGCCGCGTCCGGAGTCCTGCACGATCACGCGCACCACGTCACCCGGCGACGTCGCGAAGGAGAGCTCGAGGCGCCGCGGCGGCACGGTCTGCTCGAGCGCTTCGATGCCGTTGAGCAGCAGGTTCACGAGCACTTGCCGAAGCTGGTCGGGGTCACCGATGACCGCGGGCAGCGGCTGCCGCACGCACTCGATGAGGACGCCGGCGCGCTGGCGCGGGAGCTCGACCGTCTCGAGCGCGGCATCGACGACCTGCTCGATCGCCACGACCTGCGTGCGGCGATTGGCGCGCCGCGCATCATCGAGCAGGGTGCGCACGGCTTTGGTGATGCGATTGGCCTGCTCGACGATGCTCGAGAGATGCCGCCGCGCGGCGTCGTCGAGGTCGGTCCGTCGCAAGAGCATCTCGGCGCGCGCGGAAATCACGTTGAGCGGGGCGCCGATGTCGTGCGCGAGCCCCGCGGCGATCGTCCCCGCCGCGGCGCGCCGCTCCGCTTCACCGAGTCGCTGCTGCAGACTCACGCGTTCATCGGCTTCGCGCAGCAGCGCATCGCGTGCCTCACCGAGCCGCGACGCCATCTCGTTGAATGCCGTGGCGACGTCGTCGAACTCGGTCGTGCCGTAGCGCGCGGGCACGCGCACCGTGGTGTCGCCCGAGCCGAGCGCACGCACGCCTTCGGAGAGCCGCGTCAGCGGCGCGACCACCAACTGTCGCGCGAGTACCACCAGCAAGAGGGCGATGACGCCGAGCAGCACCGCGGTGCCGATGAGTACCTGCCGCCGCGTTTCCGCGACCGTGGCATCGACGAGGCCGCGCGGCTGCACCACTTCGAGCGCGCCGATGATCCGATTGCGTCGCCCCTCGATGAGGCGACGGAACGCCGCGGTGCGCGCCGGGCCAAGCTGTCGCACGATCTCTTCTTCGCGCACGCGCCGGGCAATGAATGCACGAACCGAGCTGTCCTGCGGCGCGATGAACGGCTGCAGCGACGTGGACGCGTAGCGCACCGTGCCGGTGACGTCGTAGACGATCACGCCGAAGACGCGGACATCGGCCGAGACGCGGTCGACCAGCCGCTGCGCGCCCGTCGAGTCGATGCGATTGAGCTCCGTCTCCGCGAACGCGAGCGCGAGGGCACGCGCATACGACAGCGTCTGCCCCTGCAGCTCCTGATCGATGCGCGTCACCCCTTCGCGCAACTGCCATGCGCCAAAGAGGGTCATCACGAGGATGACGGCGGGGACGAACGCCAGGAGCAGGCGCACACGCAGACGCATCACGGGAAGTTACCGATCCGCACGCGATGTGAGCTACGGCACCGCGCGGGACCTGCCTCCGGCGACAGGGTATCACCCCGTCGCAGTTCGCCGGTCGCCGCATCTCGCTCAGGAGGTCCCATGCCCGCTTCGCCCCGTCGCCCCGGCGCCGTCCGACCCGACGATTCCGCCATCATCATCAGCGATGTCGATGGTACACTCTTCGACGATGGCGGCTGGGCGGCCCCTCCCGGGGAACTCCGGGCACTCATGGGCACACGTCCGCTGGTGCTCGCGTCCAGCCGCACGGTGCGCGAGCTGATTGTGCTGCAGCACACGCTCGGCATGCGCGGTCCGGTGATCGCGGAGAACGGGGCGGTCGTCGCGTTCGATGCGCCCACCGACGATGGCCTCACGCGGCCGCGCGTGATCGGTCGGCGCACCGTCCACGTGCGACGGCTCGGACAATCCACGCCGATCGTCCGCTCGCTGCTCGCCGAAGCGGCGCGCGAGGCCGGGGTCGTGGTGCTGCCGGCCGATCGCATCGATCCGGCGCGGCGCGCCTTGCGCGGCATCGCGAGCCACGGTGCCGTGCGCCGCGCACTCGAGGCGCGCGAGGCGAGCGTGCTGCTCGAGCCGCTGGCGCTCTCGATCAGCGCGCGACTGCGGTGGCATCAGGCCCTCGCCGAGCGTGGCGTGCAACTCTCGACAGGCGGGCGCTGGGCGTGCGCGGTCAGCGGCGCCGACAAGGGGCGCGCGGCGCGACTGGTCCGGCATGTGCTCGCGAGCACGATGGCCGAACCGGTCACCACCATGGGGCTCGGCAACGATGCCAACGATGCCGCGCTGCTCGCCGCAGTCGATCGGCCGATCGCCGTGCGTCGTGCGGATGGACGCGTGCACCCCTCCCTGCTCGCCGTCGACGATGTGGTGGTCTGCCAGCGACCGGGCATCGGCGGTGCGCTCGACGCGTTGCGCGCGCAGCTCGGCGCGACGCCTGCGGGGCCCGCGTGAAGGAGCCGCGGTGGACGCTGGCGGTGCTCACCGTGCCAGGGCGCGAGCGCTACCTCGATCGCCTGGCCGAATCGGTGCGTGCACTCCCCTCGCGTGACGGCGTCGAACTGCTCGTCGTGCACAACGCCGCCACCGAAATCGATCTGCGCCAGCTCGAACGTCGGCTGCGGGCCAAGAGTGGGCTTCGCTGTCGCGCGGTGGCCAACGCCAGTGAGCCGACCATCGCCGCCGGACGGCGCATGCAGGTGGCGGTCTCGCGCACACCACTGCTCTGCTTCCTCGACGACGATTGCACGGTCCACGGCGACATCTTCGCCGCGCTCGAGCGCGAGCTGCAGCGCATGCCGGTCGGTGCGCTCGGACTGCCCTCCGTCGACGCCGACACGGGCGAACCCTTCAAGCCGCGCACGACGACGCCCAGCGTGGAACACGACGGGTTGCGCTTCATGCCCATTCAGGGGATGCTCGTCGCCACCTATCGCCGCCTCCTCATCGATGTCGGGGACTTTGCCAAGCATCGCCGCTACTGGGGCGAATGGACCGAGTTGAACACGCGTCTCTGGCGCATGGGGTACGCCACCGCGTACGTGATGAATGCCGGGCAGATCCGGCACTGGACCCGGGCGCCGGGATCGCCCACGCGTGACCTCACCGGACGCGAGCGCAACATCGTGTGGGGGCTGCTGTGCACCGCGCTCGAGTACGATCTCGTCCAGGCGCCCGATGACCTCGCGTTCTGGCAGCTCGTGCAGTCGCGCTACCTGCCGTACGCATACGATCGGACGCCCACGGGGATGGATCTCCTGCGCACGCTCGGCGCGCTCGCGCCGCAGCTTGCGGCCGAATGGGGCGCGATCGCCGCGCATGCGGAACGCGCCCGAACGCATCCGTTTCAGTTCTCGCCGTTTCACGAGTGGACGGAGACCGATGTCCGCTTGGTGCTCGACGGCGCCGCCGAGCGGCTCGCGAGCTATCGGAGTGAAGCGTTCCCGGCCGTGGCGCCGTCGAAGGGGTGGCGGTGGTGGCGGCGCACCGCTCCGGTATCGGACGGGGCGTCGGTCGCGGTGTCGTAGCGGGTCGCGCCGGGCTGCGCGGGGTCCCGGCGACTTCGTCGGACCACTGACGTCACGCCTGGCCGTCGTCCGCCAGCTTCACTCGGGCGAGCAGTCACACCCACCGACGCGGCCGCACCACGGACCTTCCGCCACCCCGCGGATCGTGGCAGTTATCGGCAGCTCTCGTGCCTGCCCATGCCACCGCTCGTCCGTACGCTCCTTGCTCTGCTCGTCGCCGTCCTGGTCGCCTTCGCGGTGATTGGGGCGGTCGAGGCCATCAACACGCGGCTGCATCCGGCGCCGTCGGGATTCGCGATGAGCGACCCGGCGCAGTTCGAAGCGTACATTCGGGCGCTCCCGGTGCGCGCACTCGCCATCGTGTTGGCAGGCTATGCACTCGCCGCGCTGGTGGCCGGCGCGATCGCCGCGCGTGTCGCGCCGGTGCATCCCGGCCGCCACGCGCTCCTCGCGGGTGCGCTGCTGTTTGCCGCCACCCTGGCCAACGTCCTCTCCGTGCCGCAGCCGTGGGCATTCGAAGTCCTGAGTCTGGCGATTCCCGTCCCCCTCGCCGTCGTCGGCTCGCGCCTCGTCGAGCGTCGCATGCGGACAAGGGCGTGAGGGCGCGCATCACGCGGGCCGCGGCCGCGGCGTCGCGAGCACCGTCGCGCCGACGTGGAGCAGCGCCGCATGAGTGACAGTCTGGCCAAGCTCCAACGCCGCGCGGCCGCACGCGGCATCGTGCCTCCCGACGCCGCGGCGCCGCCTCCGCTCGCGCATCACGTCGTGCTGTGTACCGGGCGAAAGTGTGGTGGCAAGGTCGGCAAGAAGGCGCTGCGCCGACTTCGTCGCGCGGCCGCGCACCTTCGGCGCGACGGGCATGCGGTGCTCGTGACCGACACGCCATGTCTCAAGCTGTGCGAACGTGGGCCACTGGCCGTGGTGTATCCCGAGGGGGCGTGGTATCACGACGTCACGCCGGATGTCGCCGACCGGATCTGTCGTGAACATCTGCGCGCGGGTACCGTGGTCGCCGAGCACTGCTTCGCGTTGCGTCCGCTGCGCCAACAGTGATCGGTCCACGCTGCAATGTGCGCAGCGGCGCGGCGGGTCCGCGTCGCGCATCGGCGTCCGTGGCGCGCCGCAAGCGTTCCGGCATCCCTTCTTCATCTTGGTCATGACCGCGTTCCCATCCGACATCGAGATCGCGCAGCGCGCGACGTTGCGCCCCATCGCTGACGTGGCGGCCGACCTCGGCTTCGCGGCGGACGCGCTGCATCCGAACGGTCGCCATGCGGCCAAGCTGCCGCTCTCGGCGGCCGAGCGCCCGGCGCGTGGCACGCTCGTGCTCGTGACGGCGATCAATCCGACGGCGGCAGGGGAAGGGAAGACCACGACCACCGTCGGCGTGACGCAGGCGCTGCGTCGCCTCGGGCGCAATGCGGTGCTCTGCATTCGGCAGCCCTCGCTCGGACCGGTCTTTGGCGTCAAGGGCGGCGCGGCGGGCGGCGGCTACGCGCAGGTGTTGCCGATGGAAGACATCAACCTGCACTTCACGGGTGACTTCCACGCCGTCACCGCTGCGCACGCGCTGCTCGCCTCGCTGCTCGACAATCATCTGCATCACGGCAACGCTCGCGGCATCGATCCGCGGCGTATCACCTGGCCGCGCGCGGTCGACATGAACGATCGCGCGTTGCGCTCGGTCACCGTGGGGCTGGGCGGCGCCACCAACGGTCCCGTACGCGAAGAGCGCTTCGTCATCACCTCGGCGAGCGAAGTGATGGCGGTGCTCGCGCTCGCACGCGACGCGGCCGATCTGGAGGCGCGGCTCGCGCGCATCATCGTGGGGACCACTGCCGGCGCGACCGCGGGGCAACGTGCCCCCGTGCGCGCCGGCGACCTCGGTGCTGCCGGTGCCATGGCACTCCTGCTCAAGGACGCGATCCGTCCGAATCTGGTCCAGACGCTCGAAGGCGGACCGGCGCTCGTGCACGCCGGACCGTTTGCCAACATCGCGCACGGCTGCAACTCGCTCATTGCCACGCGCACGGCACTCGCGCACGCCGATCTCGTGCTCACCGAGGCCGGCTTTGGCTCCGACCTCGGGGCAGAGAAGTTCTTCCACATCAAGTGCCGCATGGGCGGGCTCGAGCCGCAGGCGGCGATTCTCGTCGCGTCGGTCCGCGCGCTCAAGCTCAATGGCGGTGCAGCCGCCAAGGCGCTGGCGACCGGCGATCTCGCCGCTCTCGAGCGCGGACTCGTCAATCTCGGGCGGCACATCGAGATCCTCCGACAATTCGGCGTGCCGGTCGTCGTCGCGGTCAATCGCTTTCCCACCGATACGCCCGCCGAGCTCGATCGCGTGTTGACCTACGCCTCGGCGCAGGGTGTGCGCGCCGCGATCAGCGATGTGTTCACCGCCGGTGGTGCAGGCGGCGAAGCCGTCGCGCGCGAACTGCTCGCCACGCTCGACGGGCCGCGCACCACATGGGCGCCGCTGTATGCACTCGACCGCCCGATCGCCGAGAAGCTCGAGACCATCGTGCGACGGGTCTACGGCGGCGCCGGCATCGTACTCTCGCCCAAGGCCGCGCGCGCCATCGAGTGGCTCGAAGCCAACGGGATGGGCGGCACGCCGGTGTGCATCGCGAAGACGCAGTACTCGTTCTCGGCCGATCCCACGCAGCTTGGCGCGCCGAGTGGCTTTACGGTGCCCATCGCGGACGTCACACCGAGTGCGGGAGCCGGCTTCGTGGTCGCGCTGGCCGGCGACATCATGACGATGCCGGGGCTGCCGCCCCAACCCGCGGCGATGCGCATGGCGATCGACTCGGCGGGCGCGATCCACGGACTCTTCTAGCGCCGCGCACTCACCGCACGCCGGCGAGTTCCCGCGACAACGCGCGCGTGGCGCGGTCGAGCGAGCGACGCTCGGCCGCGCTCAGTCCCTCGAGCACCGTGGCCACCGCCTGCACGCGTCGTGCACGGCCCGCCAGCAGCACGCGGCGCCCCTTGGCCGTGGCGGTGAGCACCACGGCGCGCGCATCGTCCGGGTCGGGTGTGCGGCGCACATGACCGCTCCGGACGAGCGCGGTGACGAGGCGACTCATGGTGGCGGCGCTCACCTGTTCGGCCGCGGCGAGTGCGCCGAGCGAGCGCGGGCCGCCGAAGACGAGCACCGAGAGCACGGAAAGCCGCGGCGCCGAGAGCCCGCTCGCGCGATCGACCGCACGCACCTGCCGGAGCAGGCGGATCGCCACGGTGTGCAGCGCGGCCGCGAGCGGGTCACCGACGGCGCCGGCCGGCGTTCCTCTTGCGGGCGGGCGAGACGTGCGGGAGGTTGTCGTCATGATCGTTAGCAATGCTAACGATCGATCGGGTCGCCTTCCACCCTGGAGTGCCCATGTCCACCGCCGTCGTCCCGCATCGCCTCGGACAAGTTGCCATCACCGTGCAGGACGTCGCTCGCGCCACGGCGTGGTACCGCGACGTGCTCGGCCTCACGCATCTCTTCAATGCGCCGCCCGGTCTCGCGTTCTTCGACATCGGGGGCGTGCGGCTCATGCTCGCGCGCCCCGAGGGTGAGTCGGGCGGCACGTCGGTGCTGTACTACGCGGCGATCGATCTCGCGGGGATCTTCACGCGCTTCGCCGATCACGGTGCCACCATCGTGCAGCAGCCGCACAAGGTGGCCGCGATGCCGGACCACGATCTCTGGATCGGGTTCGTCCGCGACAGCGAGGGCAACCTCGTTGGCGTGATGAGCGAGGTGCCGCGCGCGCCGGCGGCGTGACTACGACCGGTCCCTCAGGCGCGCCACCGCGGCGATCGCCTCGCGTCGTTCGGCGTCGTAGGCCGCGTCGGCCCCGCGCCACCAGCCCAGAAAGCGTTCGTACTCGGTGAGGGCGCGGGCCCGCTCGCCGAGCTGCTCGTACAGGCGGGCCCGCGTCAGCAGGCTGCGGACATACAGCACGTACCCGGGATCGCCAAAGCCGCCACTCGCAAGAAAGCGCTTCGGCTCGAGCAGTTCGTAGATCGCGAGTGCACGGCGCGTCTCGCCGAGCTGCGCGAACACTTCCGCGCGCCCGATCATGCGCAGGCCGCTGAAGGACAGCGGATAGTTGCGCAGCGAGTCGAGCGGCGGAATGCGCGTGGCCGCGCGCCGCGCCGCGATCGTGTCGCCACGCGCCAGCAGCGCGAGCGCCTCGAGTTCCGGAAAGGGCACGACCCGATCGCCGAGCCAGCGGCGCATCTGGCGCACATAGCTCGTGTCGCGCGTCGTGAGCGCCAGCAGGTAGGGCACGTTGGACGACTGCGCGCGGATCACCGTGCCGAGCGGCAGCGTGGTGGTATCGACAAAGGCGAGCCCGTTGTCGAGCGCCGCGCGCAACCGGCCCGTGTAGGCGCTCCCCATCGCGAGTCGCATGATCGCGCCATACCACTGCATGGTGGGTGCGAGCGCGAGCTGCGTGTAAGGCATCAGCGAGTCGGTTGCGAGGACGAGGCGCGTCAGGGCATCCACATCGCGCGGCTGTCCGAAGGCGGCGGCCACGCCCATGGTCTGCCCGACGATGAAGAAACGTTCGTCCGATGTCCCCGAGCGCAGCGACGCCGGTGTCGTGCTCGAGACGGCCGTCCGCAACACGGCGAGCGCACCCGGATCGTCCATGCGCATGCGGGCCACCGCGAGCTCGAAGGGCATGGTGGGCGAGCGGGCCGCCGGGCGCGCCATCGCCCGCTCGAGGACGAGCGCCGCCGAGTCGGGGAATTCGGTGATGAGGTAGTTCAGCGCCAGTTGGCGATAGGCGATCGATGCGTCGGGCGCCGCCTCGAGCCAGCGACGCAGCGCGTCACCCACGCGCGCGCGTGCCGCTCGGCCGAGCTGCTCGCGCTCCTCGGCAGACTGCGGGCGCTGTCGTCCGCGGTTCGCCACGATGCTGTCGCCGACCAGCGCGAACGTGCCGCCATCGACGCCCATCTGGTAGAGCTGCACGAGCGACGGATACGCAAAGTAGTACGCCGAGTCGAGCGCGATCGACCGCTGGAGCGCACGCAGCGCACGAGTCGCCGCGCGCGCGGCGGCGTCGACGGAGTCCGGCTCGACCACGAAGAACGGCGACGACGTGACACCGAGCCCGTACCATGCTTCGGCCAGGGTGGAGTCGCGTTGCACGATGGCGGCGTAGGCACGCCGCGCCTCCGCCCAGAGCACGCGTGCCGAATCGGGGCGCCCCTCCGTGATCGCGGCATTGCCCCGGAGCAGGATGAGGTTCGCCTCGACGATCGCGCGCTGCGAGGGCACGAGCCGGTCGGCGAAGCGCACCGCCGTCGCCGCGTCGGACAGCGCGCTGCGTTGCTCGACGCGACTCCAGGTGCGCACCTGCGAGCGCCGGTACCATGCGAGCGCGAAGGTCGAATCGGCCGCGATCGCGGTGGTCAGCAGCGAGTCCGCGGCGGCGAGTTGCCAGTTGTTCGCGCGACGTGTGGCGTGCAGGTAGGACTGATAGGCGACGATGGACGACGTGGTCGCCCGCGCGACGTCGACGACCCCGGCGGGCGCGCCGTCCAAGCCCAGCAGGTCGCGCGCGATCGCGTCAAAGAGGGCGCGCGGATCGGCCGCGCGGGTGACGCTCCGCTGCGATTGCGCAAGCCGCGCGCCCGTGCTGACGTCGTAGCTGCGGGCGATGACGATCAGCGAATCGCGCGTCGTCTGGAGCTGTCCCATGATCAGCGCGCGCACGCCCGCGCGACGGCCGAGCTGCTGCGCGTCTGCCAGACCGATGCGGGTGGCGGTGTCGAGTGCCGCGTCGCGCAGCAGGTCGAGCGCCCGCTCGTAGTCCGTGACGCGCACGTCGGACCACTGCGCGAGCGTCAGCGAGAGCATGTTCACGCTCCCTTCGTGCAACCACTCGAGCGATGGGTCACCACTCTGCACGTCGAAGGGCACGACGAAAAAGGAGCGCGAGCCGTCGGCCGGGAGTGCCGCGGCGGTGGCGGCAGCGGGTCGTGCGTCGCGACGCAATGCCAGCCATCCGATCACGGCGACGAGCGCGGCCGCCCCGATGCCGGTCAATAGCGTCCGTCGCGACGGGCCCGCGTCCGCACCACGTGACACCCCGCGACGCATCGGTTCTGCGCCCTCGAGCGCGCGCGCCATGGTCGCGCCGTCGGCCCAGCGCTCGGCCGCGTTCTTGGCCAACGCGCGCTCGATCGCCCACGACACATGCGCGGGCACATCGCGTCGATGCGTCGCGAGCGGCTTCGGGGCTTCGGTGATTTGCTTGGCCAGGAGCGCCTGCGGTGTCGTGGCCTCGAAGGGCGACGCGCCGACGAGCATCTCGTAGCCCACGAGCCCCAGCGCGTAGAGATCGCTGCGCCCATCGAGTGCGCGATCACCCGCGGCCTGCTCGGGGCTCATGTAGCGCGGCGAGCCCATCACGAACCCCGTGCCCGTGGCCCCCGTGTCACCCGAGTGCGAGAGTGCGCGCGCGATGCCGAAGTCGGTCACGTGTGCGCGTCCGGTGGCCTCGTCGATGAGGACGTTCTCCGGCTTGACGTCGCGATGCACCACGCCGGCCGCGTGCGCGGCGTGCAGCGCGAGCGCCAGATCGCGCAGCAGCGGCACCGCCTCGCCCGGTGCGAGCCGCTGTACACGAAGGAGGCGGTCGCGCAGCGACTCGCCCGGCACGTACTGCATCGCGAACCAGAGCAGCCCGCCCGTCTCCCCCGCGTCGAAGACCTGCACGATCCCGGGGTGCCGCAGCGCGGCGACGGTGCGCGCTTCGGCGAGGAAGCGCTGACGCAGGGCGGCCGTCGCCGCGAGTTCGGGATCGATGACCTTGATCGCCACCGGGCGATCGAGCACGTCGTCGTGCGCCAGCAGGACCGTCCCCATGCCACCGCGGCCCAGCTCGCGCTCCACGCGGTAGCGCGGGGCGAGGGCAGACCGCAGGCGTTCGACGAGCGGGGCAGACACGAGGGGGGGGGCGGACCGGGGTGGACGGACGCGGCGAAATCTCCCGATCCCGCTACCGGCGCGCCACGGCGATGTTCCGGTTCGGTCTCCGGCAGGTCGCCGCCACGCACCGTATCGGCTCCGTCACCGCACTTCGGCTTGGGCACCACGCGCGACTACACTCTCGCCATGCGCCCCTTCCGTGTCTACCGCGCCCTCCCCGTTCCCCTCGCCGTCCTGCTGGTCGCGGGGTGTCGTCCGTCGGCCACGCCGGTTCCGCTCCCCGCGCCCGCGATGACGGCGCCCATCATCATCGCCCATCGTGGGGCCAGCGGCCATCGGCCGGAACACACGATCGAAGCGTACGCGCTGGCCATCGAGATGGGGGCCGACTACATCGAGCCCGATCTCGTTGCGACGAAGGACGGCGTGCTCGTCGCGCGCCACGAGAACGAGATCGGCGGGACCACCGACGTGGCGGCGAAGTTTCCCGACCGTCGCACACAGAAGGTGATCGACGGCGACACGGTGCGCGGCTGGTTCACCGAAGACTTCACATTGGCCGAGCTCCGCACGCTGCGTGCAAAGGAGCGGCTGCCCATGCGCTCGCACGCCTATGACGGACAGTTCGTCATTCCGACATTCGACGACATCCTGCTGCTCGTGGCCAATGAATCGGTCGCCAGGCAGCGACCGATCGGGCTCTATCCGGAGACCAAGCATCCGTCGTACTTCCGATCGATCGGGCTGCCGCTCGAGCCGCCGCTGCTCGAGGCGCTGACGAAGGCCGGGTATCGCACCAAAGAGGCGCCGGTCTTCATTCAGTCATTCGAGGTGGGCAACCTGCGCGCACTGCGATCGCAGACGCCGCTCCGGCTCGTGCAACTCGTCTCGCCGGTGGGCGCGCCGCCCGACTTCGTCGCCGCAGGCGATGCCCGCACCTACCGCGACCTGGTGACGCCCGATGGGCTGCGCGAGATCGCGCGCTATGCCGATGGCATCGGCGCGAACACGCGGATGATCGTGCCGGTTGCCTCGGATGGCGCGCTCGGTACACCCACGTCGCTCGTCGCCGAGGCGCACGCCGCGGGACTCGTGGTGCATGCGTGGACACTGCGCAGCGAGTCGGCGTTTCTCCCAAAGGGGTATGCCGGCGATCCACTGGCCGAAGTGCGCCAGCTCGCGCAGCTCGGCGTCGACGGCTTGTTCTGCGATTTTCCGGATGTGGGCGTCCGCGGGACGCGGGCGCGATAGCGCTACGGTCGCGGCGTTGCCGCCGGCAGCCCGGCAAACGGGTCGATGACGGGGCGCGTCCGACCCGTGTCATTGAACACATCGACCTGTTCGACGGATACCCGCACGGCGTTGAGCGCCTTGTCGAGCTCGCGCTCGACGCAGCGCTCTTCCCACCGGTGCACCGGCCCGGTTGCGGCGACGGCAGCGCCCAACGCGGCAATGGCGCCCAGTCCGGTCGCCGCAACCGTTGCGAGCGCCGCCAACCCCATCGTGGAGACGAAACCGGCCACGATCGCGCCGCCGCCCGTGCCCGCGCCCACGGAGAGCGCGCCATACACCGCCGCGTTGATGCGCACGCCGCTCTTGATGTCGAGATACAGCGAGAGCTCCGTCTGCCCGTTGCCGATCTCACGCAACGTGCAGCGCACTTCCTTGGCAAAGAGTCCCCAGCGCGACCACATGAACACACCGCTCGTCATCGCGTTGGTCGCATCGGAGAAATCGAAGACGAGCACACCACCGTCGAGTGGATGCCCGCCGACCGTCTCGCGCAGCACGAGTCCGTACGGCGTGCCGCGCAGCACGCGCCCGACCGCAGCCAGCACGTCGCGTGCGGGCGCCGCGATCACGCGCGAGACCGACAGCCCGGTCCGTTTGGTGCCGAGAATGCGCATCGCCGCGCGATCCATGCGCGTCATCTGCACGGGGGCTGCCGACACGACGCCCCGCTCGCTGCGCTGCTCGGCGAGTGCGAGCGCCACGTAGCGCTGTGAGATGCCCGCTTCCACCGCGGCCGCCTCGACATCACGCAACCGGTAGCCCGACGTCGGTGTGGACCCGGACGCGGCGCCCGTACCCGCGCTGCCAGGCGCCAACGCCGCGCGTGACTCCCGCGTGCGTGCATCGAGGCGTTGCGCCGCTTCCGCCTGCAACTGCGCGGCGCGCTGCCAGATCACCTTCGCCGCCGCCTCGCTGATCACCTGGCCGGGCTGCGCGTCGGCGGCGTGCGCCGCGTCCTCGAGCGCGCGTGTGAGCGCATCGGCCAGCGCTTCACCCGTCTCGAAGCGATCGCCCGCGGTCTTGCGCAGACAGCGATCGATGACGGCGCACACCGCCGCCGGCACTGCGGGTGCCACCGATGCCAACGCCGGCGCGGCCTTCGTCGCGTGCGCCACGAGGACGGCATGCGGCACTTCGGCGTCGAACGGCAATCGTCCGCTGAGCGCCTGATAGCCCACCACGCCGAGTGCGTAGAGGTCGCTGCGTCCATCGATCGGTTCGCCCGTCGCCTGCTCCGGACTCATGTAGTGCACGGTGCCGAGCACCATGCCGTCTTGCGTGAGCGCGGGGTTGAAGTCCGCACGCGCGATGCCGAAGTCCGTGACGATCGCGCGGTTGGTCGCGCGCTCGATGAGGATGTTGTCGGGCTTCACGTCGCGGTGCACGACGCCGCGTACATGTGCATACGCCAGCGCCCAGGCGACCTCGCGCAGCACGCGCACCACGTCCACGACCGGCAGCGGGCCGCGGTCGCGCAGCCGCTGGCCGAGCGTGTCGCCATCCACGTATCCCATCGCGAAGTACGTCACGCCGTTCGTTTCGTCTGCGCGGTAGACGGGCACGATGTGCGGGTGCGCGAGCTGCGCGGCGGTGCGCGCCTCGCGCAGGAAGCGTTCCCGCGTTTCGGCGCGCGCCGCGAGCTCGCCCGGCAGCACCTTGAGGGCGACCGGTCGGTCCAATCGCAGATCGCGCGCGAGGTAGACCACGCCCATCCCACCCCGTCCGAGCTCGCGCTCGACGTGGTACTGGCCGTCCAAGGCGGCGGACAGCGTCTGGAAGTCGGTCGGAGGCGTCACGGGGCGGTGGCGAGAGCGCGAAGATACCGCACCAAACGGCGCGCGTGCGACGTGAGTGTCAGTCTCCGGCTGTCGGATCGATGCCGAGTTGCGAACGTCGCCGGCCAATCGTGTAACACATGTCCAGGCGCCGCGCGCGCCGGTGTCCCCTTGTGCCGCGGGTGTCTACCGCCACGTTTCGCCCTCCCCGATCCGCCCCACACCTCCGTCATGACCGTCCCCCGCTCGAGCTATACCGTTGGCGTGGCCCGCTGGGCGCTCGACGGGCGGATCGTCGATGCCAATCAGGCATTTCTCGACCTGCTGGGCTACGATCGCGCCGCGCTCGTCGAAGGGGAGATCCACTGGACGCAGATCACCAAGTCGGCCGACGCGCCACGCGACGCCGAACTGCGTGCGCTGCTCGTCGTCGATGGCATCGCGCCGCCCTATGAGCGAGTGCTCGTCAAGCGGGACGGCACCGACGTCCCCGTGCTCGTGGTCATCACCACGCTCGATGCGGCCGACGGGGTCGGATCGCTTTTCCTGCTCGACCTCTCGACGCAGCGCGAAACCGAGGCGCGTCTCCGCGCGAGCGAGGAGGCACAGCTCCAGTCGCAGAAGCTCGAGGCCCTCGGCCGGCTGGCCGGTGGTGTTGCGCACGACTTCAACAACCTGCTGACCGTCATTCGCGGCAACGCGACCATGCTGCTCGAGCAGGTCGGCGAGACGTCTCCGCTCGCCGATGAGATCGTCGAGATCGAACGCGCGGCCGCACGCGCGACGGATCTCACGCGCCAACTGCTCGCCTACGGGCGTCGACAGGTGCTGCAGGCGCAACTGCTCGATCCGAGCGCCGTCGTGATGCAGCTCATGCGCATGCTCGAGCGCCTCCTGCCGCCGACGATGGCGCTCTCGGTCACGCCCGCGCGTGACGTCGGCATGATCGTCGCCGACCGCGGACAGCTCGAACAGGTGCTCGTCAACCTCGTGCTCAACGCGCGCGACGCCATGCACGCGCGCGGCGGCGCCCTCGTGATCCGGCTGGGCGACGTGGACGCCGCCGAAGACCGGATGGGCTACCCCGCCGACGGGAGCGAACCGTTTCGCATCGAGCCCGATGTCGCGCCTGGGGCCTACGTCCATCTCGCCGTCACCGACACGGGCATTGGCATGGACGACGGCACGCGCGCGAAGGCGTTCGACCCGTTCTTCACGACCAAGTCGATTGGCGAGGGGACCGGCCTCGGCTTGTCGACCGTGTACGGCATCATGCAGCAGAGCGACGGCGCGGTGTGGATCGAGAGCGCCGCGGGCGCGGGCACCACGGTGCATCTGCTCTTCCGGCGCGCGGCGTCGCCGGCGCGTCCGGCGAGGCCGGCCCCTCCCTCGACGCTCGCCTATCATGGTGAGCCGCGCGTGCTCCTGGTCGAAGACGAGGACGGCGTGCGCGTGCTCGCGCAGCGCGTGCTCGAACGGAAAGGGTATCGCGTCACCACCGCCCAGGATGGTGATCAGGCGCTGACGATCTGGCGCGAGCAGCATGGGGCGTTCGAGGCCGTCGTCACCGATGTCATGATGCCGCGCCTCTCCGGCCATGAGCTGATCGCGCGACTGCGCGCCGAACGCCCCACGCTGCCGGTGCTCTTCATGTCGGGCTACGCGGGTGGACAGCTCCCGCCCGGCATCCTGCCCCCCGATGTGGCCGCGCTGGCCGGTGCCGACGGGCTCGATCGCCGCACGCGGTTTTTGCAGAAGCCCTTCACCGTGCAGGCGCTGGCGAGCATGATCACGGAGCTGCTCGCGACCGCGGGCCGCCTCGAACCTGTCGCGGCCGGCGACTCGCCGGCCAGAACCTCGCCCCCAAGTCGATCGACACCACGCCGGGCGTGCGCCCGACCCTGTCACCGGCGCGGTGGTCTCGCCGATCGTGCTGTCCACCACGTTCGTGCGCGAGCCGGACTACAGTCGCGGCGCCGGATGGGTCTATGCGCGCGATCGCACGCCCAACCGGGCGCAGCTCGAAGGAGCGCTCGCCGCGCTCGAAGCGCCGCAGGATGAAGATCCCGCGGCGTACGCGGCGCTCGCGTTCACGTCGGGCATGGCGGCGACGGCGGCGGTGATGCAGTGCGCATGGCCGGGCGCGCGCGTGCTGCTGCCGGAGCGCATCTACTACCACACACGCTCACTCGCTGAGACAGTCTTCGGTCCTTGGGGACTGGTGCCGGTGCTCGTGCCGATGGACGATCTCGATGCCGTCGCGTCTGCGCTGCGCGCGGGCGAGCCGCCCGCGTTCGTGTGGATCGAGACACCATCGAATCCCACGCTGACCATCACCGACATTGCCGGTGTGGTGGCCCTCGTGCATGCACACACGCCGCGCGACGGCGCCCGTCGCACACGGGTCGTCGTCGACAACACCTGGGCCTCGCCGCTCGGTCAGCAGCCGCTCGTGTTGGGTGCCGATGTGGTGATGCACTCGACCACCAAGTACCTCGCCGGCCACTCCGACGTGACCGGCGGGGCGCTCATCCTGCGTGCCGACGATCCGATGGCGGAACAGGTGCGCCGCATTCAAGTGCTTGCCGGCAGCGGGGCGGCACCGTTCGACGCCTGGCTCGTCGCGCGCGGTATCGCGAGTCTGCCCGCGCGTTGGCGCATGCATGTGGAGCACGCCGAAGAGGTGGCACAGGCGATGGCAACGCATCCCGCCGTGCACGCGGTGCACTATCCGTTTCTGCCGGGGCACCCCAATGGTGACGTCGCCCGGAGACAGATGACATCGGGGGGTGCGATGCTCTCGCTGCAGGTGCGCGGCGGTCGGTCGGCCGCGCTCGCGGTCACCGCGCACGTGCGAGTGTTCACGCGGGCGACGTCGTTGGGCGGCGTCGAGAGCCTCATCGAACACCGCGCGTCGGTCGAGGGCCCGACCAGTCCCACCCCCGATGATCTGCTGCGCTGTTCCATCGGCCTCGAACACCCCGCAGATCTCATCGCCGATCTCGCGCAGGCGCTCGAGGGCGCGTCGGCGAGCGGTTAGCGCGCCTCGCCGTCGACGCGTGCCTTGACCGCGCGCATGGCCTGCTGCACGGCGCGCACGGCGGTCACGACATCGTCCCAGTCGTCTTCGGTGGTCGGTGTGATGGCGAGCAGCGCGCGCGACGCGGTGGCGACGTCGGGCGCGTCGACGCGATCGGCCTCGGCGGCCGCCTGCTGCGCGCCGCGGTGGAACCACGCGAGGTCCTGCGCCTGAACGGCGTTGGCGAGGTCGTGCACCAGGCGTCGCAATGCGGCCAAGGGGTGCGATGGATCGGGTGCTCCGGACGAAGCAGGCACAACGGGCGGCGCCTCCGGGCGCGCAGTGACTGGGAAGATGGAGAGCGTGTCGTGTGCGGAGCGCCCGCGCGCGGCCAGCACTCGGCTCAGCACCGCGGCGAGTTCGCGTCGCACGAGCGGCTTGGCGACGAAGCCGTTCATGCCGGCAGCCACCGTCGCCGCACGATCGGCCTCGTACACGTTGGCCGTCACGGCGATGATCGGGACCGGACGTCGGCCGCACGCCGCTTCGTCGGCCCGGATCTGTCGGGCGGCCGACAGCCCGTCGAGCACCGGCATCTGCCAATCCATGAGGATCGCGTCGAAGGCGTGACTGCGGGCGGAGATGACCGCCTCGCCGCCATCGACGGCGAGCGAGACGCGCGCGCCGAGCGATTCGACGTGGCGCTGCACGACGGCGCGATTGATCGGATGGTCTTCCGCGATCAGCACGTGTGCGCCGACGAGCCGCGACAGATCGAGGCCGTCGAGGTCGTCCACGCGCGTGCCCGACGGGGTCCGCACGTCTTCCGCGGGGCGCAACGGCAGCTCGAAGAAGAAGCAGCTCCCATGGGCCTGCGTCTCGTCGAGCCCGAGCGATCCACCCATCTGCTCGATGAGTTCGCGACAGATCGAGAGGCCAAGTCCGGCGCCGCCCTCGGCGACGCGCGCCGCGTCGTGCACCTGGGAGAACGGCACGAACAGCGCGGCCCGGCGCGCCGGCGGAATGCCGATGCCGCTGTCGACCACCTCCACGCGCAGTCGCGTGGTGTCGTGGTGCGCGACGGTGGTGACGTTCACGCGCACGCCGCCATGCTCGGTGAACTTGATGGCGTTACCGACGAGGTTGAGCAGGACCTGACGCAACCGCCCTTCGTCGCCGAGGATGCGGACCGGCAGCGCGTCGGCCACGTCGGCGGCGAGGGTGAGGCCCTTGGTGCGCGCGCGCGCGTCGAGCAGCTCCACGACGCCATGCACCGTGCGCCGAATGGGAAAGGACTCCTCGCGCAGTTCGATCTTGCCGGCCTCGATCTTGGCAAAGTCGAGCAGATCGTTGAGCAGCCGCAACAACGACTCGGCGGAGTCGTGCGCCATCTTCGCGAGTTGCCGCTGATCGCCGTCGAGCGCCGTCTCGCGGAGGAGATCGAGGGTACCGAGCACCCCGTTCATCGGTGTGCGCAGTTCGTGCGAGACCTTGGCCAGGAATTGCGACTTCGCGCGCGCGGCGGCTTCGGCGGCTTCCTTGAGCTCGACGAGGCGCTGCTCTCCGCGACGCTGCTCCGTGACGTCGAGAATCGCGCCCGTGACGGCGACGATGCGACCGGCGGCGTCGCGCACGGCCTGACCGAATGCGGTCGCGATGCGCTCTTCGCCATCACCGCGAATGAACCGGTACTCCAGGTGAAGCGGCGTCCCTTGTTGCGCCGCGGCCATCAGCGTCTCGTGCACGTACGCCCGGTCATCCGGGTGCGTGGCGGCAATGGACGCTTCGTAGGGAAGCGGTTCGGTGGTCGCCGGGAGGCCAAAGATCGTGAACATCTCCGGTGACCAGCGCGCGCGCCGCGCGGCGAGGTCGAACGTCCACGCCCCGAGTCCGACGAGCCGCTGCGCCGAGGCGAGCTGAGCGTTCGTGGCCTTGAGCTGCTCCGCCTGCCGGCGCTCCTCCGTGACGTCGAGCGTGACGCCCTTGATCGAGATCACGCGGCCGTCGCGAATGGCGCCCGGCTCGGCGATCGAGCGCACCTCACCCACCGTGCCGTCTTCGCGTCGCACGCGATGTTCGAACGACTCCTCGCGTTGCGTCGTTGCCACGCGCGTGAGCGATTCGCGCACGGCGGCCGCGTCGTCCGGCAGCAGCAGCGTGGTGAAGAACTCGTCGAACGTCGGCGCACCGCGCGAGGGGTCGCGTTGGAAGAGGGCGCACATTTCCGGCGACCAGGTGGCTGTCCCGGCCTCCAGATCCACATCCCACACGCCAAGCCGCGCAAGGCGCTGTGCCCCGCGCAGGCGCGAGGCCGCCGCGACCGCGTTCCGCTCTGCGCCAACGAGATCGGTGATGTCGCGGACGATTCCGGTCAATTGCGTGACCGTGCCGGTCTCATCGGCCACGCCGGAGACGGTCAGGTCGATGCTGCGCCACTCGCCATCGTAGCGACGCACGCGAAACTGCACGGCGCCCGGCGTGCCGTCGCGCCGGACACGGGCAATCGTCGCCAACAACTCGGCGGCTTCTGCGGGCTCCGTGGTCTCGGCGATCGAGTCGGGACCGGGCGGGCCGAGCGCCGGGTCGCGACACATCAGTTCGTAGAGCTCCTCCGACCAGGTCACCTCGCCGGTCGTCACGTCGACGTTCCACGTCCCCATGCGCGCGGCGCGGAGCGCGAGCCGCAGCTTTGCCTCGGAGTGGGCGAGGGCCTCACGATTGCGGCGCGCCTCGGTGACGTCGCGCTGGATCGCGACCCAGTGCGTGAACCACCCGACCTCGTTGACTACCGGAACGATCGAGAGATCGATCCAGACGTCGCTGCCGTCCTTGTGGCGATTGAGCACCTCGCCGCGAAAGGGCGCCCAGCGGCTCAGGCAGCGGCGGATCTCGTCGAGGGTGGCGCGACTGGTGCGTTCGGTCTGGAAGAGGCGCGGACTGCGGCCGAGGACGTCGACGGCGGAGTAGCCGGTGAGGCGGGTGAAGGCGTCGTTGACGTAGACGATGCGGGGGCCGGGTGCGTTGAGCGGCTCCGCCTCGGTGATGACGATCGCCTCATGCGCCTGAATGACCACCTGCTCGAGCAGGCGGACCCGCTGCTCGAGGGGGAGGAAGGTGGGGGCGGGGGGATCGACGGTCATACAATCTCGGACTGCCGGGCGTGGGGTGAGGAAACGCCGGGCAAGCGGGAGGGGGAGTATGGCCGATGTCGCGTTCCGGGGTGAACAGAACCGCGAGTCCGAGCGCTCGGCGGTGTGACGTGGGAGTGACGCCACCGCATAGGGTGGTGATGCGAGCGCCCAGGATTCGGGGCGTGCTCCCGTGGTGAAGGGGATTGGCGGAGATGGTCGCACCGTCGCGGTGTCCGGGCCCGTGGTGGGCCGGGACATCAACCCCCAGCCCCGGAGGGCTGCATGTCATTCTCTTCCCGATTCTCCCCGGCACCTCTTGTCACCGTAGTGATGCTCGCTGGCGTCGTGACGGCGTGTTCGGATGCGCCGAGTGGGCCGAACATCACCTCGACCGGATCGACGCCGACCACGTCGGTCGTCGGCGAGAGAGCGGTGCCGGTCACTCGCGTGCCGCGCGGCAATCCGCGCGCGGTGCGCGACTCCCTGTTCGCCGAGTTCGCCAAGCGCCCCGACTTTGCCGACCAGTGTGGCCAGCTCCGTCAACTGCATTCCGGGTTGGCCGATCGATTTGGCTGTCCGGAATCGAGCGGCATTGCGCGACTGCCGCATCTCTACACGGACGAAGAGATCGAGGCGCAGCTCGCGGAGATCGCAGCGCAAACCGACGAGATGATGGCCGCGATCGACGCCGCGTGGGCTGAAGCCGACAACGGTGCGTCGCTGACGGCGCTGCAGAGCCAGCAACAGCCGCCGACACCTCCGACACCTCCGACACCGCCGAACGCGCCGCCGCCGCCGCAGTCTCCTCCCCGCGACTGTCATCGAGAGCGGGGTGATGCGTGGGGGGCGAGCGCGGCAGCGGCGGGCGACGCGTGGTTGGTCGGCGCCGGTATCGTGCGAAAGGATCCGCCCTCGGCGTGGCAGTCGCTGACGCGGTTGATCAGTTCGAGCGGCCCACGAGCGATTGGCGCCATCATCACCTACGTGGGCTGCACTCGTGACGGCGGTGGCGAGCCCAACGATCCCCGTCGCCCTCGATAGCGCCGTGTTCGTTGACGGCACACACGGCGGGAGCACCACGCTGGTGCTCCCGCCGCAGTCTCGTTCCCCCAGCCTGCCAATATGTCCGCTGAATACTTCTTGGCCGTCGGACTGCTCATCGCCGTCGCGGGGATGATCCTCTGGGCCGTGTTCGCGGTGGCCAAGCTCGAGCACGACACGTCGGGAGGCTCACCGCGCGATCGCCTGTTGAACGCTGCCTTGGTCGTGACGAGCTCCGCCGCGCTCTTCTTCGGCGCGATGAGCTGGCCTCGCGCCACCACCGCGTGCGTCGCGCTCACCGTCGTGGTCGCGCTGGTGCGCTACAGCGGTCGCCGTGCGCGTTGATCGTCGCTCCAACGAAGTGGCGCGCGCTCCGCATGATGCGCTGCCGCGTGCTCCCACGCTTGGCCGCGTGCGAAAACGATGAAGGGATTCTGCGGCGGCGCCTGCACTGTCGGTGACATCACCGCCACAACGGACGGTGATCTCACCTCCGTCACAGAGGCGCTCCATGTCGTATCTCCTCGCTCGTCTCTCGCACGCCATGCTGGTCGCGCTGGCGTGCACCGTCTCCGCCTGCGACCGCTCGTTCACCGCACCGGACACGGATCACGCCGTCGCCGCGACCACTCGCACCGTTCGTACGCCCGATGACGCCGGTGACGGTCGCACCGCACCGCCGTCGGACCGACTCAGCATGGGTCGGCTCCTCCGTACGCAGCCCGACTTCCCCGCGTTCTGTGCCACTCTCCCGCGCGTGTCCACGCGCTTTGCCGCCGCCATCGGCTGCGATGTGCTCGCGCATGCGCCCACGCTCGTCAGCGACGAGGATGATGAAATCCTCGCCGCGATCGCCGCGGAGGGTGACGCGCTGCTGTGGGAGGTCGACAACGCGTGGAACGGTGGGGGCGCGCTCCGCCTGCCCGCGGAGGAGCTCCCGTCGACGCTCATCTTCCCGCCGGAGTTCTGCGATGTGCTCCACGGCGCCCGTCTGACCAGCGCGACCGGTGAAGTGGCCCGCCGCGGCGCCACAC
Source organism: Gemmatimonadaceae bacterium (assembly GCA_025453745.1). GTDB lineage: Bacteria > Gemmatimonadota > Gemmatimonadetes > Gemmatimonadales > Gemmatimonadaceae > JALOPS01. The sequence goes on from JALOPS010000013.1 coordinate 36,548, forward strand.
TCGGCGACGCCATCGCACGCCGTAACGTGATGCTCGCCCAAGGCGCGCTGAGTTCGCTCGGTACGGCTGTCCCGCCAGCCGTCGAAATCATCACGACCTACGTGCGGTGCAAGGACTGGCTGGACGGTTGGGGCTGGGGCCGCAACACCACGCTTCCTGCCCCCTGAGATTGATCCGCGCATCCGTGCGGGCAGACCGGGCTGCCCGCACGATGTGATCTGCGTGCGCGCGAGGGCGCGACGAGCCTCACCCGATGTCCGACGAACCGCCGCTCTCTCCTGCGTCGTCGCGCGACACCTCGGGCGCGTCATCGACCGCATCGGCGCCGCGCACGCTCACCGGTCGCCCGACCCCCGCCAACGCCCGCCGCAGCACGAACTCGATCTGCCCGTTGAGGCTGCGCAAATCGTCGTTCGCCCAGCGCTGCATCGCCTCGAGCACGGCTCGATCGACGCGCAAGAGAAACGGCTTGCGCTCAGCCATCGCGGCGACCCTCCGCCGCGAGACTGCGCGCCACCTGCGACGCGCCCGACGGATGCGGTGCGCACGGCACCCCATCCGTCAGGCCCTGCAGCGCCATCACTGGTAGATCGACCCCGTGTTCACCACCGGCTGCGCGGCACGATCGGAGCAGAGCACCACCAGCAGGTTGCTCACCATCGCCGCCCGCCGGTCGCCGTCGAACTCCACGATCCGCTTGGCGGTGAGCTGGTCGAGCGCGCTCTCCACCATCCCCACCGCGCCATCGACGATCGTCTGTCGGGCCGCCACGATCGCACTCGCCTGCTGCCGCTGCAGCATCGCCGCCGCGATCTCCGGCGCATACGCCAGATGCGAGATGCGCGACTCGATGACTTCCACCCCCGCCTTCGCGAACCGCTCGTGCAGCGCCTCGCTCAGCCCCTTCGAGATCTCCGCCGTGTGCGTCGAGAGCGAGATCTCGCCGGTGCGGTGCGCATCGTAGGGATAGCTCGACGCGAGCGTGCGCAGCGCCGCCTCGCTCTGCATGTGCACGTACTTCTCGTAGTCGTCCACCTCGAAGAGCGCTTCGACCGTGTCGATCACCTTCCAGACCACGATCGCGCCGATCTCGACGGGATTGGCATGGGCGTCGTTCACCTTGAGCTTGGTCGTCTCGAAGTTCCGCACCTTGAGCGAGACGGCCTTCTTCGTATAGAACGGGTTGGCGTACCAGAGCCCGGGCGCGCGCGCGGTCCCCACGTATTTGCCGAACAGGGTGAGCGCCTTGCCTTCATTGGGATGGACGATGAAGAAGCCGCCCAGCAGCACACTCAGGAGCCCCACACCGAGGAGGATCAGGACGCCGATCCCGTCGCGGTCGGCACGAAAGGCGGTGATGGCCGCTGCCAGGAGCGCGAGCAGCGCGAGCGGCAGGACCGCGAGCATGAGGTAACCGGACGAACCACGGAATTCGGTGTCGCGAAGCATCGGGATCAGTTCTCCTGTTAGGTATCGCAATGATATCACTTCGCGATCACATACGC
>JALOPS010000185.1 GCA_025453745.1 Gemmatimonadaceae bacterium
GCCTTCCCACGCCGAAGCGCAGTGGCTACCTGCCCGCCCTACTCGCCTTACAGCACCGGGGGTGCCGCGGGTTCGAACCGCGTTCCCTCTTGCCCGCCCACCCGCACCCGGATAGTGCGGAGGAGCGACCGACACGTGCTCGGAAGGATTTTGCTCGGACGCACGAAGCTATGGTGTGGTCACACGAGTGCAAGCGCCACAGGACGTCGAGATTGCGGGCAAGCGATTGTAACGGCGGCAGTGTCGCCACCATGGCGCGAGCGCAGTGACGGTCACGCCAGCAGCGTGACACTCCAGTGGGTGATCGCGCACACGAACCGCGTGCGCTCGGGGTCGCTGTGCTGCGTGGCGCGCGCCCGCTCCGCGTACGTCAGGAGGCGGCGCGATGTCGCGATCGGACGGTGGTGGGCGCGCCCGTCGGGCCTACTTGCGCAGCAGCTCCTCGCGTCGGCCGAGGAGGCGGATCCGCCCGTCCACGTCGATGCGATAGATGAACGCGTCGGTGACGATGAGCTCCGGCACCTTCGGCTCCCGGACCAGCACATGCCAGACGTCGGTGTCTTCGGGAATGTTGTCGAGGACCGCGGTGTGCGTACCGTACTCGAGCCGTCCGTTCGTTGCGGCGGGCGTCCCGAACTCGATGATCGAGCGGTGAAGCACCCGTGTGGCCCGGAGGGCGCGTCCATCGGCCGAGTAGTGGTAGCGTGTATCGCCGCCGAGCGGGTACACGTCGGCGCGGGTCTGCGCGGGCGCCACGTAGGTGTACCACCCGCCATCGGGTGCGGAGAGCACGGCGATGTTCATCGGCCGCGTGGGCTGTCCGAGGCGCGTGCGCACGTCGGCGATCGTGCGGGCCATGGCGGCCAGTGCACCGGTCTCGGGCCGCGCGGGAACCACCGCCCGCGCGGTGAATGGCTCGCCCTCGGACGTTCCGGCAACCGCCTCGTAGGTGACGCGCAGCGTGTCCCCTCCCGGGGAAAGTGACCCGAACGATACGGTCCACCGGCCACCGATCTCGCGGGCGAGGTACGTCGTGAACGCGTCGCGTGCCGGACGAAGCGCCATCACGGCGTCGGTGCCCTGCCAGGCGGCGGCGTCGTAGTTCGCGAGTTGGTAGCCGCGGCGGGTGATCGCCTCGAGCGAGTCCGGCGCGGGAGGCGCGAGGCGTGCGCTGGTGGCGGCAGGCGACGCCGGCGTGGGCTGCGCGGGGAGCACAGCAGGCGCGATCGTGAGTGCCGCGAGGACCGCAGCCACGTGGAGAGAGAGCGACGACGAGTGCATGGGCGGTGATGCGTGATGGACCTGCACGCCGGCAACCGCGTCGTCGTCCGGATCATCGAAACGACGGTTCGCGGGGGCCGTCGTCACGCGCACCGCGGGCACCACGTATCACGTTCGTTGTGCACGCGTGTGCCGTCAGCCGTTCACCCGAGGCGTTTGCCCGCACGCCATCGTACTTTGTCCCGATGGCCACGTCTGCTCCCGCGCTGCCGCGCGACCCCGCGTCCGCTCGTCCCGCCGCGGCGAGTCCCGCCTCACCGTCGGCGCCCAAGAAACCCAAGTACGACCCGAAGCGCGCGTGGGCCGAGGCGCGTGCGCTCATCTGGGAGCACCGGAAGTCGGTTGGGCTGGGACTGTTGCTGATGCTCATCAGTCGTCCGGCCGGTCTCGTGTTGCCCGCGGCGACCAAGTGGCTGATCGACGAGGTGCTCGTCAACCGGCGCAGCGAACTGCTCGTCCCCATCGCGCTGGCGTCGGGTGCGGCGACGCTCATTCAAGCGATCACGTCGTTCTCGCTGTCGCAGGTCGTCAGCGTGGCGGCGCAACAGGCGATCGCCAAGCTCCGGGAAGATGTACAGGCGCATCTGGTGCGACTCCCGGTGCGCTACTTCGACAGCACCAAGAGCGGCGTGCTCGTCAATCGCGTGATGAACGACCCGGAAGGGATTCGCAATCTCGTGGGCACGGGCGTCATTCAGTTGGTCGGTGGCGTGGTGAGCGCGATCATGGCGCTCAGCTACCTGCTGTGGCTCAACTGGCGACTGACGGCGGTGATGGTGGTCTTTCTCGCCGTCTTTGGCGCGGGGATGGCCGTCGCGTTCCGGCGGCTGCGGCCGATCTTCCGCGAGCGGAGCGTGATTCAGGGCGAGGTGACGGGGAGACTGACGGAGACGATCGGCGGCATTCGCGTCGTGAAGGTCTACACGGCCGAACAGCGCGAGCGCGAAGTGTTCCGCGGCGGCGTGCAGCGCCTCTTCGACAACATCCGCAAGACGATCACGGGGACCTCGGCCACGACCGCGCTTGGCACGGCGATCGTCGGCGCGGTCGGCACGATCCTCATGGTGCTCGGCGGGCGCGACGTGATCGCCGGTCGGATGACGCTCGGCGATCTGGTGACGTACACGTTCTTCGTGGGGCTCGTGGCCGCGCCGCTCATCTCGATCGCGTCGATCGGGACGCAGCTCTCCGAAGCGCTCGCCGGACTCGATCGGATTCGCGAGCTCAAGGACATGGCGACGGAAGACCAGCTCGACGCGTCCAAGTCGGCGGTGACCACGCTCCGCGGGGATGTGGCGTTCGAGAACGTCTGGTTCAGCTACGAGCCGGGGGTGCCGGTGCTCAAGGGCATCAGCTTCGTCGCACCCGCCGGAACCACAACAGCGCTGGTCGGCTCGAGCGGCTCGGGCAAGAGCACGCTCATCTCGCTGATCATGGCGTTTGCACAACCGGAGAAGGGGGTCATCCGGATCGACGGGAGCGACCTGGGGAGTCTCAAGCTGCGCGACTACCGCGGGCAGTTGGGCGTGGTGCTGCAGGACAACTTCCTCTTCGACGGCACGGTGCGCGACAACATCGCGTTTACGCGCCCCGGGGCTTCCGCCGAGCAGGTGGAGGAGGTCGCGCGCATCGCACACGTCGACGAGTTCGTGTCGCGTTTTCCGGACGGGTATGACACGATCGTCGGCGAGCGTGGCGTGAAGCTCTCCGGCGGACAGCGGCAGCGTGTGGCGATTGCGCGGGCGATTCTGGCCGATCCGCGCGTGCTCATTCTCGACGAGGCGACGAGTTCGCTCGACAGCGAGAGCGAGCAGTTGATCCAGGCGGGGCTGCGGCGCTTGCGCGCGGGGCGCACGACGTTCGTCATCGCGCACCGGCTGTCGACGATCACGAGCGCCGACCAGATCCTCGTCATCGAAGAGGGCGAGATCGTGGAGCGGGGTACGCACGGGCAGCTCATTGCGCAGAACGGGCGATACAAGGAGCTCTACGATCGGCAGCACCGGTTGGAGAGCGATCAGTTCATCAATCCGGGCGAGGATTTCACGACGGCAGCGGGCGTGCGGTAGGCGCAGCGCTCGTCATCCCGAGCGACGGCGCGAAGCGCCGACGTCGAGGGATCTCCGTGTGGGCGCGGGGATCCTTCGACTCCGCGCCTACGGCGCGTCGCTCAGGATGACGGCGGTGGGGCGGCGCCGCCGTGTGCTGAGCGCAGGGCTGCGCAGCAGCCGCCGTGTGCTGAGCGGAGGGCTGCGCAGCAGCCGCCGTGTGCTGAGCGCAGGGCTGCGCAGCAGCCCGGAGTCGAAGCACCGCCCGACGCGCCACCCTGAGCGAGCGGCGCAGCCGCGAGTCGAAGGGGCGCGTTCGGGGCCGTACGCGCGACGTCGGAACTGCCGCGAATGGCGCTGCGCGCCATCGCGAGGCGCTTCGACTCGCCGCTACGCGGCTCGCTCAGCGAACGACACGGGCGGCTCGCGCAGCGAACGGCGCGCGCGCAGCCGAAAACAACCAAGCCATCACCCGCGCTTCTTCGCCAGAATCGTCCCGCGACAGCTCGCCGCCCCGCAGTGACACGGATAGCGCCGCTTGGCAGCGGGCGTATGCCGTTCGGCGAGCACATACGCATAGTCGTACGCCAGCTCCTCCCCCGCCACGATGTGGTCGATCGACTCGATCCAGATGCGCCCGTCTTCCACCACTGCATCGCAGTTCGGCGCGCACGAATGATTGATCCATCGCGCATCGTTCCCGTCCACCCCCGCGTCGATCACCACGTCGTCATCGATTGCGAAGAGAAAGGTGTGATGCGTCCCCCCCGCATCATCAGGGTAGCGCGCTTCGGCCTCCGCGGGCGTGAGCCGCGCACCGGCATACTCGATGAGCCGCACACCGGGCGGGATGTAGCGGATCGCAAACGCGCCCTTGCCATGAATGGGCGAGTCGCGGATGACGAACGGCCGGTCGTCGCTCACGTGTGCGCTGCCGACAGCGCCGACGGCGTCACCGCCAGCACCTCGCCATCCGCAATCGCATACACTCGCGCTCCCGGCGCCGGATCCACGATCGCGCCACCGGTGAAGCTGCCGAACGACGGCAACAGCCCGCTGCGCTCCCCGAACACAAAGCACGGCAGCGCCAGCCGCTGGCGTCCGCGGCCATGCAATTGCACGCGCGGGTGCACGTGACCGGCGAGCGCGTATCCATCGGCGACCTCGGTCGGAAAGTGGTGCAACCGGAACGGACCGAGCGCATACGGCGCATCCACGCACGCGATATCGAGCACCGCCGGCGGATCGCCCGCGCGCTCATCGTGATTGCCGCGGACGAGCACGATCTCCACGCGTGGGTGCCGCGCGCGCCACGCCTCGATGGCGAGCCGCGTCTCCGCGGGGAGCGACGTGCGAGCGTGCAGCAAGTCGCCCAGCACCAGCAACCGTCGCGCAGCCGTCATCTCGAGCAGTGCGTCGAGGCGCTCGAGATCATCCGTGGTTGTCCCGCGCGGCACCGGAATGCGATCGGCGCGAAACGCCGCGGCCTTGCCCCAATGCACGTCGGCGACAAGGAGCGCGTCGTGCACGGGCAGATGGAGCGCCCGATCGGGGAGGAGGTGCGCCGGTTCACCGGCCAGGTCGATCGTGAGCATGCGACACGAAAGCTGTGCATGCCCCCTGCGCAGTGGCAGGGCACCGTGGTCGCGCGGCTCGTCGCTCAGCGATCCTGCGCCGAGAGCCGCGCCGGTCGAAGCGTCGCCGCCCCGGGCGGTCGACTCTCACGCTCGAGGGCCACGGTCATGCGACGCACGCGATCCGCGAGCTTCTCCGTGCTCAGCTTCGCACGCGTCCGGTCGATGAGCAGCGGAAACGCGAGCGGCGACGGTCGATCGAGATCCACCAGCGTCACCGGCTGCTGCTCGAGCCGCGCCAGCGTCACCCCCAACCGGCTCGCTTCGAGCTGCCGCTCGAGCACTTCGCGACGTGCCTGATGCAGCAAGAGGTTCTCCGGGTCGTACCGCGCAAACACGTCGTAGAGCAATGACGTGGATGCCTGCAGTTGCCGCATCGGCTTGGCCTGCCCGGGATAGCCGGAGAACACGAGCCCCGCAACGCGCGCGATCTCGCGAAACTGCCGCTTGGCGAGTTCGGCCGCGTTGAGACTCTGGACGATGTCGTGCAACAGGTGCTCGGTGGAGAGCAGCCCGTTCGCCAGCGCCTCTTCAAACGGAGCACGCTCGGCGGCCAGCAGCTCGAAGCCGTAGTCGTTGCACGCAAACGTGAACGTGATGGGCGCAAACTGCGCGATCCGATACGCGAAGAGCGCCGAGAGCCCTTCATGCACGAGTCGCCCTTCGAACGGGTAGACGAAGAGATGGTGGCCGTCGCGCGTCTCGCACCGCTCCACGAGCAGCGCCTCGGGCACCGGAATGCGCGAGCGCTCGCGCTGCAGTTCGAGAATGGGCCGCACCGCCTCCATCTCCGGCGCATCGTACCGGTGCGCCGCCGCGCGCGCGAATCGCTCGCGCACCGCCGCGGAGAGCTCCGTGGAGAGCGGCATGCGCGAGCCCTGCCAGCTCGGGATCGCCCCTTCGGCGCTCTTCGCGCGCCGCACGAACGCGGTGAGGTCACGCAGCCGCACGAACTCGAGCGGTTTGCCCGCGAAGATGAAGCGATCCCCCGCCTCCATGCGCGCGACGAAGCTCTCCTCCACCGAGCCGAGCGACCCACCAGTGGTGTAGCGTACGGCGATCGCGGTGTCACTGACGATCGTCCCGATGTTCAGACGATGCCGCATCGCCGTCCGCGCGTCCGCGATGCGGTATCGCCCGTCCTCGAGCCGCACGCGCGCATAGTCGGGATACGCCGCGAGCGCGTCCCCGCCGCGGACCACGAAGTCGAGCGCCCAGTCGAGCTCCGCATCGCTCATCGCCGCATACGCGCGCGTGCTGCGGAGCTCCGGCAGCACCTCCGCGCGTGTGAAACCACCGCCGACCGCGAGCGTCACCAGATGCTGCGCGAGCACGTCGAGCGGGCGATCGAGCGGATCGCGCGACTCGATGGCGCCCACGGTCAATGCGTCGCGCGCCGCGGCGACCTCCACCAGTTCGAAGGCGTGCGTGGGCACGCACACGATGCGCGAGATGCGCCCTGGCGAGTGCCCGCTGCGCCCAGCGCGCTGCAGCAGACGCGCCACCCCTTTGGGGCTGCCAATCTGCATGACGACATCGACGGGCGAGAAGTCCACGCCGAGGTCCAGCGACGACGTAGCGACCACGAGGCGATACCGCCCGGTCTTGAGGCCGTCCTCGGCGTCTTCGCGCTGCGCGCGACTGAGCGAGCCGTGGTGGATCGCGGTGTGGATGAACCACTCCGGGCGCGCGGCGATGATGGACTGAAACCAGATCTCGCATTGCGAACGCGTGTTCGTGAAGACGATCGCGCTCGTCGACGCTTCGAGGCGGCGCAGCACTTCGGGGAGCAGTCGCGTGTTGAGGTGCCCCGCCCACGGAAAGCGTTCCATGGTGTCGGGAACGAGCGCCTCGATCTCCACGCGCTTGGGGATCACGCCCTGCACGAGACGGCCAGGACGCACGGCGCCATCTGGCGTGGTGCCGAGCAACGTGGCCGCGGCGTCCTCGAGATTGCCGAGCGTCGCCGAGAGCCCCCACGTGCGCAGCGCCGGGACGACAGCGCGCAGCCGTGCGAGTGCCAGCTCCACCTGCACGCCACGCTTGGTGGACATGAGCTCGTGCCACTCATCGACCACGACACACTCGAGCGAGCGGAAGATCTCGCGATGATCGTCCCGGCAGAGCAACAGCGTGAGCGATTCGGGCGTGGTGATGAGGGCCGTGGGGAGTTGCGTGCGCTGCCGCGCGCGCCGCGCCTGCGACGTGTCGCCGGTACGCGACTCGATGCTCCACGGCAGCCCCAGCGCATCGACCGGTGCACGCAGCGACCGCTCCGTGTCCGCAGCCAGTGCGCGCAATGGGGTGATCCACAGCAGGCGCAGCGGGTCCGCCTCCGCGCGACGGCGATGCGGACGTGGTGTGGCATTCATCGACAGCGCCGCGCGCACAGGACCAAGCCACGCCGCGTACGTCTTGCCCGTGCCGGTGGCCGCATGGATGAGCCCTGACTCGCCGCGCGCGTAGGCATCCCACACCTCGCGCTGAAAGGCAAACGGTGCCCACCCCTGCTCGGCGAACCAGGCGTCGAGCGGCGACGGCGCGTGCGTCATCGCGCAGCCGTCGTGGCGGTCAACATGGCGCGAATGGTCTCGAGCGAGTCCGCGTCGCGTGCGGCCTTGTCGCGTCGCCAGCGGGCGATGCGCGGGAAGCGTACCGCGATGCCACTCTTGTGGCGCGTGCTCGGCTGCAGCGCCTCGAACGCCAACTCGAAGACGAGCTGCGGCTCGACCGTGCGCACCGGCCCGAACCTCTCCCGCGTGTGCGCACGCACGAAGCGATCGACCTCGCGGATCTCCGCGTCGGTCAGTCCGCTGTACGCCTTGGCGATGGTGACGAGCACGTCACCGTCCCACACGCCGAACGTGTAGTCCGTATAGAGCCCCGCCCGTCGCCCGTGGCCGCCCTGCGCGGCCGTGAGCACCGCGTCGATGGTGTAGGGCGCGACCTTCCACTTGTACCAGTCGCCGACGCGACGCCCGACCCCGTACCCGCTGGATCGTCGTTTGAGCATGAGCCCTTCGGCTTCGTGCACGCGTGCCGTACTGCGCGCGTCGATCAATGCGTCCCAGTGCGCGGCGTGCACGATCGGCGAGAGCGCAACGCGCGCACCCGTTGGCAGCGACGCGACGAGCGTTTCCAGTCGATGCCGTCGTGCGGTGAGCGCTTCGGCGCGCAGGTCATGCCCGTCGAGCTCCAGCAGGTCGTACGCAAGTACGCGACAGGGCACCTGCGTGAGCAGCGTCTTGCCCACGGTCTTGCGATTGAGCCGGCGCTGCAGCTCGGTGAACGGTCGCGGTCGCCCGTCGCCCCACGCCACGATCTC
>JALOPS010000186.1 GCA_025453745.1 Gemmatimonadaceae bacterium
CGAAGTCCCCGCCGGCAGCGCCGGCCGCGGCGGCCGGTGCGCTCTTGGCCCGACTCGGTGCAGGCGCCCGGCGGACGGCGCCGCCCGACTCCCCGTCGTCACCGCCGCCGGATCGCCCGCTGAGCATGATGAGCTCCCGCACGTTGATCTCGGTGGTGTACCGCGTCTGCCCCTCCTTGTCCTGCCACTGGCGATACTCGATGCCGCCTTCGATGAAGAGCTTGTCGCCCTTCTTGACGTACTTCTCGACCACGTCGGCCAGCGTGCTGGCGCGGTTGTTCCAGACGACGCAGCGGTGCCATTCCGTCTTCTCCTGGCGGTTGCCCGACGCGTCGTTCCAGACGCGCGAGGTGGCCAGCGAGAAGGTGGCGACCTTGCCGCCGCCGGGCGTGGTGCGAAGCTCGGGATCCCCGCCGACGTTTCCGATCAGCGTGGCCTTGTTCAGGCTGCGGCTCATTGTTGCATCCTCGATGGAGTGAAGTCTTGCGCGCGTGCCCCACTCGGGCGTCGCGACTGTGCCTAAGCTACCGAATGACCGCGAAAATCCTTCATCGAAACCGTGCGCGCGCGAAGCGAATCCGTGCAGCTCACGGCGCGAGCGCCGCACTCATCACGAGGGCGTCTTCGACCGGGGCCGCGTAGTAGCGCCGACGCCGGCCGACCTCCGCAAAGCCCGCCGAACGATAGAGGGCCAGCGCGGGTGTGTTGGACGGCCGGACCTCGAGAAAGACCGACCGCACGCCCCGCACGCGTGCCTCCTCGAGTGCGGTGGCCAGCAGCGTGCGCCCGAGCCCGGTGCCACGACGCGCAGGTGCGACGGCGATGTTGGCGATCTCCGCTTCGTCGGCGGCGAGCAGGAGCACCACAAAGCCGTCGATGGTCTGCTCGCTGGCATCGACCACGATGTGCGCGTGCGGGGCGGACAGAAGCTTTTCGAAGCTGCGCAGCGACCAGGGATCCGAGAAGCTGGTCCGCTCGATGGCCAGCATGCCCGGTGCATCGGCGAGCCGTCCGAGCCGCAACGTCATCCGTTGGCCGTGCGTGTCGCGTGCGCGGCTTCCCACTGGACCTGCGCCTCCGCAAGTCGACCGTAGACGGGCTCCCACGACGTGATCTCCACCGGCGTCGCATGCGACAGCACGCGCGTTGCGTGCGCGGCCGACGGGAGCACATCGACCGCGGTGCCCGGGCCGATCCACTCGGGCGACTGTGCGCTGGCAGGCACGCGGAGGGCGTCCCCGACTGGCGTGATCGTCCCCGCCGCTGCATCCACCGCAAACGACTGGGCGAAGCGCTCGCCGCGCAGTGCATCCAGCGTCGCCACCACATGCCGCTGCGTGCCGAGCCGCCCGCCGTCGAGGGCGCGCGCGACCATCAGCGACAATGACGGGATGGCGTAGAGGGGCACGCCACCGCCGTGCGCGATACCCTTGGCAAATGCCGCCGCCGCGCGCAGCCCGGTGAAGCTGCCGGGCCCTGCACCGACGACCACGCGCGCGATCGGTCCCTCGGGGCCCAACGCGCGCAGCGCGCGCACGAGCGACGGCACCTGCTCTGCGGGCCCGAGCGTGCTCGCACGTCCCGTACGCTCCGCGATCCGTTCGCCAACCACGTCGCCATGCACGAGCAGCGCGATCGAGATCGCGCCGGCGGCACCATCGAGCACCAGGGTGACGCCGCGCCAGTCGGTCGGGTCGCTCATGCGGGCACCACCGCCGCGTCGAGCACACGCGTCTCGAGGCCCTCTGCCGCATACTCCAGCGTTACGGCGAGGTGGGGGCGCGGCAGGAGCCCCGCGGCGCGGTCGGCCCATTCGATCAGCACGAGTGGGTGGCGTTCGAGCAGCGCGTCGAAGCCAATGGCGAGCACGTCGTCCGGTCCACGCAGGCGATAGAGATCGAGGTGCGCCACGGGCCCGCGTCGCGTCGCGTGTTCGTGCGCGAGTGCAAACGTCGGGCTGCCGATCTGTGTTGCATCATCCACGCCCGCCCCGTCGAGGATGGCGCGCGCCAGCGTTGTCTTGCCGGCACCCAGCGGTCCGCTCAGCGTGACGACGAGCGGCAGCGGTGCGGTGGCCCCCAGCCGCTGCCCCCACGCGACGAGTTCGTGTTCGCGCAGCGGAGCACTCGCGACGGCGAACACCTGCAGTGCGGCGCCGGTGTCAGCGACGTCGGCGCCCACGCCCGCCCCCTGCCCCGCCCGCGCGCCCTGCCGCCCCGCTCTCGCGCGTGGTGCGCGCACGCACGGTCCCGCCCGACTCCTTGGCCAGACGCAGCTCGAAGAGCTCGTCGCGCAATCGTGCGGCGGTCTCGAAGTCGAGCGCCTTGGCCGCCTCCCGCATCTGCTGCTCGAGCTCCTCCATGCGCGCCTCGATCGCCGCCGGGGTGAGCACGAGCGGTGCATCCGCCACCGGGGTCCGGGCGCCCTTGGGCGTGCCATCTTCGCGCTCGGTGCGCGCGTCGGCCACGCGCGTGATGAAGCGGATGTGGTCGACGCTCTTCTGGACGCCCGTCGGCACGACGCCATGCTCGCGATTGTGCGCGTCCTGCAGGGCGCGACGCCGCCCGGTCTCATCGATCGCCAACTGCATCGAATCGGTGATCCGGTCCGCGTAGAAGATCGCCCGCCCCTCGACGTGCCGTGCCGCGCGCCCGATGGTCTGGATGAGTGACCGTCCGCTCCGCAGGAATCCTTCCTGATCCGCGTCGAGGATCGCCACCAGCGACACCTCCGGCATGTCCAGCCCTTCGCGCAGGAGATTGATGCCCACGAGCACGTCGAAGTCGCCCAGCCGCAGCCCACGAATGATCTCCATGCGCTCGATCGCGTCGATGTCCGAGTGCATGTAGCGGACGCGCACGCCCATCTGCTGCAGATAGTCGGTGAGATCTTCCGACATGCGCTTCGTCAGCGTCGTGACCAGCACGCGCTCGCCGCGCCGCTCGCGAGCACGGATCTCGTGCAGCAGGTCGTCCACCTGTCCCTTGACGGGGCGCACCTCGATGATGGGGTCGAGCAGTCCCGTGGGGCGGATGACCTGTTCGACCACGACACCTTCGGACAGCTCCAGTTCGAGCTCCCCTGGCGTGGCCGACACGCTGACCAACCGCGGCGCGAGGGCCAGGAACTCGTCGAAGACGAGCGGGCGATTGTCCAGCGCGCTCGGCAGGCGGAACCCATAGTCGACCAGGGTGAGCTTGCGGGCACGGTCGCCGTTGTACATGCCGCGAATCTGCGGCAACGTGACATGTGACTCGTCGACGACGACGAGGAAGTCGTCGGGGAAATAGTCGAAGAGACACGCTGGCCGCTCGCCGGCGGACCGCCCGCTCAAGTGGCGCGAATAGTTCTCGATTCCCGCGCAGGTGCCGATCTCGAGCATCATCTCGATGTCGAAGTTCGTGCGCTGTTCGAGCCGCTGCGCTTCGAGGAGCTTCCCTGCGATGCGCAGCTCCGCGAGTCGCGCGCCGAGTTCGTCGCGGATCGCCGCCACGGCACGCTCGATGCTCGGACGCGTGGTGATGAAGTGCTTGGCCGGGTACACCGCCGCCTTCTCCAGCGTGGCGATCACGTGGCCGGTGAGCGGATCGATCTTCGTGATCCGCTCGATCTCGTCGCCCCAGAGTTCGAGGCGCACCGCCTGCTCCTCGTAGGCCGGCAGGATCTCCACCGTATCGCCGCGCACGCGAAACGTGCCGCGCTCGAACGCGGCGTCGTTGCGCTGATACTGGATCGCCACGAGCGCGCGCAGGATGTCATCACGTGCGATCCGCTGGCCGCGCACGAGCTGCACCATGCGCTCGCGATACGTGACCGGATCGCCCAAGCCGTAGATCGCCGAGACGGTCGAGACGATCACGACGTCCTCGCGTTCCATCAGACTCGAGGTCGCGCGCAGGCGGAGCCGGTCGATGTCCTCGTTGATCGACGCGTCCTTCTCGATGTACGTGTCGCTCGAGGGCACGTACGCCTCGGGCTGGTAGTAGTCGTAGTACGAGATGAAGTACTCGACCGCATTCGACGGAAAGAACCCCTTGAGTTCGCCGTAGAGCTGCGCCGCGAGCGTCTTGTTGTGCGAGAGCACGAGGGTGGGGCGCCCCCACTGCGCGATGACGTTGGCCATCGTCATCGTCTTGCCGGAGCCCGTCACACCCAGAAGCGTCTGGAAGCGGTCGCCGCGGGCGAGCCCGGCAGAGAGCTCGGCGATCGCGCGCGGCTGGTCTCCCGCGGGTGCGAACGGCGAGACGAGCGCGAAGGCGGCACGGCTGACGGCGGTCATCCCGGAGTATAGCCCGGTTTCTGCATTTGTTCGGGCACCGCTTCACGCGCAAGTCGGACCAAGGCCGACTCATCGTACGGGTGTCCACCACACGCGCGCGGCCCCCACGACAACTGGACCGGGAGTCTTGGACTGCCCTGGCAATTCTGGGCGCCCAAGTCTTTTTGCCGCATGACGTTAGGGAAATGCGCCGTCTGCGGGAGTGATCGCTAAAGCCCGGGCACGGTGCTCCCGAGCATTCAACGAGACCGCTGGTGTCTCGACGCTATTGAACGTCGCGCCACCGCCCCGAGCCCCTCACTCCGGACGTCGTACGTATGCGCTGGCTTTTCGATCGGAAGATCTCCACCCAGATCATGACCGTCGCGGTGACGGGTATCGCGGCGGCCTTCGTGGCCACCGTCGTCTCCACCGTGGCCGGCCGCCAGATGGCGGGCGCCACCGCCGAGCTGGTCTCGGATATCACCATCCCCTCGGGCCAGGCCGGCGTGCTGGCCAAGGAAGCGCAGCGCATTCGCGCCGTCTATCGCGATCTGCTTTATGAAGCGGACACGCCGGCCAAGCGCGAGACGTTCACCACACGCTTGAGCGAGGCACGAGAGAAGATCGACTCGATCGCCCGCGTGCTGTCGACGAGCGATGTACACGACGCCTCCCTCAAGGCCAAGCAGACGGCCGCTGTCGCAGCCTGGCAGACGTTCTCACCCAACATCGATCGCCTGCTCGGCCTCATCCGCGATGGTCGCCGCGACGACGCCATCGTGTTTCTGCAGGGTGATCTGCGGCAGGCCGCGCTCAAGCTGGATACCGATGTCGAAGCGCTGCTCTCGGCGAACGCCCAAGCGGCGGCAGCGGCGGCGATCTCGTCGGAGCGGCTGGCCTCACGCGCACTCTGGACTACCGTCATCGCACTGCTCGTCGGTGTGGTCGTGGCGTTTGGCGTGGGCTACGCCGTCGCCAACCGGCTGGGGATGATCGCCCGCGAACTGCAGGTCCGCTTCGACTCGATGTCAGGCATCTGTGTCAAGAACCTGGCCGAGGCGACCCGTGAAGTGGCGCGCGGCAACATCGACGTGGCCGTGCAGACCGGCACCAAGCCGCTGCACCTGGATTCGAAGGACGAGTTCGGTCGCATGAGCCACACCTTCAACGCGACGTTGACCGGCCTGCAGGGCGCCATCGCTGACTTCGAGAAGGCGCTCGTGTCGCTCCGTGGCGTGATGCGCGAAACGTCGCGCGTCGCCGAGGCAACCGAGAGCGGCGCGCTCGACGCCCGCGGCAACGCGACACAGTTCGACGGGGTGTACCGCAAGCTGCTCAGCACCGTCAACGGCGCCTTCGACACGGCCTTCGCGCCGGTCATCGCCACACGCGATGCGCTCGAGCGCGTCGCCGCCCGCGATCTCTCCGCCCGCGTCACCGGCGAGTATGTCGGTGACCACGCTCGCCTCCGTGACGCGTTCAACGCGGCGGTCAGCAACGTGGCCACCGCGCTCGGCGAGGTCTCCGCGTCGTCCGACCAGGTGGCCAGCGCCGCCTCACAGATCGCCTCCGGCTCCACCGCACTGGCGCAGGGCGCGTCCGACCAGGCGAGCGCGATCGAGGAGATCACGGCGAGCTTGCAGGAGACGGGTTCGATGACCGTGCAGAACGCGGGCAATGCCGTCGAGGCCCGCGCGCTCACCGAGCAGGTGCGCGCCTCCGCGACGCAGGGCGTCGACGCCATGCAGGCGCTCTCGGGGGCCATGGAGAAGATCACCGCCTCTGCGGAGTCGACCGCAAAGATCGTCAAGACGATCGACGAGATCGCCTTCCAGACCAACCTGCTCGCGCTCAACGCGGCCGTCGAAGCGGCGCGCGCCGGCGACGCGGGACGCGGCTTCGCCGTGGTCGCCGAAGAAGTGCGCAACCTGGCGCTCCGTTCCGCGGAAGCTGCTCGCACCACCGCGGGCCTCATCGAGGAATCGGTGCGCAACACGGCGCAGGGGGCCGCGCTCACCAAGCAGGTCGTCGTGCAGCTCGACGAGATCGACAAGGGGGCCGCGCGCGTCAGTGGCGTGGTGGCCGAGATCGCGGCGGCAAGCGATCAGCAGAAGTCGGGCGTCACGCAGATCACGCAGGCCGTCGATCACATCAACAGCGTCACGCAGCAGGCCGCGGCCAACGCGGAAGAGTCGGCCAGCGCGGCAGAAGAGCTGGCCGCGCAGGCCGCAGTGATGAAGAACCTCGTCGATCAGTTCACCCTCGCCGAGGGTGGACCATCGACGCGGCGCCCTGCTGCGCCGCGCCCGGCAGCACCGCGTGCGCCGGTCCGCCGGCCGAGTGCGCCGAGCAAGGCCGCGTCCCGCCCGGTGGCCGTCGCCGCGACGAGCGCCGGCGCGAGCGACACCATCTTTCCGCCGCTCGACGATGACGCCACGCTGAGCGACTTCTAGTCGCGTCGCGACGCGTCGCTCGTGTGACGGGGCGCTCGGCCAATGCCGGACGCCCCGTCGTGCGTCGCGCTACTGGTCCGCGTCGCCGATCCGTTCGCGACGCGAGACCGACGAGATCCCTTTCACGCGCCGTGCAGCTTTCACGATCCGCTCCAGGTGCGCGAGGTTCTCCACCTCGACGAGTGCGGACCCGCTCACGCGGCCATCGGTGCCGCTCTTGAGCTCGAACTGCTTGACGTCGGTGCCCGTCGCGCTCACCGCTGCGGCCACATCCGCGTACAAGCCGCGCCGATCGCTCCCTTCGATCGACAGGCGCACGACGAAGCGCTCCCCCTGCACTTCCTGCCAGTCGATGTCGAGTCGCCGTTCGGGCTCGTGCGTGAGGAAGAGGAGATTGGGACAGTCCGCGCGGTGAATGCTCACGCCGCGCCCGCGCGTCACGTACCCCACCACATCGTCGCCCGGCACGGGCTGACAGCATTGCGCATATCGCACGAGGAAGCCGTCGGCGCCGTTGATGCGCACGCCCCGCGGTCCGCCGCGCATGCGTTCGACAAAGCGCTCGAGCGGACCCGCCTTGGCCTGTGCCGGCTCCGCCGCCGTGTCGACTCCCGGATGCAGCGCCTTGACGGCCTGCAACACGTGCACATCACCCTGCCCGATCGACGCGACGAGCTGATTGGCATCCTTGAGCCCCAACACCTTCGCCACCGCGTCGAGGTCGCGATCGTCGGCCTTGGACAACCGCCGCCGCTTGAGCTCGCGCTCGAGGATCTCGCGGCCGAGCCGCGCAGAGGTGGTATGCTCTTCCTGCCGCAGGTACTGCCGGATCTTGTGCCGTGCGCGCCCCGTCTTGACGTGGCTCAACCAGTCGCGACTGGGCTTGGCATTGGGGTTCGTCAGGATCTCGACGATGTCGGAGCCCTTGAGCTCGCGCGAGAGCGGCGCGATACGCCCGTTGACCTTGGCCCCGACGCAGCGCATGCCGACCTGCGTGTGCACGGCGAACGCGAAGTCGATCGGCGTGGCCCCCTTGGGGAGCTGAATCACATCGCCCGTGGGCGTGAAGACGAAGATCTCGTCCTGGTACAGGTCGAGCTTGAGGAACTCGAGAAACTCGCCCGGCGTCTCCGCGTCGAGCTGCAGCTCGAGCACCTGCCGGAACCAGGAGAGCTGGCGATCGAGCTCCCCTGCATCGCCGCCCTCCTGCTCCTTGTAGCGCCAGTGCGCCGCGATGCCGACTTCCGCCGTGCGATGCATGTCGCGCGTGCGGATCTGGATCTCGAAGAGCTGCCGGTTGGGCCCCCACACGGTCGTGTGCAGCGACTGGTAGCCGTTCGACTTGGGCTTCGCGATGTAGTCCTTGATGCGCTCCTGCACCGGCGTCCACCCGTCGTGCACCACGCCCAGGGCATGGTAACACTCGAGCACGTCGGGAACGATCACGCGAATCGCGAGCAGGTCGTGCACATCGTCGTAGTCCTTCTCGCGATTCTTCATCTTCTTGTAGATCGACCAGAGGTG
>JALOPS010000187.1 GCA_025453745.1 Gemmatimonadaceae bacterium
CCCGTTCAAGAGCGACGTGTACTTCTTCGCCACGCGCCTGCAGACGGGGCGCAAGTGGGGAACGCAGCAGCCGATCACCATCCGCGACCGTGACTTCGGCGCCGTGCGGCTGCGCGGCTTCGGCACCTACAGTTGGCGGCTGGCCAACCCGGTGGTGTTCCACAAGAGCGTCGCAGGGACGCGTGAGGTCTATCGCGCCGAGGAGCTCGAGCCGCAGTTGCGCGCGGCGATCATCGCGGCGTTCACCAATGCGTTCGCCAAGTCGCAGGTGCCGTTCCTCGACATGGCGGCCAACCAGTTCGAGCTCGGCAAGCAGGTGGCCGCCGAGCTGGCGCCGAGCTTCGAGGCGCTGGGGCTCGCGCTCGATACGTTCGTGGTGGAGAGCCTCTCGCTCCCCGACGAGCTGCAGAAGCGCCTCGACGAGCGCATCTCGATGAACATGGTCGGCAACATGCAGGAGTACACGCAGTTCCAGGTGGCGCAGTCGATTCCGATCGCGGCAGCCAACCAGGGTGGCGGTGCGGCGGGGCTCGGCGCGGGGCTCGCGGCCGGGCTCGGTATCGGCAAGGCGATGACCGACGCGATGACCGGTGCGGGGATGGGCGCGCCACCGGCACCGCAGCCACCGGCGGCGCCGGCCGCACCTGCGGCGCCGCCCGTTCCGCCGGTCGACCCGACAAAGCCGACGCCGTGACCGACGCCATCCGCGCACACGTCGGCGCGGAGTGGGTGCTGGAGGCGCGCGGGGCAGATCCCGCGCGCCTTCGTTCGATCGACGTCCTCCAGGCACTCTTCGCCGAGATCATCGACACGGTGGCGCTCACCCCCGTGGGCGACGCGCATTGGCATGCCTTTCCGCATCCCGGCGGGGTCACCGGACTGCAACTCCTCGCCGAGTCGCACCTGACAGTGCACACGTATCCGGAGTTCGCGTCGCTCTGCCTGAATCTGTTCTGCTGCACGCCGCGTGATCGTGAGGCGACCGCGGAGCAGCTCGCGCGTGCGCTCGAGCGACAGGTAGGCCCCGAGCAGGTGGCCGTGCGGCATCTCGTGCGCGACTACGGGCCACTCGTCGCCACGGTGGCGTCGTGAACGCTCGCACAGCGTCGTGTCCGAACTGCGGCGCCGCAATCCGCTTTCGCTATGCGCAGGCCGTGCAGACGGTGTGCGAATACTGCAAGGCGGTGCTCGTGCGGCACGACCTCGACCTCACGCAGATCGGCACGGTCGGTGCACTCCCCGCAACGAGCTCTCCCATCCAGCTCGGCACGACGGGGCGCTGGCACGATCGCCCGTTCGAAGTGGTGGGACGCCTGCAGTACCGGTGGGAGCGTGGGCGGTGGAGTGAGTGGCACTGCGTGATGGGTGGCGGCGAGAGCGCGTGGTTGAGCGATGCGCAGCTCGAGTACGCGATGTCCCGACTCGCCACGCCAGACAGAGCAGTGCCGCCTGCGCCGTCATTGACCGTGGGGCAGCGCTTCGAGTGGGAAGAGACGGCATACACGGTGACCACGCTCACACAGGCACACTACGAAGGGACGGAAGGCGATCTCCCCTTTCAATACTGGGACAAGCGCGTCTGCTGGTTTGCCGATCTGGGCAACGTGACGGGAAAGTTCGCGACCATCGACTATAGCGAATCGCCGCCGCTCCTCTACCTCGGCGAGTATTGCACGTTCGCGGAGCTCTCGCTCGGCAACGTGCGCGAGTTCGACGAATGGCCCGCCGCGGCGCGCACGGCGCGATGAACGACATGTCGAGTACGAGCCAGTGATGGCCACGTCGGTCGCCCCCCAGCCGACGCCGCTCGTCCGATCGTTCACGTGCCCCTCGTGCGGCGGCGCGATCGCGCAGCGTACCGGTGGCTGGGCGCAGACGATCGTTTGTCCGCAGTGCGGCGCGGTGCTCGATGCCGACGATGCGTCGCTGCGCATTCTGCAGGCCGCCGAGCAGCGCGAACGCATTCGCCCACTCCTGCCGCTGGGCACACGCGGCACACTCTCGGGTGTGCTCTACGAGGTCACTGGCTTCCAGCGTCGACAGATCGTCGTCGACGGCGTGGCGTACCACTGGAACGAGTACTTGCTCTTCAATCCGTGGCACGGCTTCCGCTACCTGAGCGAGTATGGCGGCCACTGGAATGAGATCGAGGTGCTCAAGCGGCAGCCCGTCACGCGCGTGACGGGCGGGCGTCCCGCCGCGCAACTCGAGGGGCAACTCTTCAAGCACTTCCAGACGGCAGACGCCGAGACGGTGTACGTACTCGGCGAGTTCCCCTGGGAGATCCGTTACGGCGATCGCGCGCAGACGCAGGACTACATCAGCCCACCGCGGCTGCTCTCGGCGGAGCTCACGGGCGAAGAGCAGACGTGGTCGCTCGGCACGTATCGCACGGCCGACGAGATGCGCCGCGCGTTTCCCGATGTGAAGGGGTTACCGTCGCCCACGGGTGTGTTCGCCAATCAGCCGTCGCCGTATGCGGGGCGCGCCAAACGCCTGTGGACCACATGGGTGCTGCTCGTGCTCGGGTTGATCGGCATGCTGGTGGTCAATCAACTCTTCGCGGCGCGCACGCTGCTGTTGAGTGAGCGGTACGTGTACGACAAGGCGGCGTTTGCTGGTGACAGCACCGTGAGCGGTGCCTTTGTCACACCCGTCTTCACGGCGACCGGTCGGCCGAGCAACATCGAGATCGCCATCGAGAGCGATGTCGATCAGGACTGGATGTATCTCAACATCGCGCTGGTGGACGTGGCGCGTGGATCGGCGCGGGAGTTCGGCCGCGAGATCAGCTACTACTCCGGTCGCGACAGCGACGGCTCGTGGAGCGAAGGGTCGCGGCGCGATCGCGTGCGCATCCCGGCGGTGCCGGCGGGCGAGTACTATCTGCGCGTGGAGCCCGAGGGCGGCGACATCGGGCGCATCGGCGGGGCGCCCGTGCAGTACTCGCTCACCGTGCGGCGCGACGTGCCCAACATGGGCTTCTACGCGATTGCCTTCCTCGTGCTGCTGTTGCCGCCGGTCTTCGGCGGGATCGCGAGTGCGAGCTTCGAAGGACGGCGATGGGCCGAGAGCGACTATGCGTCGAGCAGCGGGAGTGACGATGGCGAGTAGGGCGATGTCGCGGGGGTGCCCATGAACCTCCGGTATCTGCTGTTCGGATTGGTGGTGCTCGGCATGCTCGGCGTCGTGCAGTACCGCGGCCTGAGTCTGCTGAGCACCAGCGAGGTGAAGAACGTCCCCAAGTCGGTGCGAGACAATCCGGGGTCGTACCGTGGCGCCTACGTGGGTGGGCGCATTCTGCGAGGCAAGTAGGCGCGACGCGCCGGGGAGAGCTGCAATGGAGCAACTCATGTCGAACTTCGTCGGCGCGGTGGTGTTTGCCCTGCTCGGCGTGGCGCTGTTCGGGGTCGCGTTCTGGGTGATCGACAAGATGACGCCAGGGTCGATCTTCAAAGAGATCCTCGACGAACACAACAACGCGCTCGCGATCCTCATGGGGTGCGTGGCGCTGGGCCTGGCGATCATCGTCGCTGCGGCCATTCACTGAGTGTCGCACGCCCCCGCCCGCGTGGTCGCGGACGGGGGCGTGTACGAACGCAGAGGCGGACTACGCGGCGCGGGCGGCGCCGGGCTCGGGGTGAATCACGTCGAAGGTCTTCTGTACGCCTGCTGACGTGCAATGCGTCACGAGCTGTGCGAGTTCGGCGCACGCCGAGGCGGGATTGGTCTCGTAGAGTGCGGCCTGCATGGTGCGTTGCGAGGCGGCGAGCGGGTGCGACGTGAGGTTTGCGTCCAGCACCGCGTCCATGTTCGACTGGTCGAACGCGTAGCGAAACGCATGATCGGGCACCAGCGACCAGTCGGGCTCGAAGCCGTACGACACCTGCGTACGCGAGTCGAAGGTGAAGATCGGCCGATTGGTGAGCAGGAAGTCGAACATGATCGACGAGTAGTCGGTGATCATGGCGTCCATGTGCGACATCCAGGGGTACAGATCCACGCCCCCGCCGACGAAGTGCAGATGCTCGCCCAGCGTGCCGGGGAGCGGCAGATGCTGGAGGAACGGATGCGTCTTGCCGATGACCACTGCGTCATTGGCCTGTGCCCAGCGCGCGAGCCGCTCGTAGAACGCGGGGGTAGAGACATACAGTGCCTGACCCCGCTGCCACGTGGGGGTGAGCAGAATCTTGCGACGCGACGTGTCGCGCACGGCGGCTTCGACGGCGGCCGGCAACTCCGCGCCCAGCAGTTCGCGCGCCGAGGGCTCGCGCACGATGACTTCATTGCGCGGCAACCCGGCGCGAACGAGCGACGTGCAGCCAAAGGCCCGTACCCAGAAGTCATCGAGTGCACTGGCCGGGCTCAGTAGATGGTCGGCGCGCATCGCGTAGCGGATCGCCGTGCGGAAGCCGAGGTCACGCGTGTCCATGTGTGGCACGAGCATCAGATCGAGATGCTTGACCGAGATGCCGTGCCAGAGCTGGATCTTGCGCGCGCCCTCGATGCAGCCGACGAGCTCGGGCGCCATGGCGAACGCCGCAAACGGATTCTCACAGCAGACCACCGTGGCGGCTGCGAGCAGCAGCTTGATGGTGCTCGCCATGTCGGCGCGCAGATCGAAGCAGGGGAGCCCGGCGCCTCGGAGCTGCCGCAGTACCGGTTCGTGCCACGTGCACCACAGCACCTCGTAGCCGGGATTGCTCTCGACGAGATGCAGGTAGAGGTACTTGGTGTTGTCGCAGAACGACTGCCGCCCGAAGAACAGTACGAGCGGGCGCTTGCTCACCTTGGCGGAGAGTTCGGCAAACTCGTACAGCGCGACTCGGCTCTCGAGATCGCGATACGGATCGGCCGGCTTCTCGGCGGCGCGTGCGGGGGCGTGATGGGGCTTGGCCATGGCTCAGCTCGCGCGGGCGAGCGGGGTGGGAAGGGAGGTCGCCACGGCACCGTCGGGTGCGTGCGCGCGCAACGACTGCTTGATGGCACTGCTCGAGATATCGGGCGTGCGCTCGAGGTAGACGACGCGTGCGATGTCGCTCAGCTCGTCGAACTTGCCGACCCAATCGTCACCCATGCCGAAGACATCGATGCCCAGGCGGCGAATGTCCTCCCGCTTCTGCGCCCAGTCGTGCTCGGCGATCACGGCATCGACACAGCGGAGCGACGAGACGATGTCGAGCCGATCGCGAAAGGGGATG
This sequence comes from Gemmatimonadaceae bacterium, assembly GCA_025453745.1. Taxonomy (GTDB): domain Bacteria; phylum Gemmatimonadota; class Gemmatimonadetes; order Gemmatimonadales; family Gemmatimonadaceae; genus JALOPS01. Next base: position 5,202 of record JALOPS010000187.1, read on the forward strand.
AACGCCTGCTTCCCCTTGCGTGCGTTGAACTCGTCGGTGGAGACGGCGACGGTGAGATGATCGCCCAGCGCGCGCAACCGCTCGAGCAACCGCAGATGCCCGATGTGGAAGAGATCGAACGTGCCGTAGGTGAGCACGCGAATGCCGGGCTGCGCGACCAGCGAGAGCGGCGTGTTGCGGGCGCGGGTGGACACGGGTGGGTGGCGATCTGGGGGACGGCGCGCTGGGGAGTCCGGTGCGTCGCGTCTATTGAAGGCACACCCCGTGCCGAGAGCTAACTCGTTGTGGCGTAGCTGGTTGTGCCGCTGCCGCCGCCTGCGCAGAGCGGCAAGGGCTGCCGCCGGTCGGCACGGGCTGCCCGGCGGGCGCGCGGTCTCTGGTCAGCGGCGCCCGGCGACGTCCACGAGCACGCGATAGAGCATCGCCGTGCCGTCGGTGAGCGACTGCACGCGCACGCGTTCGTCGTTGCCATGCATGCGGCGCAGGTCTTCGCCGGTGATCGCATACGGATAGATGCCGTAGACCGGTACACCGCGTGCACGCCATGCGCCGGCATCGGTAAACGCCTGGAACACGTACGGCGTCACGAGTGCGGTGGGGTACTGCTGGCGCAACTGTCGTTCGAGCGATTGGTAGAGCGGCGTGTCTTCCGCGCTCGAGGCCGACGCGAGCGTGCGCGGCACACCGGCGCCCACCTTCACGGTCACCAGCGAGTCGCGCACCACGGTGCGGATCTCCTGCGCGATGCGCTCGGGGTCCACGCCCGGCAACAGGCGCACGTTCACCGTGGCCTCTGCCGAGCCGGGAATCACATTGGCGCGGAAGCCGGCGTTCATGATGACCGGCGCGATGGTGTTGCGCATGATCGCGTGCAGCAACGGGTCGCGGCTGATCGCGGAGTCGGCACGTGCCACACGCGCGGGGTCATCGCTGACGAGGTCGCGAAACGCCTGACTCGTCGCACCGGTGCTCGTCTTGGCCAGCGTCTCGAAGAAGCGGCGCGTGCCGGGGACCAGTTCGACCGCCGTCTCGTGATCGGCCAGGCGCGCCATCGCGCGGGTCAGTCGGAAGATCGCGTTGTCGGGGAGCGGCATCGACGAGTGCGTCGAGGTACCGCGCGTCGAGAGGAGAATCGAGTGTGTCGTCTTGTCTGCCGTGCTGATGGACGCGTACTGCACGCGCCCATCGTCACCCATCACGATCCAGCCGCCTTCATTGAGTGCAAACTCGGCGTCGATCTTGGGCCAGTGTTCACGCGCGAGCACGCTCGTGTTGTACTGGCCGCCCTCTTCGTCTGCCTCGGCGAGAAAGATGATGTCGCGCGCGAGCGGCACCTTGCGCTCGGCGAGTTGCAGCACGGCTTGCACGAAGACGGCCATGCCGCCCTTGAAGTCGATGGCGCCGCGGCCGTAGACGTAGCCGTCCTTGATGATGCCAGCGAAGGGATCGACCGACCACTTCTCGCGCTCGACGCCGACGACATCGGCATGTGCGGCGAGCAGGAGCGGCCGCTTGCTGCCGTCGCCGCGCAAGCGCGCGATGAAGTGCGCCTTGCCGGCCTGCGGGGTGGCGATGATGTCAACCTCGAAGCCCGCGGCGCGGAAGCGCGGCGCGAGGAAGTCGGCAATGGCCTGCTCGTTGCCGGGCGGGTTGCTGGTGTTGATGCGAATCAGCTCGGCGAGGAGGGCCGCCGTGGGGTCCGTGGGCGCGGGGGGCTGCGCGTGCGCGGTCGCGAGGGGCCAGAGCAGCACGGCGAGTGCGAGGCGCGCACGGCGGGCGTGGATCCGGGGAATTCGCATGCCATCAACCAACCGGCGTGGTCAGCGAGGTCAAGTCGTGTTCGCCGGTCGACATTGATGCCACGCTGATTGCGCCACGCCAGGTTACCCGGCACCCTTGCGCTCGACTCCCTCGCCCATTGCAGCAGTCTAGACAAGCGACTAGAATTCATGAATGGCGATCAGCATCAAGGATCCCGAGACCGATCGGCTCGTGCGCGCCCTCGTAGGCGTAACCGGTGAGTCGCTCACGGAAGCCATTCGAGAGGCAGTACGTGAACGGTTGGAGCGCGCGCGTCGTGCGCAGCGTCCTTCGTTAACCGAACGCGTTCGGCGCCTGCAGGTTGAGGTGTCCCGACTACCGGTGCTCGACAATCGGACGAGTGACGCGATCATCGGCTACGGCGCGGACGGCGCTCCCGAGTAGCACATGGTTCTGGACACATCGGTGTTGCTCGCACTGCTGTTCGTGGAGGAGTCATCTCCAAGGTTGTTGCACGCCCTGGATGCAGCAGAGGTTCGTCTCGTGTCCGCTGCGACAGTTGTCGAGGCAGCGCTCGTGGTACTGGGCCGTTTCGGCGAAGCGGGCAATCAGCGGCTGGACCGACTGCTGCACGAACTGGCCGTCACGGTGGTTCCCGTAGACGAGCGGCACCTCATCTTCGCGCGCGATGCCGCGACGCGGTTCGGGAAAGGGCGTCATGCTGCGGCGCTCAACTATGGCGACTGCTTCAGCTATGCCTGTGCGGTTGCTGAACAACTGCCGTTGCTCTTTGTGGGCCGAGACTTCTCCCAGACCGACATCGATGTGGTCGATTGGTAGCCACGCGCGTGCCCGCGATCCACGTCCCACCTGGTCCCTCGCTCACCCTTCGCGCCGGACCGCGCGCGCTCGCACTCGTCCGTGAGCGCGGATTGCGGCTCGAGGACATCGATATCCTCCCTGGTGCGTCGGGCGGTGCCAAGTGGCTCGCCATCGCCGGCCTCGATCGCTACCTCTTCGGCACCTTCTTCTCCGCGACACGCACGCGCCCGCTGCACGCGATCGGGTCGTCGATCGGCAGTTGGCGCATGGCATGCCTCGCGCAGCGTGATCCGCTCGCCGCGCTCGCGCGAGGACACCACGCCTACATCTACGAACAACGCTACACGCCCAAGCCCGACAGTGCGGAGGTCACCCGCGTGCTTGGCCGTGCACTCGACCTGCTGTTGGGCGCCAACGGACCATCGGACGTCGCACGCGGTCCGGCGGCGAGTGCACGGCGGCCCGTGCTCGCGGCGTCGCTGCTCCTGGCGGCGGCAACCAATGCGGTGTCGCGCCGAGCACTCGCGCTGCAGTTCGAGCGGTGCGTGTTTCACACGGCGGGCGACACCACACCCTTCGCGCATCTGAAGGATCTGCCCACGCGACATGTGGCGCTCACCGCGCCGATGGTGCGCGACGCCCTGCTGGCGTCGGGCTCCATTCCGCTATTGCTCGACGGGGTCACGATCGCCGATGCGCCGGGGCGCGTGCATTGGGACGGCGGCGTGATCGACTATCATTTGGACATCGACTACGGCCGTGGCGACGGCCTCGTGCTCTATCCGCACTTCTACGCGCACGTCGTGCCGGGGTGGTTCGACAAGGGGCTGCGTTGGCGGCGCGCGCGTGCGGCCAACTTCGACCGCGCACTGTTGATCGCGCCGAGTGACGCGTTTGTCGCCTCGTTGCCGGGTGGCAAGATCCCCGATCGGCGAGACTTCTTTGCGTTCGACGAGCGGGAGCGCATGCGGCGCTGGCAGGAGACGGCCGATCGCTCCGAGCGACTCGGGGACGAGTTGGCGACGTTGATCGCCACGGGGCGCATCGCGGACGCGGTGCAGCCGTGGTAGTGTGGCGCGCGCTCAGCGCGCCACGATCGGTCGCGCCTCGAGGAAGCGACTGCGCGACGGGCTGAGCACACACTGTGTGATGTCCCGGTGGTGCGCGGTCATCATCGTCTCGAGCCAGAGTGGCTGCAGGGCGGCACGGTCGGCGAGGAGGCTGTCGATGGACTGTACCAGTCGCCGTCGTGCGGTGGTATCAGTGGTCCGCTGCAGTCGCTCGATCGCTGCATCCACGTCGCGATCGGCAAAGCCGCCGGAGTTGGCATAGGGCGACGACTGCGTGGAGTGGAACTGCTCGGTGAGAAAGCTCTCGGCGTCCAGCGTGGTGGGATACCACACTTCGATCGAGAGGTCGATCTCCCCAAGACCGATGTCGGCGTCGTACACGCCGGTTGGTACCACGCGTGCCGGCAAGCCGAAGCGCTCGAGCTGCGCGGCGATGGCCGCGGCGATCGTGCGTGAGGTGTCGCGCGCAGTCTCGCTCCAGGTTGCCACGCGCAACGTGTCGCGCTGCGCATCGAATCGCCCGGCGAGCAGTCGACGCGCCGTGCTATCATCGCGCACCGGGAACGCAACACTGCGCGCGATACTCCGCTGTGGCGGCAGCGCCGAGCGCCATGGCTCGACGTTGCGCAGAACCAGCAAGGTGGAGAGCGCCGGTACATCGAGTACGCGCTGAATGGCGCGCCGCACGTCGGGGTCGCGCAGGCGTGGTGACCGGTGGTTGAAGATGACGCGCGCGAGATTGACCTGCTGACTCGGCGGCAGCACAACGCGCGCGTCGAGCGCGAGTTCGCGGAGCTGCCCGTAGTTCTGGATGGGAGCGCAATCGATCTGCTCGTTGACCAGCGCGGTGGCAAACGCATTCGGTGCGACGTAGCGCAGTTCGAGCGAGTCGTAGCCGGCGCGCGATCCCCAGTAGTCGTCACGGCGCACGTAGCGCACCGACCGTGCGATGGTACTGTCGGGCGATCGCTGCACAAAGCGCCACGGGCCGGTACCGATCGGCGGCGTGCCGGGGCGCCACACGTCGAAGGTGCGGCTGGCCAGCATGCGGAGAAAGCCGGCGCGGGGACTCTCGAGTGTGACGTCGAGGGTGGTGTCGTCGACAGCGGAGACACCGCGGATGTGTGTTGTGCGCCCGTCGGCCACGTCACGCGCACCGGCAATCATGGCCATGCCTCCACCCAACACATCGGCCCGATCGTCGGAGGTCAGCCCCGCCGTCCATGACGCGACCACGTCGCGCGCGGTGAGTTGGGTCCCATCGCTGAAGCGGACGCCGGTGCGCAGCCAGAAGCGATAGCGCGTGGTGTCCTGCTGCGCCCACGCGCGCGCCAGCGCCGGCACGACGGCGTCGGCGGTGTCGATGTCGACCAGCCCTTCGTACATCACGCCCGCGGCGAGCCAGTCGTCTGCGGCAACGCCATACGGGGAGAGGCGCACGACACCGTCGGGCAGTCCCACGCGCAGCGTGCGGTGCGTTGCGTGATGTGCCGCGCGATCCGAGCCGGCACACGCGGACAGCACGCCGCACATCATCGTGGCGAGCACGAGGATGGCCGATCTGGTGCGCGAGTGCGATGGAGCGGGAGGCATGCGAGGTGGGACCCGGCGTCGGGCTGCGGGAGAGTAACCGCCGCAATGTCTGTTGTGCAGGTGCGCCGCTACCGTGACGGTGCCGTGCCCGCAGTGACGAGCCGCGCGATGGCCTCGCGTCCGTGTGGGCCGATGTCGAGGCTGTACCGATTCACGTAGAGCCGGATGTGCGCATCGCACACCGCATCGCTCATTTCCTGTGCGTGGGCGCGCACGTAGTCGCGGCTCGCGTCGGGGTGATCGAAGGCGTACTGCACCGAGGCCCGAATCGCGGCTTCTGCGGCGGCGCGCGTGGGCGCATCGAGCGTTGCGCGCGCGCAGATCCCCGCGAGTGGCACGGGGAGCGATGTCTCCCGTTCCCACCAGTCGCCCAGGTCGGCGACTTGCACGAGCCCGTGATCCGCGTACGTGAAGCGACTCTCGTGAATGATCAGTCCGGCGTCTACCTCGCCCGCAGCGACGGCGTGCAGAATGCGGTCGTAGCGCAGTTCGACCACGTCGCCCATGCGTGGAGCGGCCAGCGAGAGCAGGCGAAAGGCCGTCGTCTCGCGACCGGGGATGGCGATGCGGCCGCCGGCGGCGACCTCGAGCGACATCGGGGTGCGTGCCACCACGAGTGGACCGACGCCCTCGCCGAGTGCCGCGCCGCTCTGCAGCAACGTGTAGCGGGAGCCGACGCCGGCGAGCGCGCCGATGCTCAGCTTGGTCAGGTCGAAGGCGCCGTCATGCCCGCGACGGTTGAGGTCCTCGATGTCGAGCAGCACCGGCTCCACCGCGAACGGTGCCTCCACGAGGCCATGCACGAGCGCGTGGAACGCAAACGTGTCGTTGGGGCAGGGGGAGAACCCGAAGGTCAGCGTACGCATGCGGCGATGATGTCGACCAGGCGCGGCGTGAGTGAGATGACTTCGGCGCACGCGTCGCGAATGTGCCACTTGGTGCGATCGGGTTCGTCGATGGCGTTGCTGATGATGCGGACTTCGGCGGCGGGGATGCCGGCGTGTTGTGCGGCGCGCAACACGGCGAAGCCTTCCATGGCTTCGACGGCGTGATCGCTCGTGCCGCCCACGCGTGCGCTCGTGCCGATAGGGCAGCCGATGGCATTCGGCAGTGCTTCGCGCAGTGCATCCACCAACGGCATCGACGGCGTCAGGGCGTGTGGTGCGAACGACTCGCTCACAGTGAGGTCGACGTAGTGTGACGCGGTGCCGATCACGCAGGTGAGCGGGGGCAGGGTGCGGGCGCCCGCGATGCCGACGTGCAGGATCGCCGCGGGCGGGTCGAGCGCCAGCGCCCGAGCGGTGGTACTCGCGGCCTCCACGGGGCCGACGCCGCAGACGAGCGTGCGCCAGCCGGCCGGCGCGGCGAGTTCGCCGGCGGTTGCGGCGACGACGAGAACGGAATGCGTGGACACGGATGAGTACGGCAGGATGCGAGGCTGCCCCGTGCGGAGCAAGGCGTTCAAGGGATCAGACGTTCAAGGGGTCAGAGTCCTTGAACGGCTTTCGCGGGGTCTTCCGTTCAAGGGGTCAGAGTCCTTGAACGAGTTTCAATTTCAAGGACTCTGACCCCTTGAACCCGTGCGTGGCGCAAGGCAACCGCCTGCGCCCGACGCGTTGGCATCAACCGTACCGTGACATGAACCGCCCTCCGCTACGGTACGGGAAAGGTGAAGCCAACGCGCAGCAATGCGCCGTACTGCGTATGCGAGGTCTCCGACCGCCGCACTTCCGACCCGTTCCCGACTTGCACGAGCGTCTCCGTGCGCACCAACGCCCGTGTAGCAAACCCATCCACCCCGATGGTCGCGCGAAGCGCGGATCCGCCGACGGCGAGATGACCGCCTGCAGTGCCAAACGGCTGGCTGGCGCCGAACATGACACCGAGTCCCGCACCCAGGATGCCGGTGGCATGGCGACGCTCGAACGCACGGACGCCCATTCGCAGCAACCCGAATGCGCCGCGTCCGTCGCCCAGTCCAACGGCCGTCGTGAAGGGTACTCCGGGGAGCGGCCCGGTCGGCTGTGGGATGGCCGGGCAATCGAACGGTGGTGAGACGTTGAAGGAGAGCGACCCGTCGATCACCAGGCGTGGCACGGTGCGCAGTGGCGCCCCGGTTGCGCGCACGCCGATGCGATTCGACAGACGCATCCATCCAGACCGGCATCCGTCTGCGAGAACGGTGGTCGGGCGATCACCCGGCACGATCTGCGTCGCCACGAATGGCTCGAGGATCACGCCGCGCGATTGCTGCGCCTGTGCGGTGTCCACCGCAGGGAGCAGGGCGGCGATGCACAGCAAGCGCGTCATTCGGTCTCCTTCTGGGCGTCCCTCAGGGGGCCAGAGTCCTTGAACGAGCATCAAGGACTCTGACCCCTTGATCCATTGAGCGGGTGGGGACGAGGTCGGGGTAGCGGCAATTCAAGGACTCTGACCCCTTGAACGGAACGGCAATTCAAGGACTCTGACCCCTTGAACGGCACGGCCGTTCAAGGACTCTGACCCCTTGAACGGCGGGGCGCCCCTACCGCACCCCCGCCCCCGCGCTCGGCACCGCATAACTCCACGGCTGCATCGGCAGCGGCTTCTGCCGCGGATACACCTCGTTCAACGTGTCCCCGTCGTACAACCGCCCATTCACCATCACCATCCGCACGCTGTTGCTGTTCCGGATGTTCGCCAGCGGATCACGATCGAGCACGATGATATCCGCCATCTTCCCGGCCTCGAGCGAGCCAAGATCCGTCCCCATCCCGATCGCCTCGGCGCCCACGATCGTCGCCGCACGCAACGCATCATGCGTGGACAGCCCGCCGCTCTGCACGAGCCACAGCTCCCAGTGCATGCCGAGCCCCTGCAACTGCCCGTGACTCCCCACGCCGATGCGTCCACCGGCGGCCACCGCCTTGGCCACATCCTCGGCGTGCTGCCACATCGCGTACTCCTCCTTCACCGCAAAGCCCGCCGGCCCGGGCGCGTTCCCGGTCCCACGACGCCGCACCTTGCCGTCGAAGTCCACCGGATGCGTGAAGCGCCGCAGCTTCGCATCGCCGAGCAAGTCTTCCGACTGATAGAACCACCCCTCACCAAACGGGCCACCGTACTCCACGATGAGCGTGGGCGAGTTGGTGGTCTGCGTCGCCTTGTACCACTGGAAGACGTCATCGTACTTGGGCGTGATCGGCAGCGTGTGCTCGATCCCCGGATAGCCATCCATGCCGTGCGTGAGGTTGAGCTTCTGGTCGAGCCCGCCCTCCGTCGTCGGCATGATCTGCAGCTCCTTCGCCGCCATGATCAGCCACTGCCGCTGCTGCCGATTGCCGCTCATGTACATCTTGAGCGTCTTGGTGTCGTAGTACGTCGCGTAGCGCGCCATGATCTGCCGAGCATGGTCGAGATCGCGCACCGGCTCGCCGGCAAACACGCCGGGGCCCGTGGTGTAGATGCGCGGGCCGATCATCTCGCCGGTGTTCACACGATCGGCATAGGTGAGGAAGTCGGTCGTGCTGGTCTGCGGGTCACGCGTGGTCGTGGTGCCGTACGCCAGCGTGGCGAGGTACTGCCACGTCTGCGTGTTGTGGATCTGCGGCGTGAGCCACTGCGGGTGATAGTGCGTGTCGACCATGCCAGGCATGATGATCTTGCCCGACACGTCGATCTCCTT
>JALOPS010000188.1 GCA_025453745.1 Gemmatimonadaceae bacterium
ACGCTCTCGACGGTCAACGTGCAGGGCAATCGCGGCGGCGGCGGGCAGCAGCAGCAAGGGGCCGGCGTCGGCGGACAGGAGCGGGCGATCACCACGGACCTCGCCACCCGTCTGCCGGTGGAAGCGGGCGATCTGAACGCGCTCGCTGCACTCGCCCCCGGTGTGCTGTCGGTCACCGGCAGCGACTCGACACCGGGCTCGTTTGCGGTGGCCGGCCAGCGCCCCACACAGAACAACACCACGCTCGACGGCATCTCCTTCGGCAGCGCGCAGGTGCCGCAGGAAGCGGTGCGCAACACGCGCGTGATCACCAACACGTACGACGTGGGACGTGGGCAGTTCACCGGCGGACAGATCGCCAGCACCACGCGCAGCGGCACCAACGTTTTCCAGGCGAGTGGCACGTACAACGTGCGCCCCTCGGCACTGCAGTGGTTGCCCAGCGTCTCCGGTGCCTTTGGCCAGGGCTCGACCACCAATCAGCTCTCGCTCGGCTTCGGCGGACCGATCGTCAAGGAGAAGGCGTTCTACTTCATCGCCGGACAGCTCCGCCTCAACGACAGTCCGCTCCAGACGCTGCTCTCGGCCGATCCGGTGTCGCTGCAGCGACTCGGCACCACGCAAGACAGTGTGGCGCGCTTTCTCGATCAGCTCTCGCGACTCGGGATCAACCCGACCATCGCCAACCTCCCCGACGCGCGCTCGAACGACAATTCGTCGATCATCGCGCGCTTTGACGTGAATCTCTCCGACGAGCACACGCTCACGCTGCGCGGCGATGTGTCGCAGACGCGCGCGACGGCGAGCAGCATCGGCCCGACGAGCGTGCCCGCTTCCGGTGGCGACAGCCGAGGTACCGGCGGCGGACTCTTTGCCGCGCTCACCTCGCGCTTCGGCAACGGGATGATCAACGAGCTGCGCACGCGCGTCAGCCGCAATGACAATCTCAGCGACCGCTACGTGGACTATCCCACCGGGCGCGTGCGCGTAGGGTCCGCACTCGACGACGGCACGATCGGCTTCACCACGTACGGCTTTGGCGCGAATGCGGGGCTGCCGCGTGAATCGTTTGGCGAGGAGTTCGAGACCACCAACGAGCTCTCATACATCACCGCCGACCATCGCTGGAAGCTGGGCCTGCTCGCCAACGTGCAGCGCAACGCCAACCTCGCTGCGTTCAACACGGCGGGCACGTACACCTACAACTCGCTCGGCGAGTTTCTCTCGGGCACACCCGCGCTCTTCACGCGCACGCTCAACCAGGCGCAGCCCGAAGCGTCGCGCGTGAATGCGGCGGTGTACCTGGGCGACACGTGGCGGAAGTCGCGCGAGTTCCAGCTCACCTACGGTCTGCGGGCCGAAGGGTCGAGCTACGCGGGCGCACCCGCGTTCAATGCGCGTATCGATTCGGTCTTCGGGTTACGCACCGACCGCTTCCCGCGCGAATACGCGCTGATGCCGCGTGTGGGCTTCAGCTACATCAAGTTCGGCGAGCCCGGCACGGGGCCGGGTGCCGGCCCGCTCTTCTTCGTGCGCGGTGGCGTGGGTGACTTCCGTGGCACGTCGCCGGCGCAGCTCTTCACCAACGCGCAGCAAGCGTCGGGGCTCTCGACTGGCGAGGCGCAGCTCGTGTGCGCCGGCGCCGGCGTGCCGCTCCCCAACTGGTCGACGTACCTGAGCGGCGGCGCGATTCCCACGCAGTGCGCCGGCGGCGTCGCTCCCGTACTCACGCAGTCGGCACCGGCGGTCACCGCGTTCAACGACAACTTCGTGGCGCCACGTACACTGCGCGGTTCGCTCGGCATCACCAAGCGCTTCTGGCAACGGTGGACCGCCAATGTCGACATGCAGTACGCCGCCGGTCGCGCGCTGTATGGCGTGGTCGATCGCAATCTCAACACCGCGGCGCAGTTCACCCTCGCAGACGAGGGCAATCGCCCCGTCTACGTGTCGCCCACGCTGATTGCTCCCACCACGGGCGTGGCGCCGCTGCTCGCGTCGCGGCGCGATCAGCGCTTTGGCAACGTCTTCGAACTGGGCTCGGGCTTCCGCTCGACGAACTGGCAGGTGGTGAGCGCGATCAATGCGTTCACGAACCGCGGCATGGTGATCAACTTCTCGTACACCTACGCACAGAACCGCGACCAGTCCTCGTTCTCTTTCGGTCCGCCGTCGCTCGGCTTCTCGCAGACGACCACCGCGGCCGATCCGAACCAGCTCGAGTGGGCGCGCAGCGACCTCGATCGCCGGCACAACTTCATCGGTACGTTCACCTGGCCGGTCAAGCCGTCGCTCGAGCTGACGTTCATCTCACGGCTGACGAGTGGCGCGCCGTACACGCCACTTGTGGGGACCGACGTGAACGGCGATGGCTCGCGCAATGATCGTGCGTTCGTCTTCGATCCGTCGCGCACGACAGACGCCACGCTCGCAGCGGCGATGCGGAGCGTGCTGGACGCGGCGCCCGCTGCCGCGCGCGACTGTCTGACCTCGCAACTCGGCCGCGTGGCGGGCCGCAACAGTTGCAACGGCCCGTGGGTCCCGGCGTTCGACCTGCAGATGAACTACCGCCCCGATCGGGCGGGGCTCAAGCGACGACTGGCGCTGTCGCTGTCGTTGCAGAACACGCTCGCCGGCCTCGATCAGCTCCTGCATGGCGAGAACCTGCGCGGGTGGGGGCAGCAGGCGCGCCCCGACAACACGCTGCTCTTCGTGCGCGGCTTCAACGCCACCACGCGCAGCTACACGTACGAAGTCAACGAACGCTTCGGCAACGTGCGCGGCGCCGCGCAGGCGTTCCGGCAGCCGTTCACCATCGCGCTCCAGGCGCGCTTCACGCTTGGCTCGTCGCAGGCGGGCGATCGCTTCGGTGGCTTCGGCGGCGGTGGTGGCTTTGGTGGTGGCGGCTTTGGCGGCGGTCCGCCGGGCGGTCCGGGCGGGCAGGGCGGTCCGCCGGGCGGTATTGCCGGGATCTTTGGTGGCGGCGCGGGTGGTGCACCCGGTGCCGGCGGCGCGGGTGGTGGCGCCGGCCGCGGCGGTGCGTTCAATCCATTCCAGGCGACACTCAACCTCGCCGACTCGCTCAATCTCTCGAAGGAGCAGTTGGGCACGCTCAAGGTGCTCGCCGACTCCGCCGACGCCGCGACGGCCGCGTTCACGAAGGAGATTCAGGAGACCATCAAGAAGGCGGGCAACAACCCCGATCCGTCGGCGGTGTTCTCACTCATTCGCCCGAAGCTCGAGGAAGGGCGCACGCGCTCGGCGGCGCAAATTGAGAAGCTCAAGGCGGTGCTCACCGCCGAGCAGTGGGCCAAGCTGCCGGATCGCGTGAAGAACCCAGCGCTGGGCGGCGGCGGCGGACGCCCGCGCAACGATCGCGAGCGCTGATCTGATCAGGCCGTGCAGACGCGCTACGTCGGCGTCTGCACGGCCAGCGCGCGAAGCAACGTCGCGACGGCGACGGGATTGGGCACCGTCACCACGAGCGCCGGATCCGACGCACGCCTCGATCGCACATCGAGCAGCGGACCACGGACGATGAACTGCGCGATGTCACGGAGCGCGATCTCCGTGGTGCCGCGTGTACCTGTCAGGCGTACACGGCGATCGGTAATGGCCAGCGTGCCACGAGCGAGCTGGTGCAGTCCATCGATCTGCTGCACGAGGCGTCCTCGCTCCAGGAACACCACGCGGTGCCCGAATCGCAGCCCGACACGCGACGTGCGAGCGGCCGATCCCGCCGCGGGCGGCGTTGCGACAGCCTGACCCCACGCGCTCGCCGGCACCGCGAGGATCAGGCGATCGCCCGGCGGGATCGCGACCTGACGGAGGGCAAACGAGGTGGTCTGCGTGATCGCCATCGCCGGGCGTTGCGCGAGCACCCCGATCCAGAGCGAGCGCACCACGGCGAGCACGCCGAGGCACACGCCAATGATGAGGGCCAACGACAGCAGGGCGCCCATCACCCCACGTACAACACGTCGCCGTCGCGCCCGATCCCCAACTCCTGACGCACACCGCACACGCCGCAGGTGAGCGTGGCGTGCCAGCGCTCGCCCAGCGCCTCATCGTGCTGTGACGACGCGCGGGCGATCGTGATCTTCCGGTACGAATACTCCCGGTAGCCGTCAACAGCTCACGCATTGCGCCAACGGCACCCAGTACACCGCTCGCCTCGACGGGGAGAAACACCGTCGACCCTTTGCTCGAGGCCATCGACGGCAGCGTCTCCAGGTACTTCTGACCGAGGAGATACATGCCGGCCTGCCCCTCGGGGAGCGCGTTGGCGATGCGGCGCAACGCCTCGGCTTCCGCTTCGGCCATCGCCAGTCGCGCTTCGGCCAAGCCCCTTGCGCGCAGTACCGCCGCCTCCTGTTCGCCTTGCGCGCGCAGCACCGCGGACTCGCGCTGCCCCTCCGCCTCGAGAATCTGCGCCCGCTTGCCCGCCTCGGCGTTGGTCACCGCCGCACGCCGTTCGCGCTCGGCGCGCATCTGCAACTCCATCGACTGCTGGATATCGCGCGGCGGTTCGATGGACTGCAGCTCCACACGCGTCACATCCACGCCCCACGAAATCGCGGCCTCCTCGATCACCTCGCGCATGCGCCGGTTGATCATGTCGCGCGAGGCCAGTGTCTGATCGAGCTCGATCTCGCCAACGATGTTGCGCAGCGTCGTGCGCGTGAGCGTCTCGAGGGCAAACGGCAGATTCTGCACCGCGTAAGTGGCCTTCTGCGGATCGGCGACGCGGTAGTAGAGCACCGCGTCGATGTCGATCGTCACGTTGTCCTTCGTGATCACCGGCTGGCTCGGGAAGTTGAGCACCTGTTCGCGCAGGTCGATCCGGGCGGTCGAGGCCTGGATCATCTTCTTGTGCCCGTCGCCGTCGGTCTCGAAGTAGCGGACGTCAATCGTCTTGGCGCGCTCCACGAGCGGGATGAGGATGTTGAGCCCGGAGCGTGCGATCCGGTTGAAGCGGCCCAGCCGCTCGACGACCAGGACCTCCGCCTGAGAAACGATGCGGATCGACTGCGAGAGCAGCAGGACGATGACAGCGATGGCGACGAGCGTGGGGATCATGGCGAGGTCCGGTGAAGACGCGTGCAGTCTACGCCGTCGCGTGGGCTGGTGCGGCACAGTCGAGCTCGGCAGTTACGGCCATCACGCACCGTCGCTCACCGTGATGGCACTCATACGAAATGTGACGGTGAGTCCAAGGTGATGCAGGCCAGCAACATTCCCGCCTGTGGTGAGGCTGCGACGGTCCGGCGGTGCCGCGGACGGGTCGCCCAGGGACGGCCGAACCACCATCGAATCACCCGCGGCAAATCCAAACGGTCCCAGGGGGGACACTCACATGAAGGGAAAGCTGGCAGTAGTGGTGGCGGCCATGGCGGTCGCCGGCGCGGCACAGGCGCAGACGGTCAACTTCAACCCGGGCGCGACAGTCAACTCGCCCGCGCTCACGGGGTTCCAGACCAGCGGCGCGCAGATGGTCGGCATGCGGGTCACGGCCACGTTCGCCGACGCCTCGATCTTCCAGGATAACTGGCGTGATCTGGGCGGCGGCAATCATGGCGCACAGGTGGCCGGTCGCTTCCGCCTCTCGATGGGCTCGACCGACGACAGCTTCACGTCGAACTGGACGGTGGCGAGTCTCACGACCGGCGGCCCGGGACTGCGCTCGCTGCGTATCGAAGGGCGCGAAGGGCGCACGTTGTTCGACACGTGCTGGCCCGTGCGGACCGACTGCGCGAACAACAACGACACTGGCACCGACGGTTCGGCGCTCGGTTGGACGTTCTCGTCGACGGGCGGCACGTACGGTGGCACTGTCACTGCGCTGTACACGAACATCGTGTCCGTCGGTGGCAACCCTCCCGTCGGTGATCTGTTCGAAGAGCTGAACATGCGCTTCAACGCCGACTTGGGTCTGGTGGCGGGGCAGACGTACACGTTCCGCGCCGACACCGACAACTCGCGCTTCGACGCGCCGCCGCCGCAGATCGTGCCGGAGCCCAGCACGTACGCGCTGATGGCGACGGGGTTGGCCGGTCTCGCTGCGATCTCGCGGCGTCGCCGGTCGGTCGTGAAGGCGTAAGTCAGCACGGCGTGACAACGCGCGGGGTCCGCTCGAGAGAGCGGGCCCCGCGTGTGCGTGTGCCAGCCACATGACGATCGTGTCTGCGCCTTAACGCTGTGAATCGAACGACGTCCTCCGGGCACATCCCCACCTTCGGAGGTTCTGCCCATGCGCCGTTCGCTTGCTCTCGCCACGTTCGCCCTCGCCGTCACCGCGCTCCCCGTCGTGGCGCAGCCCACCGCCACGCTCTCCGGATCGAACACCTTCGTCGACTGGCTGACCGTCAACAACATCGGCGTCGGTGGCGGACTCGTCGATGACAACACCACGGTGTACTGGCTCAAGGAAAAGGAGATTGGCGGGCTGCAGTCGTGGCTCATCTTCTTCGATCCGGCCGCCACGCAGTCGGTGTCGGGTTCGATCTTCTTTCCGTCAGCGATACAGGCGCTGTTTACCTCCACGGCCGACGTGACGGTCAACTCGGCCGCCTACGAGCTCACGCCCACCGTCACGTACGTCACGCACCCCAACACGGGGCTCGAGACCAATGATGACGCGAGCTTCGCCGGCAACGTGCTGACGTTCGACTTCAGCGCGTCGGATCCGGGTGATCATGTGCGCGTGCTGACCACCACGGTGCCCGAGCCGAGCACGTATGGTTTGATTGCCGCCGGTCTGGCGGCGCTGGCCGCGATCACGCGTCGCCGTCGCATCGTCTGATCTACGCCGTCCTGCGGATATCACCCGACGCCTGAAACGTAAACGGCCCGCTCGTGCGAGCGGGCCGTCTGTGCATGGACGCTTCAGCACGTCAGAACCGAAAGCCGACCTGAAAGCGCGCGCTGGGGATCACGGGGATGACGAGATCGAAGTCATCGTCACCGATGATGCGCTTCATCCCGGCGCCGATACCTACGAGAAAGTCGCGGCGGCGACCGAGGAACCAGTTGTAGTCGGCGTAGACCGCGAGCGTCGGCCAGGTTCGGCGTTTCTCTTCGAATCGGCATTCCGTCGTTGGCAGACACTCCGCAATCACCTGATCGCTCGCCCGCAGTGCGCCGACACCAAGCCCCAGCGAGAAGCCGTTGAGGACGCGCTCGTTCGGATAGAAGCGCAGCTTGAGGTCCGTCGACGCCAGCGACGCGTCCGAATCGAAGCCACCGAAGTACGTCCCCGTGATACCGACGCTCGCGCGCGCCGAGACCGCCTGCTCGATCTCCGCCGTCACGTATTCGAGCGGAATTCCCAGCGGGTTGATCGAGAGCAGGGTACGCTTGGTGGTCGTGTCGGCAGCCTGCGCACCTGCGGTACCTGCAACCAGTGCGCTCCCCACCAGCGCCACCACACACCATCGCCACGGCGACATCACGGCTTCCACTCTGCCATCATCAGGTTGGTCTCCCCGAACTTCGCCTGACCGCGATTCGATGCCCACACCAGCGACTTGCCGTCGGGGCTGAACATCGGGAAGCCATCGAAGTCGGCGTTGGTCGTCACGCGCTCGAGCCCCGTGCCATCGAGATTGACGAGGTACAGGTCGAAGTTGCGACTGCGCGGGTTGGCATGGTTCGACGAGAAGATGATCCGCTTGCCGTCCGGTGTCCACGACGGCCCGAAGTTCGCGCCGCCCAGCGTCGTGATCTGTCGGTTGTCGCTCCCGTCGGCGTTCATCACGTAGAGCTCGACCTCGCTCGGCCGGATCATGCCGCGCGCGAGGAGCGACCGATAGCGCGCGAGCGACGCCGAGTCACTCGGATGATGCGCGCGATACACGATCTTCGTGCCGTCGGGCGACCACCAGGGCCCACCGTCGTAGCCCGGCGTGTTCGTCAGCCGCTTCACGTTCGTGCCGTCGACATTCATGGTATAGATGTCGAGATCGCCGTCTTTCACCGACGTGAAGACGATCTGCCGGCCATCCGGCGACAGCACTCCTTCGGCCGTGTACACGCCATAGTTGGTCAGTCGCTTGAGATCACTGCCATCGGGCTTCACCGACCAGATGTCGTATTTGTCGAGCGGCCAGACGTAGCCGGCGTCGGCAGGCGGCCGCGGAGGACAGGCGCTGTCGGCGGCGTGTGTCGACCCGAAGAAGATCCGCCGGTCACCGTCGTAGAAGTAGCCGCACGTCGTCTTGCCGCCGGGAGAGATCTTGCGCAGTGCGCTCCCATCGACGCGCATGACGTACTGCTGATCGCACGTCCGTCCGTCGCGCGTGCTCTGGAACGTGAGCCATTGCCCATCGCGGCTGAAGTACGCCTCGGCATTCTCGCCACCGAAGGTGAGCTGCCGAATGCGACCGATGTGGCGTTCGCCGGAGTCGGCGACCAGCCAGGTGGTGGACGGGCCGGTGGTCCCTGCGGCGGCCATGGCCGCCTGTACGGTGGCGGCTGCCGTCCCCGTGGCGGGTCGCGGGGCGGAAGAGCATGCCGCGAGCGCGGCGAGCGCGCCGACGAGTGCGGTGCGCGCCGAGAAGAAGTGGTTGGAGTGCATGGCGGGGGAGGATACGCGACGGGCCGCCGGAGACGAATCCGGCGGCCCTCCGCACTTCAACGGATGGGTGTGCGCGTCAGCGGTTCGGTCGCGCCCCGGCGATGGCACCCTTGGCCTTCGGATCGACCGCGGGCGCCGGTCCCAGCGCGAGTGCCATCAACTGCCGCTGCGTGCCGTTGGCCTTCCGGAGATACTCGAGTGCCTTGAGCAGTTGCACGTCATCGCGCAGGTCGTGCCGGCGCGCCGTCGAGTCACCAAAGGCCACGCGCGCGAAGCGGTTCTCGATCGTGCGATCGACATACTGCGCTCCCGCATCCCACACGGCGCGATCGACCTTGACGCCCTGCGTGCCCAAACGCTTCCAGAGCTCCTCGCGCCACTCGGGCTTGAGCGCGAAGTCCGGCGTCAGCCCCTTCTTGTTCTCGAGCGCGAGGTCGCTGACCAGGCTGAAGAACTGCGCCCCCTTGGGCGCGAGCGCGCGGGCGAGCGTGAGTTCGGCCGTCGAGAGCGTGTCGTCGTTGACGATCACGTCGGGCGTGATGCCACCGCCGCCGTAGATCGTGCGTCCCGACGCCGACTTGAACGCCGGCTTCGCCTTCTTGAGCGAGTCGGCGTCACGCGTGGTGTCGGCCGCTTCCTCGACGAACGCGCCATCCTGGAACTTGCGCTCGCGCTGAATGCTGCGACCGCTCGGCGTGAACCACTTGGCCGTCGTCATCTTGAGCGCGTAGCCGCCGTCGATGTTGAAGACGCTCTGCACGAGCCCCTTGCCGAAGGACGTCGTGCCGATGACGAGCGCGCGATCGAGATCCTGCAGCGCGCCGGCGACGATCTCGGCCGCAGAGGCCGAGTTGCCGTTGACGAGGACCACGAGCGGTGTCGCGGGCGCAGCCGGGCGATCCTGCGAATAGAAGCGCTGCATGTCGCCGCGCCCGCGCACCGACGCGATCTCCTTGCCCTGCTCGATGAACAGGTTGCTCGTTGCAATCGCCTGGTCGAGAATGCCGCCGGGATTGTTGCGCACATCGAGCACGATGCCCGTCGCCCCGCGCGTGGTGAGGTCACGCACGGCCGCGTTCACCTCTTCGGCCGTGTTTTCGTTGAAGCGCTCGAGCTGGATGTAACCGGTCTTCGGCTCGAGGAGCATCGCCGTGCGCACCGCCGGCACGTGGATCTCTGCACGCGTGAACGTCTGCACGATCGGCTGCGGCACGCCCACGCGACCAAACGTCACCGTCACCGGCGTCCCCGGTGTGCCCAGCAACCGGTTCTGCACCTGCTGGGTGGACCAGCCGCGTGCACTCGCGGTGTCGATCTTCACGATGCGATCACCCTCCTGCACGCCGCCCGCTTCGGCCGGCGTGTTGGCGAACACGCGTCCCACCGTCACGAAGCCATTGAGCGGCACGATCTCCATGCCGAGCCCCGCGTAGCGTCCCTGCGTGTTGCGCGAGAACTCCTGCAACTGCTTGGGCGTGAGCAGCTCGCTGTACGGATCGTTGAGCTCACGCACGAGACCGCGCGCGGCCTTCTCGTAGAGCGCGCTGGCATCGAGCGTGTCGACGTAGCGCAGGGCCACGAAGGTGAGCACCTGATCGAGCAGTTGCGGGCCGCTCCGCGCCGAGCGCGCCTGGAGCACGAAGCCGCCCGCGACGAGCGGGAGGGCGGCCAGACCGATCATGGCCAGGCGACGACGGGAGGAATGCATCAGCGGACCCGCTCCTGAAAGAGGACGAGCAGCCCCGACACCAGGCCGGAGACGCAGCGACCGTGGACACTGACGCCGCGACCTTCCAAGGGGAAGGGCGCGGCGGTCCGGTGCGGGTAACCCCGCTCCCAACAAGTACGCGACGCACCCCGATGGGTTCCCGTCACGCGTGCCTGGCACGCGCCGTGTCAGCTCGGGCCCGTGGTCCGACGACACGCGCCGGGTCGCAGCGGAGATCGGTCCGCCCTACTCGTCCCGCGCGCGCCCCGCGAGCACATAATCCACCTGCCATGTGCGCTGTTGTTGGCTGATCGTCGCGTCGCGCACGATCCCCGCGCTGACGAGCATCTCGTGCGCGGGCTGGAGCACCCGCTGGAGGTGCGAGGGGTAGCGCTGCGTCAGCGGCAACTGCTCGGCGAGCCGTTCGAGCGGGATACGCCACGACACGCGCCCGTCTGCCCGCGCCACCTCGAGCAGCCGGTAGAGCCGCCGCGCCACGGGCGACGACAACGCATGGTAGCGCGCGGGGTTAAGGGTCACCGCAAGACGACCGGCCATGTTCGCCCGGAGCACGGGTGAGAGCGTCACCCGCGCGTCGCCGGGCTCGCTGGCGTGCAGGTTGGAGAAGAGATGCAACTGCTCCCGTTCGGCATTGCGGCGCCGCTGCACCACGACGGCCGAGAGCAGGGAGAACTGCCCATCGAGCCAGCGGTCGTCGGCGAGCTGATACGCGCCGGTCGACTCGAGCGTGGTGCGCTCGAGGCGCGAGAGCGCGCTGCGCAACTGTTCGTAGGTGCGGCCATCGACCCGGCGCCCCATCGAGCGCAGGAAGGCATGCAGCGTGAAGGTGATCACGCCATCCGTCGGGGCGCCCGCCTCATGAAAGCGGTGCAGCAGCTCGACGTAGACGTCCTGATCGAACGTGCCGGGCAGACGGTCGCCGGGGGAGGGAATGACGCGCCAGCGCCCCCCGCTCTCGGTGAGATACGTGATGGGGGCGTCGTCGGAGGAGTCGCTCAGCCGGAAGAGGGGGAGGGCCTCGAGTGAGCGGTCGAGCACGATCCCCCGCGTGGACTGGCGCTTGCGCGCTGGCGCCGTCATGCGTGGAAAAGTGCCCCGCCGGCGCGGTTGCCGCCACTCACGAGTCGGTTTGGTGCGCCGGGCGGCGGGCGGCGGGCGGCGGGTGGACATCGATGCGCGGTGGTCGCCCGGACGGCCCCGCCGCTCCACCTGACGGGAGTCGCGGCGAGGCCGTCCGGGCGACCTGAGCGATCGGTGCGCGCAGGCGCGGGCGAGCGAGCTGCTTCACTGCACCACGGCGCCAGGCAGGCCCTCCCCGCGGTCTCAACGTGCGCACGCCGCGCTGCGGCGCCCACACCGTCGCTAGGCGAGCACGATCGTCTGTCCGGTCACGAACTCTCCGGCCCCACCTGCGAGCCAGACGATCGCCTGGGCGACCGCGCCCCGCTCGACGTATCGCTGCCCCTCGCCCATCGACGAAATGTTCGCCGCCGTACGAATGGCTTGCGGCGCCACCGCGTTGGCGCGCACGCCATGCACGGCCTCGCCCTGCGAGACGCTCCGCATCAGTGCGAGCACGCCCGCCTTGGCAATCGCGTACGCGGCAGTGCCGGAAATGTCGCCGCCCGGCATGACGGCGGCCGACGCGATGTAGACCACGCTCCCCTTCGCCACGCGGAGCGCCGGCAGAAAGGCGCGGGTGGCGCCGTAGGCGGTTTCCACGTTGATCGTGAACTGTCGCGCGAGCAGTGCCGGGTCGCTCGCATCGATCGTGCCGGTCCACGCAAAGCCGCCGGCGAGACAGATCAGCGC
>JALOPS010000189.1 GCA_025453745.1 Gemmatimonadaceae bacterium
CTCCGCCACCGGAACGATCGATCGCCGTGCTCCCTTTTGCCGATCTTGCACCCGGTCGCGATCAGTCGTGGTTCAGCGATGGGCTCACCGAAGAGATCATCGGTGTCCTCGGCCGCATCGACGGGTTGCGCGTGGCGGCGCGCAGCTCGTCGTTCGCGCTGCGAGATGCCCAGCTCGACGCTCGGCGGCTCGGCGACACGCTGCGCGTGGCATCACTGCTCGAAGGGAGCGTGCGCCGCGACGGTGAGCTCATCCGTGTCACGGCCCGACTGGTGGATGCGAGCACCGGCTACCATCGCTGGAGCGCCACGTTCGACCGGCGCCTGCGCGACATCATGCCGCTCCAGCGCGAGATCGCGGCTGCCATCGGCGCCGCGCTCGCACTGCCGCTTGGGACTGCTGCGTCTGGCGGCGCTGTGACGCAGAATGCCGATGCGTACGATCTCTACCTGCGCGGCGTGCATGCGAGAGCCAAGTTGACCGGCGAGGAGCTGATGCATGCCGTCGACTACTTCGATCGGGCCATTCAACTCGACTCCTCCTTCGCGGCCGCGTGGGCCGGCAAGGCGGCGACGATCGGGCCACTCATCTGGTATGGACATCTGCCGCGGGCGCAGGGTGCACCGCTCATGCGGGCGGCCGCGCAACGCGCGCTGGCACTGGATCCGTTGCTGGCCGATGCGCACGTCGCGAGCGGCATGACGGCGTTGTACGTCGACTGGTCGTGGACGACGGCGGAGCTCGCATTGCGACGTGCCACGGTGCTCAATGCAAACCACGCGCTCGCGCACCACTTCCTGGCCAACGTCCTGCGCGCGCAGGGGCGATTTCGCGAGGCGATGGCCGCACGCGAGCGTGCGCTCGCGCTCGATCCGCTGTCGGTCCGCATCGGCATGATGCTGGGCGCGGATTGTGTCCTCGCCGGCGAGATCGACTGCGCCCTGACGCAATTCCGCCGAGCCAATGAGCTCGAGCCGCGCAATCCCGCAGTGCTTGGTCGCGGCCCGAGCACGTTGATGGGGTTGGGTGGCCTGCTGGAGGCACGCGGTGACGACAGCGCGGCGATCGTGGAGTATCTCCGCCGCGACTCGCTGAGCGGCGCGACGCCGAGCGACCTCTCGCAGGCGCGCGCCGATTTCGCGCGTGGGGGATTGCGCGCCTACTGGCACGGCGTGGCGCAGCGCACGGAAGCGCGCGGCGTGCCCGTGACCGAGCCCGTGCATGTCGCGTGGATGTGGTCGCGCGCCGGCAACCCGGCTCGCGCGATCGAGTGGCTCGAGCGCGCCTATCGGGATCGCGACTTTGGCCTGGTCTTCCTCAACGTGGTGCCGGAGTTCGCCGGGCTGCGTCGCGATCCGCGCGTGCGTCGAATGGTGCGCGAGATGGGATTCGAGTAGGCGTGGGTCAGGCCTGGGGATCCCTCCGCTCGCGGCTCTGCCGCTCGGTCGGGATGACGGTGCTGCGTCGTCCCGAGCGAGGACCCGGAGGGTCCGAGTCGAGGGACCTCCGCGCATCGCCCGGGGATCCCCTCGACTCGCCTTTCGGCTCGCTCGGGGCGGGCTCCTCCACTCGCGGCTTCGCCGCTCGGTCGGGATGACGGGGGTGCGTCGTCCCGAGCGAGGACCCGGAGGGTCCGAGTCGAGGGACCTCCGCGCATCGCCCGGAGATCCCCTCGACTCGCCTTTCGGCTCGCTCGGGGCGGGCTCCTCCGCTCGCGGCTCCGCCGCTCGGTCGGGATGACTACCGCCGCTCGGTCGGGATGACGGGGGCGCGTCGTCCCGAGCGGAGTGCCGCGCAGCGGCACGCAGTCGAGGGACCTCCGCGTAAGGCGCGGGGATCCCTCCACTCGCGGCTCCGCCGCTCGGTCGGGATGACAACCGCCGCTCGGTCGGGATGACCCGCCCATGCCCAGAGCCGCCGTCCCGGCCGTACAGCCAACGCGGCGTGCCGACGCCACCCCGCCGTCGACACGCCGCGCGACTGCTGCTGAGAGCTGACAGCTGACAGCCGTCAGCTGGACTTCCGCAGCACGCTGAGAGCTGACCGCTGCCCGGCTACTCTCAGCCGCCGTTCAACAACTCTTGCACTTGTGATTGTTCTTCGCCCCCAGCTTCTCCAGCAACTCCACCGTCGACACAAACGGCGGAATCCGCTGCACCGGCCCATTCGCCATATCGGCCGTCGTCTGCCCCCGCCGACTCACCGCCATCACATCCACACCCTTCGACATCAGATACTGAATCAGCTCGTTGTCCCCACGCGCGGCCGCGTGATGAATCGCGTTGTACCCGTTGTGATCGCGCTGATTCGGATCGACCTTGAGCTCCTCGAGCAGATACTTTACCGCCGGCATCCACGCATCCGGCGCATGTATGTGCGAGTTCGCCGCAAATCCCTCGCCGTATCCCACCCCCGACGCCGCGTGCAGCGGAAACACGCCGGGCCCGCCCGCGGGAATCGGTGCCAGCCCCGACGGATCGCTCTTGCCGGCCGCCGCATCATCGGGCGACGCGTCGTCGTTGCGCATCTGCCCCGACGGCTTCGTCGTCGGAATCATGTGATCCGCGCCGTACTGCTTGAGCAGCTTCATCGCCGGCACATCGAGCGCATACGCCGCGCGCCAGAACGGTGTCGCCCCCTGCGTGTTCACGCCCAGCAGGTCGAAGTTGTACGACATGTACCACAGGTGCTTGGTCAGTCGCGCATTCACGTCGGCGCCGGCCTTGAGCAGCGCTTCCATCAGTGTGAGGTACCCCGTCTGCTGTTGCCGCTGCGCCGTCGGCTGCGGGTACAGCGACTTGGGCGCCCACTGCACGTTGATCGCCGAGTACAGCGGCGTCGCGCCGGCGACGCTCGCGAGCTTCGGGTCCGCGCCCTTGGCAAGGAGCGCCATCGCGACATCGAACTGCCCGTTGATCGCCGCGAGCAACAGCGCACTCGACTTGTCGCCCACGGTCACCTGATTGATGTCGGCACCGGCGGCGAGCAGCGCCTCCGCCGTTTCGCGATGCCCCTGTCGCACTGCAAAGTGGAGCGGCGCGAGTCCACCCTTGTTCCCCACCAGCTCGCCGTACGACAGCGCACGCTCGGCGCGTACCGAGTCGTTGCGCGTCACGGCGTCCTGTCCGGGAGCACGCGGCGTCGCACTGCTCGCACTCGCACGTTCACCGCGCGGCGCCGCTGCAGGCGTCGCGTCCGCGGCACGAGCACCGTCCGTTGCCGTACTCGCTCCCGCACCACGCGCCGTCCCCGGCGCACCAGGCGTTGCCGCTGCTGCCGCGCCCGGCATCGCCGCCGTCACGCCACCGCCACCCTGCCCAGTCACCGCACCACCCGCGCCGGGCACTGCCGGCACACCACCCGCGCCCGCTGCCGCCTGCGCGAGC
Organism: Gemmatimonadaceae bacterium; assembly: GCA_025453745.1. Lineage (GTDB taxonomy): Bacteria > Gemmatimonadota > Gemmatimonadetes > Gemmatimonadales > Gemmatimonadaceae > JALOPS01. Next base: position 3,387 of record JALOPS010000189.1, read on the forward strand.
ACTTGCTGCTCCGCCTGCTTGGCCGCCACAAGCTTCCGTTGCCGAATCGCATTCGCCACACGATCCGCACGCTCGCGCGCCGGAATATCCTCGACCTTGGACGTCGCCTTCACATCTGCACCACGCGCGAGCAACAGCTTCGCCGCGTCCGTGCGCCCGGCGGCGGCCGCCCACATGAGCGGCGTCTGCGACCACGCGCCGTCGCGCACGTCCACCGGCACGCCGGCATCGAGCAATACACGCACCGCCTCCACCGTGCCCTCGCTCGCGGCAAAGTGCAGCGCCGTCGCGCCACCAGCCGACGTCCCGGCCTTTGCGTCTGCACCGACACCCAGCAACGCACTGATCGCCGTCGTGCGCCCGTTCCGCGCGGCGAGATGCAGCGGCAGATAGTTGCCGTTGCGCGTCGCGGCATCGACACGCGCGCCCGCAGCCGCGAGCATGCGAATCGCATCCACATCGCCACGCAGCGCGGCCCAGTGCAACGCCGTCATCCCGTCGCCCTGCGCGACGTTGACGTCCACGCCTTGCGTCACGAGCGCCTTGAGCGCCGCGCGGTCGCCGCGCATCGCGGCATCGGCCACCGGTGAATTGTTGGGCGTCGGTGGCGGAGCCGCCGCCACCAACGCCGCGATGACGAGCGCCGGGAGTGCCCGGCGCCCGAGGGACCTACGCCAACGAAGTGAGCCGGAGCGCATCCGTCGAGTCTCCAAACGTCGACACGTCGTTCATCCCGAGCAGGTGCATCATGCCGAGCATGGCATTCGCCATCGGCGTCCCGTCGGGGGCCTTGATGTGCAGGTTGCCCGGCAGCCGGCCGTCCGCCTTGCCAAGCGTGATGAGCGGGCAGCGGCGATGGCTGTGCAGATTCGAGTCCGCCATCGGTGAGCCGTACATGATCAGCGTCTTGTCGAGCAGGTTGCCTTCGCCTTCCTGCAGGCTCTTGAGCTTGTCGAGGAAGTACGGCAGCATCGACACGTGGTATTTGTTGATCATCTGGAAGTCGGCCAGGTTCTTGGCCGTGCCGCCATGATGCGACGCCGGGTGGAACGGCTTGTCGGTGCCGCTCTCCGGATACGTGCGGCTCGACCCGTCGCGCCCGAGCTTGAACGAGAACACGCGGGTGATGTCCGCCGCCATCGCGAGCGCCTGCAGATCGAACATGAGCTGCACATGCTCGCGGAACTCGTCGGGCACGCCGGCCGGCGCGGTGGGCAGTTCACGCGCCTCACCGCTGCTGTTGCGTGCTTCGACCGCCTGGATGCGCCGCTCCACTTCGCGAATGTCCGTGAGATACCGGTCGACGCGCGCCTGGTCGCCGGGGCCGAGCGCGCGCTGGAGCGACTTCATCTCCTGCGCGACGAAATCGAGAATGCTGCGCCGCGAGCGACGCCGTGCCAACCGCTCCTCGGCGGTGCCGCCAACACCAAAGAGCTTCTCGAAGACGACGCGCGGATCGCGAATCACCGGCAGCGGTTCCGTGGCCGACTTCCACGAGATCGAGTCGGTGTAGACGCACGCGTAGCCGTACGCACAGCCGCCCGCCTGGTCGACCGGCTCGATGCAGAGCTGCATCGACGGAATCGGTGTCGACTGCCCGAAGCGGCGCGCGTACATCTGATCGAGCGACTCGCCCACGTGAATGTCCGAGCCCTCCGTCTGTCGCGGATGCGACTGCGTGAGGTAGACGGCACTCGAGCGGAAGTGATCGCCGCCGATCTCCTTGGCCTGCTGGGGCTCGGCGTTTCGGCAGTCGGTGTTCGAGACGATCGTGAGATAGTCGCGATACGGCTCGAGCGCGGTCAGCGCGGTGGGCGCAAGATCGAACGCCTTCCCCGTCGCCGCGGGCGACCAGTAGTTGAGCGACGCACCGAGTTCGTTGCAGCCGGCCGCACCGTGCACCATCTCGATTGCCACGAGTCGCGGGGCCTGGTTGGCGGTGTATGCCGCCGTGCCACGCCCCGCCGGGAGCATCGCATCGAGGTAGGGCAGGGCGACCGTGGCGCTCACGCTCTGGAGAAACGTGCGCCGATCGAGCCCCTTGCCGTTCAGGAAGTGCATGACTGCTGCCTCGTCCGAGGGGGTGGACTACCGTGGGCCGCTGCCCGTGGGTGCGCCCGCTGCGCCGCGGTCGCTGACTTGCGCCAACGGCACGCGCCGCTGACGGAACGCTTCGCTCTGCACCACGCCGACGATGAACTCGTCGAGGCGATGCCCCTTCTTCTCCGCACGGGCGACGATCCGTCGGATCGCGGGCTGGTCGTAGTACTCCACGCGCCGCCCCAGCGCGTAGGCCATCAGGTTCTGCGTGAAGCTGCGCGTGAGCAGCGCCGGACGACGACGCAGCGCCTGTCGCAATTCATCGGGTGACGTGATCGTCGTGCCGTCGTAGAACTCGCCCTTCGTGTCGAGCGGCGCGTCGTTCTCCTTGATGCGCCACCGACCGATCACGTCGTAGTTGTCCATCGCGAGCCCGATCGGGTCGATGAACTGATGACACGACCGGCACGACGCATTGTCGCGGTGCATCGCCATGCGCTCGCTCGTCGTCAGCAGGCGGCCGTTCTTGGCCTCGCCCGTCTTGTCGAGGTCGGGCACATCGGGCGGCGGCGGTGGCGGCGGCGTGCCCATCAGCACTTCCATCACCCACTTGCCGCGCAGCACCGGCGAGGTGCGATTGGCATGCGAGGTGAGCGTGAGGATGCTCGCGTGGCCGAGCAGCCCGCGGCGCCGTGCATCGGGATACTGCACGCGGCGGAACTCGCTCCCCGTGACGCCGGGGATACCATAGTGCTCGGCGAGCGCTTCGTTGACGAAGGTGTAATCGGCATCGAAGAGATCGAACACGCTCCGGTTCTCGCGCACGAGGCTCGCGAAGAAGCGCTCCGTTTCCTCGCGCATCGCGTCGGCGAGCTGCGCGTGAAAGTCGGGATACTGCAGCGCGTCCGGATGCACCTTGTCGATGTCCTGCAGGCGCAGCCACTGCGACGCGAAGCGCGTGGCGAGCGCGTCCGCGCGCGGATCGGCGAGCATGCGCTTGACCTGTGCGCGCAGCACCGCGGTGTCACCGAGCACACGGCGGCGCGCGACCGCGATCAACGTGGAGTCCGGAGACGTGCCCCAAAGGAAGAACGACAGCCGCGAGGCGAGATCCACATCACCGATCGCGTAGCGCTGCCCCGGCTTCGCGTTCGCCGGCAACGGCTCGGCGCGGAAGAGGAAGTGCGGGCTCGAGAGGATCGCTTCGAGCGCCGTTCGCATCCCCGGCTCGAAGCCGCCCTGCTTGGCGCCTTCGTCATAGAACGCCATCAGCGGCGTGATGTCGCTCGTCGTCACCGGGCGGCGGTACGCGGCGGCCGCGAGCGACGTGATCGCGCGCTGCGCGCACGCCCGCGCGTCGACCGGCGACGTGGGGCGACAGCTGAAGATCCGCCGACGGCTCGGCGTGTCGCTCACGCCGGTCGGATTGTACGGCCCCTTGATCGCCATCTCGCGCATGTGCGAGACGACGGTGATGCCGAGCTGCGAGCCGATCTGCGTGTCGGCAATCGAATGCCCGTGCGGCGCGATGTTGTCGTTGACCGGACCGTCGAAGGTGCGCACGTACGCCGCGCTCACCGTGTGCGGGCCCGCGCGCACGGGAATGCGCGGCGTCTTCAGGTCCATGCCGTCGGCATCGGCCTGCGACATCCACCGATCCACCGAGAGCAGCGCCACGCGCTGCCCGTCGACGGCGATCTCGATCTTCTCGTCGAACGGTGCCGTCGAGCCGAAGAGCTGCCCCGTGGGGATCGAGTGCAGCGTCACCTCGAAGACGTATTCGCCGTCGGCCGGGAAGGTGTGCGTGGCCACCACGCCGCCGCGTGTACCGGTGGGGGCGCCGGGCACCTGCTCGAGCTGCGAGGCCAGACGCGGAATCTTGTAACTCGTCGAGGTGACGCTCGCCTTGGGGTCACCGACCGCCAGCCGGCTGATCTCCGCGGCGGCATCGAGATAGGCATCGAGCACGGTGGCCGACGGGAGCTGCACATCGGCGATGTTGTCGAAGTTCGCGCTCTTCGTGTCGAGCGGGAGCCACTTTCCGGCGTCCACATCCACCAGCAGCAGGTCGCGTACGGCGGCCTGGTATTCGGCGCGATTGAGTCGCTGGAAGGTGCGCCAGCCGGGTTCGGGGTTTCGCGCCGCCGCTTCGTCCAACTGTCGTTCGAGCAGCGAGGCGAGTTGCACGAGCGTGTCGCCGCCCGGGCGTGCCTTGCCCGGTGGCGGCATCATCCCCGCGCGCAGCTTGTTGATGATCCGTTCGGCGACGTCGGGATGCGCGGTCGCGCGCGCGACATCGAAATCGTCGAGCGAGAGATTGCCACGCATCTTGCTCTGATTGTGGCACTCGCTGCACGAGTTCTCGATGACCTTGTCGACACCCGACGCGCGCGCGAGGCGTGCAAAGGCATCCGACGACGGCGTCGCGGCGGGCACGCTCACGCGGCGCGACGGCGTCGCAGGCGATGCGCTCGCTCGGCGCGATGTCGCCGCCGGTTCCGCGCGGCGCGGCGCGAGTTCACGTAACGGACGCTTGGCCGCGCTCGCCGGCGGCGGATCCGTGGGATGCACCACGGGTGACGCCGTCAGGGCTGCGGCGCTCGCGGAGGCGAGCAGCACGACACCTGCGATGATCGGGCCTGCGTTCACGACGTGCCTCCGTCCCTCG
>JALOPS010000190.1 GCA_025453745.1 Gemmatimonadaceae bacterium
TGTTGAGCGACCAGTTCTGATTGGTGGTGCTGTTCACGGAATGGAACGCCTGATAGATGAAGCTCGTGGGGACGGCGGCCACCGCTTGCGCGGCTGCGGTCGGCAGCCGGCACGGGGTCACGACGCCTCGCCTTCGACACCGAGACGCTGTTCTTCGAGACCACGAACTTCGCGCAGTTCGGACCGGTCACGCTGCTCTCCGGCATCGAAGCGCGACTGATCGAAGCCGAGGCGGCCCTGCGCGGTGGCAACGCCACGCAGGCGCTCGCGACCCTCAACACGTTGCGCACGCAGACCGTTGGCGGTGTCGCGGGGCTCGCGCCCCTCACCGACCCGGGCACGGAGAACGCCCGCGTCGACCTGCTCATGCGCGAGCGCGCGTTCTGGATGTTCGGCACTGGACATCGGCTGGGCGACCTGCGCCGTCTGGTGCGGCAGTACAACCGGCCACTCGAGTCCGTGTATCCGACGGGCGCGTACCACAAGGCGGGTGGACGATACGGTGCGATGGCCGTACTCCCCGTGTCGTTCGACGAGCGCAACAACCCGAACTTCCAGGGGTGCACGGACCTTCGTCCCTGAGCATCCCCGGTGGAGCGGTGCGGCCGACGGCACTGGTGCCGTCGGCCGCACTGCGTTTGTGCCACAACGGGCTAGATTCCGCGCGTTCTCGCTCCCTCCTCGCGCTCCCACGTGCCCGTGCTTCCACCTCCCGATGGCCGTCGTTGGCCGGTCGCCGTGCTCGGCGCAACCGGCGCCGTTGGACAGACCTTCCTGCGGCTCCTGCACGATCATCCGTGGTTCGAGGTGGCCGAGCTCGCGGCATCGGAGCGATCGGCCGGTCAGGCGTACGGCGCCGTCGCCAAGTGGCTCGACGGGGCGATGCCGCAGCGCTACGCCGACCGCGCCGTGCTGCCGTGCGATCCGGCGGTGGTGCACGCGCCCATCGTGTTCTCCGCACTCGACTCGAGCGTGGCGGGCGAGGTGGAAGCGGCCTTCGCACACGCGGGGCGCTTGGTGTTTTCGAATGCCAAGAACTACCGCATGGCACCTGATGTGCCGCTGCTCATTCCCGAGGTGAATCCCGACCAGCTCGGCCTCATCTCGCGCCAGCGACGCGAGCGGCACTGGCCCGGCGCGATCCTCACCAATGCGAACTGCGCGGCGACCGTGGCCGCCGTCGCCCTCGCCCCCATTCACGAGCGCTTCGGCATCCGGCAGCTTGTGCTCACCACCATGCAGGCGGTCTCCGGCGCCGGCTATCCGGGTGTGCCATCGCTCGACATTCTGGGGAACGCGATTCCGTACATCGCGGATGAAGAGCCCAAGATCGAAGCGGAGCTCGCGAAGCTGCTCGGACGCACCGAAGGTGAACTGCTCAAGCCCGCGGGGCTCCGCGCGAGCGCCCATGCCAATCGCGTGGCGGTGGAGCACGGCCACACGGTGTGTGCCTCGATCGGCTGTGCGTCCCCGACGTCCGCAGACGCCGTGATCGCCGCGATCGACGAGTGGGCGGGTGATCGCCACGTCGCCGGTCTTCCCTCCGCGGGTCGCGCGCTGGTGCGCACCGATGCGCCCAACCGACCGCAGCCCCGGCGCGACGTGTACGCGGGTGCGGGCATGACGGTGACCGTCGGGCGCATTCGTCCCGATCCGGTGTTCGACGTCAAGCTCGTGGCTCTCGGCCACAACGTGGTGCGTGGCGCGGCTGGTGGCTCCATCCTCAACGCCGAGCTTGCGCTCGCACAGGGGCTGCGTCCCCACGCGAGCTGAGCGCGATGCTGGTCGTCAAGTTCGGCGGCACGTCCGTCGGGGATGCGGAGGCGATCGAGCGCGTGGCGACGATCGTTCGCGCACGGCTCGCTCGACGTCCCATCGTGGTCGTTTCCGCGATGGCCGGCGTCACGAATCAATTGCTGTCGCTCGCGCACGCGGCCGCCAACGGCGGACTGCTCGCGGCGCTCGACGCCATCGGCGATCTCAAGCAACGGCACACGGTCACCGCCGAGCGCCTGCTTGGCGCGCCGGCACCACAGGGCATCATCTCGGAGCTCGATGCGCTCCTGCGCGAGCTCGCGTCGCTGGCGGAAGCGCTGGCCACCCTGGGGTTCGTGACGCCGCGCAGTCTTGACGCGATCGCGGCGATCGGTGAACGCCTTTCCGCGCCGCTCGTCACCGCCTTGCTGCTCGCACGGGGGATCCCGGCGTCGCTCGTCGATGCGCGGCGTGTCATCCGCACCGACTCGCACTTCACGCAGGCGGCGCCCGATCTTCCGGCCATTCGACAAGCGGTGTTCGACGAAGTCGTGCCCGTCGTCGCGCGCGACGAAGTCCCCGTGCTCGGTGGTTTCATCGGCAGCAACGAGCGCGGGGTCACCACGACGCTGGGCCGCGGCGGCTCGGACTTCTCCGCGGCGCTCATTGGCGCGGCGCTGCGCGCCGACGCGATCGAGATCTGGACCGATGTCGACGGCATGCTCACCGCCGATCCGCGCGTCATCCCTGAAGCGCGACGCATCGAACAGGTCACCTTCGACGAAGCCGCGGAGTTGGCATCGTTCGGCGCCAAGGTGCTGCACCCGAGCACGATCGCACCTGCCGTACGCGACGGGGTGCCCGTCTTCGTGTTCAACTCGCGCCGTCCCGCCGATGGTGGCGGGGGGACGCGCATCGCGCTCGATGCGCCGCGACGCGGTGTCTCGGCGATCGCCGCCAAGCGGGGCGTGCCCTTGGTGAGCGTGCGCACGGCGGAAATGCTGCTGGCCCACGGCTTCTTGCGCCGCGTCTTCGAAGTCTTCGAGCGCCATCGCACGTCGGTGGACCTCGTCTCGACTTCCGAGGTATCGATCTCCGTGACGCCGGATGACGTCGCGCGGCTCGATGACGTCATCGCTGACCTCCGCCCGCTCGGCGAGGTCCAGGTGCAGTGGGACTGCGGCGTCATCGCCGTCGTTGGCACCGGGCTCGCTGACGGCGGGCAGTACATGGCGCGTGCCTTCGCCGCACTCGGCGACACGCCGGTGCACATGGCGTCGCTGAGCGCCAGTGGACTCAACCTCTCGCTGGTCGTCGACGGCCAGCGCGTGGTCGATACCATGCGTCGACTGCACGCGGCGTTCTTTGGCGACGGAGCGGCTGCCTGATGCCCTGCTCACGTGTGGTCATCATCGGCGACGGGGCGTTTGGGCGTGCCATTGCAGAGCGCGCGACGGCGCGCGGCATTGCGGTCCACCGGCTGCTCGGCCGCCGCGACAACGTCGACGGGAGCGGGCTCACTGCCGCCACGCTCGACGGCGTGGACGTCGTGATCGACGCGAGTACGGCCGATGCGGTACCCGCAAACGTCGCCGCGACCATGCGCGCGGGTGTGCCCATGATCGTGGGTGCCACGGGATGGCATGATCGGCTCGACGTCGTGCGCGAGTACGTCGCGCAGCATCATGGTGCGCTGCTGCACGCGGCCAATTTCGCGGCGGGTGTGTTGCGATTCACGCATCTCCTTGCAGAGGCGGCGCGGCGCTTTCCACGACGTGCGGGCTACGCCAGCGCGCTCCTCGACACGCATCACGCCGCCAAGCGCGACGCCCCCTCGGGCACCGCCCGACAGCTCGCGGCTGCGATCGAGGGCGCCGTGGGCACACGCCCGGAAATCACGTCGCTGCGCGTGGGCCACGTCCCCGGCACGCATGAACTCGTGCTAGATGGCCCCTATGAGCAGATTCGCATCGTGCACGAGGTGCGCGACCGCCGGCTCTTTGCCGATGGCGCGGTCGACGCGGCGTCATGGTTGGTCGAGACCCCGCGGGCGGGTGTGTTCACCTTGACCGACATGCTCGCCGACGAGGTTCCCGCATGAGCGCGATGTTGCGCGGATGCGGAACGGCGCTCGTCACGCCGTTCACCCCATCGGGCGACGTGGATTGGGCGGCGTTCACGGCACTCGTGGAGTGGCAACTCGTCGAAGGCATCGACTTCCTCGTGCCGTGCGGCTCCACCGGTGAGGCGGCGACACTCAATGGCGACGAACACGAACAGATCGTGCGGCGCGCCGTTGAAGTGGTCGCCGGTCGCGTGCCCGTCGTTGCCGGCGCAGGCTCCAACGATACGCGACGCGCAATCGCCCTCTCGCATGCCATGGCGCGCGCCGGTGCCACGCACCTGTTGCACGTCTCCCCGATGTACAGCAAGCCGCCGCAGCGCGGGATCATCGCGCACTTCCGCGCCATCGCGGAGGAGAGCCCGCTGCCGGTCGTGCTCTACAACGTGCCCGGGCGCACGGCGAGCAACATGCTGGTGGAAACCACGCTGGCCCTCGCCGAGCATCCCAACATCACGGCCATCAAGGAAGCGTCGGGCAACCTGCAGCAGATCGGCGAGATCATCCGCCATCGTCCCTCGGGCTTCGGGGTACTCAGTGGCGACGACGCACTGACGCGCCAGGTCATGCTGCTCGGCGGCGAGGGCGTGATCAGCGTTGTCTCCAATGCCGTACCGCGCGCCATGACAGCGCTGACCACCGCCTGTGCGCACGGACGCGTGGACGACGCGCGACGACTCGAAACCGCGCTGATGCCCTGGATGCAGGCGGCGTTCGTGGAGTCCAACCCGATTCCCGCCAAGGCCGCGTTGGCGATGATGGGACGCATCGTCGATCGCCTGCGGCTCCCCCTTGTCTCGCTCGCTCCGGAACATCACGACACCGTCCGCGACGCACTGCGCGCCGCGGGCATCGCGCTCTGACCCCACGCTCTCGCATGCTCTCGCTTCCCGATCTCGCGTTCCGCCTCGATACCATTGCCGCGACGCCCGCCGGAGAGCCGTTGCCGGCCGATACCGAAGCGGTGACGCTGCAATTGCTGCATCGCCTGGAGAAGGGCGAAGTGCGCGCGGCTGCACGCGCCGAAGACGGCGGATGGACGGCGGTGCCGTGGGTGAAGCGCGGCATCCTGCTCGCGTTCCGCGTGGGGCATCTCGTCGACATGTCACCCCCGGGGGCGCCGCATGGGGAAGGGGGGCGCCCGTTCCACTTCATCGACAAGCACACCTTCCGTCCTCGGCGCTTCGAGGTGGCCGATGGGGTGCGCATCGTCCCCGGCGGGTCCGCGATCCGGCGCGGTGCACATGTCGCCCGCGGCGTGGTGTGCATGCCGCCGATGTACATCAACGTGGGTGCATGGGTGGACGAAGGCACGATGGTCGACTCGCACGCGCTGGTCGGCTCGTGTGCGCAGATCGGGCGTCGTGTGCACTTGAGCGCCGCCGCGCAGATCGGTGGCGTGCTCGAACCCGTGAACGCGTCGCCCGTCGTCATCGAAGACGATGTCGTCGTCGGCGGTGGATGCGGCGTGTACGAAGGCACGATCGTGCGCAGTCGTGCCGTGCTGGGCGCCGGGGTGATCCTCACGCGTGCCACTCGCGTCTACGACCTCGTGCACGAGCGCGTCCTGAGCGGGTCCGCATCGGCACCGCTCGAAATCCCCGCCGCGGCCGTCGTGGTGCCGGGCGCGCGCGCACTGAAGGGTACGTTCGCCGCCGAGCATGGCCTGTCGGCGCAGACGCCGCTGATCGTGAAGTACCGCGACGACAAGACCGATGCGAGCACGGCCCTCGAGGCCTGGCTGCGATGAGCGATCCGGTCCAGGGACGCGACGCGCTGGTGGTACACGGGTCGCTGCGCGTCCCCGGCGACAAGTCCATCAGCCATCGCGCACTGATGTTCGCCGCACTGGCGCCCGGACGTTCGCGCGTCAGCGGACTGCTCCTCTCAGCCGATGTCCGCAGCACCGCGCGCGTGCTGTCGCAACTCGGCGCGTCGCTCCCGCCGGTCGACCTGTCGATGGATATCGCCGGACGCGGGGCAGCCGTGCTGCACAGCCCGCTCGAAGCGCTGGACTGTGGCAACAGCGGCACGACCACGCGCCTGGTCGCCGGCATCGTGGCGGGAAGCGCGGGGGTGCGCGCGCGCTTCGAAGGTGACGAGAGCCTCTCCGCGCGCCCGATGCGACGCGTGGCGAAACCGCTCGAGGCGATGGGGGCCCACGTCGAGCTCTCGCCGGCGGGCACGCTCCCGATGACGGTGACCGGGAGCACGCTGCACGAGCTCGAGTGGACGCTCGAGCAGGCGAGTGCGCAGGTGAAGAGCGCGGTGCTCCTCGCGTCGGTGGTGGCTGGCGTGCCGGTCACGGTACGCGAGCATCATGCGACACGGGACCATACCGAGCGCATGCTCGAGGCGCGGGGTGTCGCGATCACCCGCACGGGAGACACCATTCGGTGCGTGCCCTCGGGCCCGCTCGCGCCGCGCGACGTGCAGGTGCCGGGCGATCCGTCGTCCGCAGCCTTCTTCGTGGCGCTCGCCGCCATGGCCAGCGATGGGGAGCTGCGGTTGGTCGATGTGTTGCTCAACCCCACGCGCACCGGCTTTCTCGAGGTGGTGCGTCGCATGGGGGCGGATGTCGAAGTGATCGGGCCGCACACCGTCGACGGAGAACCCATCGGTACGCTCGTCGTGCGTCCCTCCAACCTGCGTGCCACCGACATTGGTGGTGCCGAGATCCCCACGCTCATCGATGAGCTCCCGGTCATTGCGGCACTGGCTTCCGTTGCCGACGGGGAGACGCGCATCACCGGCGCGGCCGAGCTGCGTGCAAAGGAGAGCGACCGGATCGCGGTCATGGTGGAGAACCTGCGCGCGATCGGCGTCGACGCGGAGGAGCTGCCCGATGGATTGATCGTGCGCGGCCCCTCGGCGCGTCTGGTCGGACGCGTATCGACGCATGGCGATCACCGCATCGCGATGGCGTTTGGAGTACTGGCCGCACGCCCCGATGCTGCGATCAGCATCGATGTGCCCGGGTGCGTCGACGTGTCGTATCCGTCCTTCTGGGGAGATCTCGCCACGGTGACCGCATCGACGCGCGCGACTGCGGTGCACTTCGCCACGGTGAGCGGTGCGTTGCGTTCGCACTTCGTCATTGCAATCGACGGACCGGCCGCGTCAGGGAAGTCGTCGACGGCGCGGTGGGTGGCGGAGCGACTCGGACTTCGCCACGTGGACTCGGGCGCGCTCTATCGCGCGCTGACGGCGCTGGCGCACCGCGAGTTCGGCGCCGTGGCCGAGCAGTGGAACGTGGACGCCGTACTGGCCTTGGGCGACCGCATCGCACTCCGCGCCATCGATCTCGGGTTCGAACCGCTCATCGACGGCACGCCGGCGGATGACGAGCTGCGCGGCGCTGCGGTGACGCGCGAGGTCTCGCGTGTCGCGCAGTGGCCGATGGCGCGTGAGTGGGTGAACGCGCGCGTCCGCCTGGCGGCCCGTGCCTCCGATGTGGTGGTGGACGGCCGGGACATCGGCACGGTGGTCTTTCCCGATGCGGCGCTCAAGGTGTTCCTGGTCGCCGACCCATGGGAGCGCGCCCGGAGACGGCTCATCCAGCGTCTCGGTCGTCGCCCCACGGATGTCGAGGTGGCCGAGGAAACCGAGCGTCTGGTCGCCCGCGATGCAAAGGATCAGACGCAGAGCGTGCAGGCCCGCGATGCCGTGCTCGTGGACACCACGGCGCTCACCCAGGAAGAGCAGGTCGAGCGCATCGTCGCCCTGGCGGAAGTCGCCCGCGGGCGAGCGGCTGGTGCCCGGGTCTCCACGGACACTCCCGCCCTGGGCAACCCGGCGGTCCACCGCCCGGATTGACCCGCGCCCGCCGGGCGCCTACCTTTTCCTGTCTGCGCGATGCGGCGCCGGGACCCGCCAAGGGCCCGGCGCCGCATCGCGTCTATTGTCGGCCGTCATCCCGACCGTCGACAGACACCTCAGCCTCCGCACGGCGAGACGCAGCCCGTGCCGCAGGAGCACTGCCCTATGACCGACCTGGAACTGCCTACTCCGCCGAAGCTCACGCCGCGCGAGAAGCGCGACTTGCAGATGAGCCAGCTGCGCCCGCTCGCCAATCGCCGTCCGGAACTGTACGAGGAAGACGAGTACACGTCCGAAGACTACGAGCGGATGATCGAGATGTACGCCGGGACCCTCGCCTCGATCGAAGAGGGCGAGATCGTCAAGTCCACGGTGCGCGAGATCCGCGAGAACCT
>JALOPS010000014.1 GCA_025453745.1 Gemmatimonadaceae bacterium
CGCATCCTGGCGGGCGCCGGCTACGAAGTGCTGGTCGCCGAAGACGGCAGCGACGCGCTGCGCCTGATGGCATCGGGCGCGCCGCCTATCGATCTCTTGCTCACCGACTTCCTGATGCCTGGGCTCACCGGGATCGAGCTGGCGCGCATGTTGCGCTCGCGCACCCCTGAGCTGCCGATCGTCTTCATGTCGGGCTTCGTCGGACACGACGATCAGGTCGAGCGTGACCTCGCCGCCATCGGGCCGGTGCTCAACAAGCCGTTCACCGGGCGGATGCTGCGCAGCACGCTCGCGAGCGCGCTGGCGGCGCCGCGCGCGTCACCGTCGAAGGCATGATGGCGCGCGGTGCCGCATGTCACGGCGTCGCGTCGAGCGGCGAGAGCCGGGCAAACGTCGGCCGCCCGTCGGGGGTCAACTGCGCGACCACGAGTAGTCGCTTCGTGCGATACGTCGCGCGATAAGTCACGAGTCGGTCGTCGCCCATCACGCGGCGCGCGAGCAGTTCGAGCGACAGGAGGGGGCCCGCACCCTTGACCTGTGCGACGGCGGCAGCGGCCATGCGACCGACAATCGTGGCGCGCGCAAAGGAGAAGTCGGTCGCATCGAGTGCGCCGCCTTCGGCACGAACGAGAAAGCGACGGATGCTCGACGCCGCGCTCGTGTCGCGCGCGGTGATGGCCACAGACAACGCGGGCTCCGCGAGCACCGACTCCACCGTGGCAGCGACGGCCTTGGCGATCGCGTCTGGGTCGACGGTGCGCGCGTTGGCCAGCACGATCACGTCGATCGCGCCGCGCGTGTAGCGCGAGTACTGCGTGCGGAATCCTTGCCACGCGCCGCCGTGCTGCCAGAGCGGTGCGCCAGCCGCCGAGTCGGCGAACCAGGCGAAGCCATACGGATAGTGCGCGCCACTCGTGAGCCGAACGGGTGAGAGCATCGCGGCCCAACTCTCGGGGCGAAGCACCGCGCGACGGCGTACGACAGCGTTCCACGCCAGCATATCGTCGAGACTGAGCAGCATCGACCCGTCGGCCGTGCGATTGAGCGAGGGCGACACGAACCGCTGCACGCGCCACCCGGCGCCCGCGGGCTCGTACCCCTGCGCGCGCTGTGGCACGATGGCGGAGTCGGTCTGCACCTGGATGGTGCGCATGCCGGCCGGTGTGAAGATCCGCTCGCGCAGGTAGGTCCAGTACGGCATCCCCGAGACGCGCCCGATGATGATGCCGAGCACGGTGTAGCCCGTATTCGAATAGTTCCACCGCGAGCCCGCGGGAAACTCGACCGGCAGCCCGATCGCGAGCGTGAGCAGCTCCGCGTCGGTGTAGTCGCGTCGATAGTCGAGCGCATCTCCGGTGTAGTCGGGCATGCCACCGGTATGCGTGAGCAGATGGCGGATGGTGATGGGCTCCCAACTGGGCGGCGCTTCGGGGAGGTAGCGCCGGATCGACGTATCGAGCCCGAGCTTCCCCTCTTCCACGAGCGCGAGGACGCCGGCGGCGGTGAACTGCTTGCCGAGCGATCCACTCTGGAACATCGTCGCGCGCGTGACCGGTGTGTTGGTCTCCAGGTTGGCGACGCCATAGCCCTTCGCGAGCACGGGCACGCCGTCCTTCACCACGGCCACGGCCACACCGGGGGCGCGCATCGTCGTCATGAGCCGCGTCACCGTCGAGTCGACGGCCAGCGGGTCGAAGGCGTGCACGGTGAGCGAGTCGCCACGACGCCACCACGGCAGGGGAGCGGCGGCGCTCGTCGGCCACTCGCGCGCGAGCGTCGTCGCATCGAACAGTTCACCGTTGCGCACCACATAGCGCACATCGCGGGCTCGGCGGAGATCGCGCAGCGGATCGCCCGAGACGATCACGAGATCCGCCAGCTTGCCGGGTTCGATGGTACCCAGGTCATCGAGGAGGCCCAGTGCCTCCGCGCCATTGCGCGTGGCCATCGTGAGGACCTCGTGCGGCGACAGGCCGCCCTGCGCGAGCAGCTCGAGCTCCCAGTGGAACGACGAGCCCTGCAGCTCGCCATGGCCACCAACGGCCACGAGTCCCCCGGCGCGATGGATCGCTGCCGCATCGCGCGCCTGCGACTCCACACGATAGTCCTCTGGGAAGAACCAGAGCATGCGTGTGGCCGAGCGGCGATAGAGCTCCTCGGGCGCATTCCAGCGGCGGGCCGCCGCGTCGCGCAGCGGTTGCTGCGCGGCATACTCGCCATAGATGGGCAATGGGCCACCAAACGCCACGAGCAGCGTGGGCGTGAACGCGATGCGGCTTTGCGCCATCAGGCCAACCAGATCGTCGCGCAGCGGTGTGGCGGGCAGGCTGTGCTCATTGCCGCTGTACCCGTCGAAGATGTGCGTGATGTCCTGGCGCAGATCGGAGCCGCCCTCGGTGGTGGCGAGCATGCCGCGCGCGGCCGCCGCGTCCGCAATCCACCGTCGCTGCTGCCGGTCGCCGGCGAGGTACATCTTGAGATACGGTGTCTCCCACCGATCGCGATAGCGATCGATCACGCGCTGCGCCTCGGCGGCAGACGACACGTTCCACCCATCGAAGAGCGCCGAGCCGGTGGAGAAGAGGCGCGGGCTGGGCATCACGCCGGCGGCGGCCATGTCGGCGTAGGCAAAGATCTCGACCATCGCACTCGGGTCGCGCGCAGTGGTGATCCCGTGGGCGAGGTTCGCCCAGGGCGCGGTGCCATCGGGCTCGAGAATGGTTGGCGAGAGGTACCAGTGCGCGTGCGTGTCGACGAAGCCGGGGAGTACCGTGTGTCCGCGCAGGTCGAGCACGCGGGCGCCGGCCGGCACGTCGCCACGTGGCCCCACGGAGACGATGCGATCATCGCGCACGACGATGTCGGCGTCGCGAACGATCTCGTTGCCGCGCATGGTCACCGCGGTGACGCCACGCAGGATCAGCGTGCCGCGTCCGCGCGCCCGTGGCGTCGCGACCCTGAGCGATGCCGAGTCTTCATCGGTGCGGGCGCTGCTGCCCACCGTCAGACGATGCACCCAGCGGCCAGTGCTCCACGCCACGCGACGGCCATCGGGGCTCGTGGCGATCGCTTCGGGTTGGTCGCTCGAGAGCAGTCGCGCGCCACGCGGATCGAAGCGCGTACTGTCTCCGGCACCATTCGTGGTGGAGAGTGCGACGTGGAGCAGTGAATCGCCCTCCTGCGCGAGCACCGCCCGCGCGTCGGCCAGCGGCACGCCCTGTTCCGGCGCGGCAAAGCCCGGTCCGCGCAACGGATCCCGATAGGGCGCCACGAGGCGCCGCTGTCCGTCGGCCACACGCACGGCCACGAGACCGGTACTCTGCGCGAACGCGTACACCTCCGATCCATCGGCCGACCAACGCAGTCGTCGCAACGCACCGGCCGCGCCCAGCCGCGTCACCGCGCGTGTGCGCAGCGAGATCGCAATCAGTTCGGCATCGCCCGGCCACGCACCATCCCGTCGGCGTGTGGTCCCTTCGCTCGCGCGCACGGCCGCGAGCCACTGACCATCGGGACTGAATGCGGGGTCGGCATAAAACGCGCCATCGGTCGTCACGCGCAACAGTGCGCTGCGTCCATCGGCTTGCGCCACGACGAGCGCCCCGCCTGCGGTGGTCCACGAGGCGAACGCCACGCGCGTGCCGTCGTGACTCCACGTCGGGAAGTACTCGCGGGCGAGCGAGTCGGTGGTGAGGCGTCGCACCGTCTGCGCGCGCGCGTCGGTCACGTAGATGCGCGCAAACGCGGAGACGGCCACGCGTCCGTCGTTGGCGAGCGCGAGCTGCGTGAGGATGCGTGCCGTGACGGCGCCCGTGTCGACGCGTCCCGCCGAGCGTGGCGCGACGGGATGCGTGGCGCGCACCTCCGCGCGGAAAGGGATCACGGCGTCATCGCCGTCGGCCAGGGCGATGCGATGGAGCTGTCCGTCCCGCGCGATGATGATGGCCCGGCCGTCGGGCGTCCACGCCGCGCGTGGCAACACATCGCGCGTGGCGCGCGACTCGAGTTCATCCTTCTCGATGACCGGGGCCAGCACGCGTTCGCGGCCGGTGGCGAGCTCCCGCACGCGCAGCCCGGCTACGCCGCCCGCCTGCGCCCCGTAGGCCAGCCACGCGCCGTCGGGCGAGAGCAGTGGTGCCGACGGACTCGTGCCTTCAACAAACAGCGGCTCGGTGCGTCCGGTAGCGAGATCCACCGTCATGAGTCGGCTCGCCGCACCGGCGCGCACCCCGTAGGCCCTCGGCGAAACCATCGCGGTGATCGCGCGCGTGCTGCCGGCGAACACCGCAGCGCCATACGCGCCAGGCGCGGGGGACGCATTGAGCGGTGATGGGTTGCCCGCGCGATTCTCGAGCACGCGCGTGCCCTCGCCTGTGGCGACGTCGTAGCGCCAGAGTTCGGCGACGCGCATGAGTCCGGGGGTCGTCACCGTCACCAGCACGCTGCGACCGTCGGGGGTGAAGGTGGGCGAGAGCATCACCTTCCGTCGCGCGCGGGAGAGCGGGCGCGGCGCGCTGCCGTCGAGCGCGGCGAGCCAGATGTTGTCACCGCCGTCGCGGTCACTGATGAAGGCGAGGGTGCGCCCATCGGGTGAGACGCGCGGCATGGCATCGAACGCGGGGCCGCGCGTCAGCGCCGTGGCGTCGCCTCCGGTGATGGGCAGCGCAAAGAGGTCGCCCGCGAGCTCGAAGACGATGGTGCGACCGTCCGGAGTGACATCGAGCGACATCCACGTCCCCGTCGTGACGGGAAACGCGATCTCACGCGTCGGGCGTGGCGACTGGGCAGCGACGGTGCTCGCACTCGCGAGCACCAGCAGGGCGAACCGAAGGGCGGCGTGCATGCCAGAGTGTGTGCGCCCGAACGTACACTGGCAATGCGCGCCCGGTGTTTCGCCAGTCGATCCGCGAGCGGCGTGCGCCGGTCAGGGCGCTTCGGCGTCCAGATGCCACCCGGTGTGGATCCACCGGCCGTCGCGCTTGACGAAGAACTCCGTGCCGCGACCGCGCGTCTCGCTCAGCGCGCCGGCCGCGGACTTGAGCACGATGCGGTACTGCGTGTAGAGGATGACCGCATCGCCGTACTGCTGAAAGAGGTTCTGCGGAAACTCGAGCGTTTCGATGCGCTGCCCGCGCGCCGCGTTCTCCTGCATGCGCGCGAGCGTGGTCGCGCGATCGGCCCAGCCGCCACCCCCCCAGCCAATGGCGACCAGCTCGGCGGGGACGACCTCCTTGAAGCCGGCCTGGTCATTCGCGAAGAAGGTCCGCCATGCGCGTTCGCGGAGCGCAAGAATCTCCTGCTGCACGGCGGGCGTGGGGGCGGGTCCGGAGGTCTGTGCCGCGACCGGAACGGCGGCCGCAAGCAGGAGCGAGGCGAGGAGCGCGGTGCGTAGTGGGCGGCGCATGGGCAGGAGCAGGTGAGTGGACACGGCGGCGGTTTGCGAGTCATGCGCAATCTTCCCGCGACTCACGACATGGCCATGCGGTGCTGTCGGACGGCGTCCGTGGCGCGCGTCGGACGGGACGCGTCCCTCGGCCCGTGGGCCGACCAGCACCGTGCGCGCGTGCCGGCCCCCCGGTCGCTACTCGACGACAAACACCACGGCCGTTCGTGCCGGGATCGTGAAGCGTCCGCTCGCCGCATCGACCGTCGCCCGCGCGGCCGAGCGATCGGCCGCGTCTGCGCGACGATGCACGGGATGCAGCAACCACGGACGCCCCCGGTCTTCCGGCAACACGATCGATCGTTCGACGCTCGCGAGGTTCACGACGTAGAGGAGCTCGCGCACGCGCGCGCCCTCGTACCCGGCACCGTCGAGGTGTCCGATGAGGAGTGCCGGATCCTGCGACGGACCGGTGTTGCGGAACGCGAGACGTGCGCGCACGTCGGCCGCCGTGCGCAGCCGGAAGAGCGTCGAACTCGAACGAATCCGCAGCAGGTCGCGCGTGGCCTCGCGCACGAACGCCATTTCGCGAGTGGTAGGCGTGATCGACGTATCCGCCAACACTGGGCGCATGGCCGGCCAGTCGTCGCGATTGCGGTGCGCCGGCGGCAGCCCGCCGCCAAAGCCGTGCGACGTCAGCGACCAGTCGAGGCGGTTGAACCAGTCGCCCGAGTCGAAGCTGTCGCGGTCGAGTGACTTCGAGCGCAGGATGTCCACCCCCGCGTGGAGATACGCGATGCCCTGGCTGAACAGCGTGATCGCGATGCCGAGCAGTTGCGCGCGGGCGCGCTGTTCGCGCGACGTGCCGGGCGGGAGGCGGAAGGCGTTGAGATCGAAGAGGGTGAGGTTGTCGTGGTTCTCGACGTAGTTCACGACCTCGCCCGGCTCGTGGACGTAGCCGGCGGGCTGCCCGGCATAGTCGAACGCCGCCAGCGGGCGTCGCACCCCGTCGGCGCCCTGCAACTCGTAGTCGCGCACCGTCCCCGCGAGCCCGGCGCGCGCCAGGTCCATCGCACGTAGCAACTCGGCGCGGCGATCGCGCCCCGCGTTCGCGATGTTGGGTGCGTCCACGAGTCCATTGAGCAGTCCCTGGTTGGCCACCAGCCCGTCACGCCCGTCGCAGCAGCCACCCCCGCGCAGCGCGTCGCGCGCACGATCGCTGAACGTCGCGATGCCACTGCCACCCAGCGCGCGTTGCGAGGCCTGCACGAAGCGCGCCCCGTCGGCGACCTCGCCGAAGTTCCACCCCTCGCCGAGCAGCGACACGTGGCGACCGGCGGCGGCATTGACCGCGCGCTGCAACTGCTCCATCACCGCACGCGGCTGATGCCCCATGAGATCGAAGCGAAACGCGTCGATGCCGTAGGCGCGCACCCACGTCACCGTCGACTCGATCATGAGTTTGGCCATCATCGCGTGCTCGGTCGCGGTGTTCTCGCAACACGTCGACCGGGTGATCGCGCCGTTGGCATCGAGACGATGGTAGTAGCCAGGCACGAGGCGATCGAGCACCGCCATGGGCGACTGCCCGGCCGCGAACGTATGGTTGTAGACCACGTCCATGCCCACGCGCAGCCCCGCCGCGTGCAGCGCCTGCACCATCGCGCGGAACTCGCGGATGCGCGCGGCCGGCTCGCCCGCTCGTGTGGCGTAGCTCCCTTCCGGCACAGTGTAATGAAAGGGATCGTACCCCCAGTTGAAGCAATCCCGCTCGCGAACGGCGCTCACTGCCTCCTGCTGTGCCTCTGCATCCGGTGCGGCGCGCGGGATCGCTGGTGTCACGCAGTCGATCTCCGGCACCGTCGAGAGATCAAACACCGGGAGCAGGTGCACATCCGTCACGCCCGAGGAGGCAAGGGCGCGCAAGTGCTGCATGCCGACCGACGCCGGCTCCGTGAAGGCGAGATAGCGCCCCCGCCACGGCGCACGCACCGAGGTGTCGGCAACGGAGAAGTCGCGCACGTGCAGCTCGTACACCACCTGATCGGTCGGCGCGGCGAGCGGGGCAGGGCGCGGTGCGGTGGCCCAGCCCGTTGGCATCGTCGCCGGATCGTCGAGCGAGAGCATCACACTGTGCTGCGAATTCGCCGTCAGTGCGACGGCGTAGGGATCGGTCACACGATTGCGCACGAGTCCCACGCCGGGCACCAGCACGTCCACCAGATAGCGATACGCGCGGCCGCGCAGATCTCCCGCGATCGTCGCGCGCCAGACGCCGGTCAACGCATCGTGCCGCATGGGCACCACCTTGGCCGAGGCATCGCGATCCGCCCCGTGCACGCACACCGACACGCGCCGCGCCGTAGGCGCCCAGACCGCGACGCGCGCCGTCGCACGGTCGAGCGTCACGCCAAGATCGCGCACCGCGCTCGCAGCGGCGAAGTGGTCGTCGAGCGCACCGGCATGCTGCAGGCGCGTCGCGTCGAGCACTCGGCGATCGGCGTCCTCGCGGACGAGCACCACATCGTCGCGCCACAGCGCCGATCGCACGACGCGCGAGAGGGAAGGGAGCGCCATGCGCGCTCCGGCATCGACAAAGCGGAAGCGCTGCGCGATCGGTGCGGCGAGCGGCGCGGTATCCACGCGCACCGGCACGCGCGCATCCGCACCGCGTACCACCTCGCCGGTGCGAATGCGCAACGTCGGACGCACCGCGCGGTACAACGCGTACCGCCCGGTGGTCGGCGCACCCGGCCACTGCATCATCTGTCCGGTGAGCCAATGCGCGCGCGCAGTCCGCGTTGTATCCGTGGCTCGCACGAGCGTGTCGGCGGCTGCGGGCGCGAGGCAGGCGGCAGATGCAGGCTGGGCGTGGCCGTCGGTGGCCGCACCAACGATCGCGAGCACGAACAGGCCGGTCGTCGATCCGAACAGGGAGCGCGTCATGCCGGCATGATGTGGCGCGGCGCGACAAACGAACAGTCGGACGGGCGGCTGGCCACCGGCGCCATCAGCGCGGCGCGCCGCGCAATCCGTTCTGTTGCGCGATCTCGTCGAGCGTCGCTTCGGGGAATCCCGCGTCGCGCAGCAGCGCGACGAGAAAGGCCGTCTTGCCGCGGAGGTACGCATCCATGTCCGTGGGATGCTCCCGTGCGAGCCGCTGCTTGAGCGCTCCGTAGGCCGCTGCGCGCGCCGAATCCGCACGCAGGGCGTCGCGCACGGCCAGGTGGTTGCGCAGCGCGGGACTCGAGTCGTCGCAGACGTAGAGATGATGCGCCACGCTCTGCGGCGGCCGCCGCATTGCCTCGCGTCCCGGGATGCCAAGGTCTCCGCGGTGCACGTAGCCGATGGCAACCAGTCGCGCGACAGCCTCCGGGATGCGGGCGCCCGGCACGACCACATCGATGTCGAGCACCGGCTTGGCCGCGAGTCCAGGGATGGCCGTGCTGCCGACATGCTCGATGGACGTCGCCACATCGGCGACCACGGGCCAGAGCGCGGTGTGCAGTTGCGCGAACGCCTCGCCCCACGAGGGATCGTACGGCACGACGACGACCGCCTTGGGCATCGATGCGCGACCCTCGCCGTCTCGAGCCATCACTGCGCGAGGTCGTGCGCCGTGAGCACGTGATGCACGCCCTGCACCCGTTGCCCCGTACACCCGCGCGCGAGATGCGGGTAGCACCCCACCAGCGCGAACGTCACCGCGATCGGCGTGGTGTCCGCGTGCCGTGCGGCCCACGCATGCACCACGTGTTGGTGAATGCACGACAGGTCGTCGTGCGCCAGCGAGGAGCGCTGCAGCGCTTCGTCTGCCTGACGTTCACGCGCTGGCGGGTCGGCGATCCGGGACGATGAGCGCATGTGGTGAGCGGCACACAAGGGACTGGTACGCACAGGGCCGCGCGTCGCTGCCCGACATTTCGCGCAGTTTGCATGTCGTGCGGGAGACCGGCAAGCTACCGCCACCCTCGCGCTGCGTCCGATGGAGCTCTGGAGCGCCGCCGTGCACGGAGGCAGAATCTCATGTTCGACCGCTGCATTCCTCGATTCGTTTCCCCGCACCCCTGGAGCACGCGATGGCGTGGCGTCGCTGGATCGTCTGCCTGTTGGCTGTCCCCGCGGTGGCGACCGCGCAGTCGCCTGCGCCGTCGCCCGCGCCCAATCCACGCTTCGGCCGCTGGCTGCTCCAGTCCGACGCACCCGCGCCCGCGAGCAACATCATGACCTACGAGCCCTTGGGCGTCTCCGGCATGAAGGTGACCGTGCAGAGCGTCAACGCGGCGGGCGACACCACGCGCTGGTGGTACACCACGACGTTCGACGGGCAACCGATGCCGGTGACCGGCAGCCCGTCCGTCACGCACGCCGCGGTGCGGACCATCTCTCCGTCGATCAACGAGATCGTCAACTCGCGCGACGGGCGCGTCACGCAGCGGCTGACCAATGTGCTCTCCCCCGACGCGCGCACGATCGCGGTGATCTACATGCGCGAGGACGCCGATGGCCGCACCACCGGCGTCACCTTCGCCACGTATCATCGCATGCCGTAGCCACGTGCGAGCATCGTCGCCAACGTCACCATCGCGACGAGGAGCACCAACTGCGCCCGACTGATCCACGCGAAGCGGCGTGACGCGGCCGCCAACTGCGCCGCCTCCGGGAGTTGCTGTCTCGCCGCCGCGATGCGCCAGCGGATCAGCGTGATCATCGGCCAGAGCTCCAGCAGCAGGATCGCCGTCAGAAGCCCCATCTTCGACCAGAACACGGGCTGCCCCCAGTAGTACGCGGCGCTCTTTTCCGTGCCGGCAAGCGCGCGCCAGAGACCGGTGCCCACGGAGAGCAGCGCGGAGATCCCCCACCAGTTGTCGGCCACGAACGCGCGGGGGAGTGCCTGCGCGTCGCGCCCCACTCGGCTGAGCCACGACGCGCGCGCGGCGATCGCGCCGAGTCCGACGCCGAAGCCAAGCAGGTGGATGATGGCCAGCGCGAGTCGTGTCATGGGTCGGTCTCCTCGGTGAGTACGGTGCCGCGGCCCGTGCGCGGCCCGGACGGCTGCGGGTGGTGTCGGCGGATGCGCGGCGCGGTTGCGGGGCAGCGCCGGCATCGCTAATGTTGGCAGCGTCAACATACCGCCGCATGTGGGCAGTGTCAACACGCCCCCCTCGATCCTCGCGAGCCGTCCATGTCTGCGACGTACCATCACGGCGATCTCCGCAATGCGCTGCTCGTGGCGGCCACGGAGCTCCTCGAAGCGCACGGTCCTGCCGCCCTCAGTCTGCGCGACGTCGCCCGGTCGGCCGGCGTCTCGCACAACGCGCCCTATCGGCACTTCGCCAATCGTGATGCGCTGCTCGACGCCATCGCCGCCGACGGCTTTCGCGCGCTCGCCGACGACATGCGCACCGTGAAGGGCCGGCAGCCGGCCGATCGGCTGGCCGCCATGGGGCAGGCCTACGTGGCAGCGGCGCGTGCACGTCCGGGACGCTTCGCACTCATGTTCGCACCACCCGGCGCACCCGACGCCTTTCCGGCGACGGCCGCAGCAGCGCAGCACACGTACGCCGTGCTCGCCGCGGCCGTCCGCGAGGTCGTCGGTCGCGATGACCCTGTGGCGGTCGCCAGCGCGTGGGCGCTCGCCCACGGGCTCGCCGACCTCGCACGTCACGCGCTCATTCCGGCCGATGTCGCACTGGTGACCACGGCCACACGGCGATTCGCCCGCTCGCTCGCGGCATCCGTATAGGCGTGTGCGCAGATCGCGATCGCATGCGGCGTGCCTTCGTGATGACCAGTCCACCACTCACGTCATCTCGCTTGAGGTGCGTGGCGGTCGCCCGTACGCTCGCGCATCTCCTTCTCGAGCGAGCATGCACATGCGAGTCCTTCACACACGGCGCCGTGCGCGGTTGCATCACGCGCGTCACCTCCACAAGCCGCTGGCGTTGCTGATGCACGTCGTGGCATGCGCAGGCACGGCGCATCCCGTGGCGGCAGCCACGATCACCACGCGTTCGCACACGCCGCCAACGGAGGTGTGCCGACCGGCGTCCGCGCGCATTCCCAGCGCCGCCGATGCCCTCGGGCGCGCGATCGGTGTGCTCGGCATCGGTGACGTCGGGTCTCGCGTGCGCGCGGCGCGCACGACCGATGTCACGTCGATGGATTATCAGTCTGATCGGCCGTATCCGCCTTACCTGTGGGGCGCACGCGAGCAGCGCGTGCTCGTTGCGACGGCCACGGGGCACGTGCGGGTCGACCTTTCGGTGGGCGGGCCGGGCGTGGCGATCATCAACGATGGGGCGCGCCAGGCAGTCGTCTCGCCACGCGGCGGACAGCTCGTCCCGCTGCGCACGCCCAACCTGATCGATGAGCGCGCAATGGACGCGTGGACCGTGCTGCACGACTTCGCGCGCGCGAGCGATGTGCGGGTGGTGGGCCTCTGCCGGTATCGCGACTTCGATCGCCTCGTACTCGCGCGGGGGACAGGTGCAGAACAGGAGCGCCTCTTTCTCGATCTGAACACGGGCTATCCGATCAAGCTCGATCGCCGTGAGCCACACGCGCTCTGGGGCGACGTACACGCCGAGTATCTGTGGTCGATCTGGACCCCCGTCACGGGGACGCGGACGCTCGCGCCGC
Source organism: Gemmatimonadaceae bacterium (assembly GCA_025453745.1). Lineage (GTDB taxonomy): Bacteria > Gemmatimonadota > Gemmatimonadetes > Gemmatimonadales > Gemmatimonadaceae > JALOPS01. The sequence goes on from JALOPS010000014.1 coordinate 12,026, forward strand.
AGTACACGTTCCGCATGGTCGACGGGGAGGTGAACGTGTCGCGACACGCGCCACAATCCACGCTCTGGCCGGCGGACAGTGCAACGCTCTTCGAAATCCCTGCCTCCATCGCCCTGCGCGCCGATCGCCCGCCTGCCGTGCCGGATACGATCCGCGTCGACGCACACACCTTCCTCCTGCGCACACCCGCGTACACGAACGTCGTCACGCTCCAGCGCGACACGGTATTCGTGCTCGACGCCCCGACGGACGCCGCGCGCGCGCGTGGTGACTCAGTGTGGATCGGTCGGCTCTTTCCGGGACGTCATCCCGTGGTCGTGGTGGTGACCGACCTCGCGTGGCCGCACGTCGGTGGCGTGCGCTACTGGGTGGCGCACGGGGCGACCATCGCGTCGCGCGCGATGCACCGTCCATTCATCGAGCGCGTCGTGAACCGGCAATGGACGCTCGAGCCCGATGTGCTGGCCGCGCGTCGGCAGCGCGGGCCCGTCTCGCTTCGCTTCCGCCCCATCGCGACCTCGGCCGACATGGCAGGAGGTGCGGTGCGTGCACTGCCGATCGACGGCGTCGGCAGCGAGGGGGCGCTGATGGTCTACGTGCGTGACGCGGGCTTCCTGTGGGCCGGTGATTTCATTCAACCCGGCGGCCCGGACAGCTTCTCGCGCGTGTACGCGGAGGAGGTGGTGGCAGCGGTCGCGCGTGCAGGTGTGGCACCTGAGCGGTATGCGGCGATGCACAGCCCGCTCACGGAGTGGGCAAAGGTGCCGAGGCTGATGCCGCGAGCGGCCGACGCGGCGCGCCCCAACAGCGTGCCGTAGCCGGGAGTTGCGCGGGGTGGGGCGGCGGGCTAACGTACAACCACATGGTTGTACGTGGCCGCCTCACCGACGCGCAGCTCGACGCGCTCTTCCGCGCCCTCGCCGACAGCACGCGGCGCGACATCGTCGCGCGGTTGCAGGCCGGAGATCCTGTGTCGGTGTCGGCACTCGCGGCGCGCTACGACATGTCGTTCGCGGCCGTGCAGAAGCACGTTGCCGTCCTCGAACGTGCAGGGCTGGTCCGGAAAACCGCGCACGGACGCGAACGCCTCGTGCGCAGTGATCCGGCACGCCTCGCCCAGGCGCGTGCCCTGCTGCTCGAGCTCGAGCAGCGCGTGATCGATCGCTTCGCGCGGCTCGATGCCGTCCTCGCCGACTCCCCTCCCACACCCACACCGCCATGCCCATCACCGACGTCATCTCCGACGCGCAAGCGCTGACCATCACCGTCATCGCCGACTACACGGTTCCCGTGGAGCGACTGTGGGACGCCTACGCCGATCCCCGGCAGCTCGAGCGATTCTGGGGCCCCGTCGAGTGGCCTGCGACCTTCACGCGGCACGACATGTCTGTGGGCGGGCAGTCGCACTACTACATGACGGGGCCGGATGGTGCGATGTCGCGCGGATGGTTCCGCTTTCTGTCGGTCGACCGCTATCGGCATTTCGAGGTGGAAGACGGCTTTGCCGACGACACCGGTGCGGTGAATGCCGAGATGCCGCAGATGCGCATGCGCTACTCCTTCACCTCGACGCCCACCGGTTCGCGGTGCACTGCGGTGACCACGTTCCCGTCGGTCGAAGCGATGGAGCAGCTCGTCCAGATGGGCATGATGGAGGGCATGCGCTCGGCGATGGGGCAGATCGATGGCGTGCTCGCCGACCTGCGCACCTTCGCGGTCGAGATCCCGACCAACGCACAGCTGCTGAACGACACACAGGTGCGCGTCAGTCGCGTGGTGCGCGGCACCGTCGAGCAGGTGTGGCGCGCACATCACGACGCGGCGCTGCTCCGGCGTTGGTGCCTCGGCCCCGACGGCTGGACGATGCCCGTCTGCGAGACGGCCGCGAAGGTCGGTGACCGCTACCGGTACGAATGGGCGTCGGCCGATGGGACGCAGCGCTTCGGCTTCGAAGGCGAACTCCTCGAGTCGTCACCGCCGACGCGCGCGGTCACCACCGAACAGATGATCGGCACCGGCGGGCCGAGCACACGCAACGAACTCACGCTCGTGCCAGTGCAGGGTGGCACGTTGCTCAGCCTCGTCATCACCTATCCGAGCAAGGAGCTGCGCGACATGATCCTCGGCACGGGGATGACCGGTGGCATGGAGGCGAGCTACGCACGCCTCGAGCGCGAGGTGCTTGCTGCATCGTGAGCCAGCGACGCTGCGCGCCGGTCGTGTCACCCGGCGCGCTGCGTCACCGCGCTCAATACGCTCCAGATGCGGGTGAACCGCGCCGTCAGCGCCTCCGCCGCGGGGCCTTCGCTGATGTCGATGTTGGTCATGAAGAGCTGACCGGTGCCCGCCGCAGGATCGACGAGCACGAACGCGCTCACGCCCGGATCACTTCCCGAGTGCCCGATGCCGCGACGACGCATCGACCAGAAGAGACCCAGGTTCGGCTCCCGATCGGAGAGCGCTGTGGGCGTGCGCCCGGTCGCGAATTGCGGCGTGAGCATCAGTCGAACTGCAGCAGAGTCGAGGCCGCCGGCGACGCCGCGCTGCGCGCGCAGCACGGACATCAGATACGTCGCGAGCTGTGCACACGATGTGCGCCATCCGCCATCGGGGTAGGTGATCAGTCGGTGCGGTGCGACCGGGCGACGCGCGTCGTCGTACAGCACCGCGTCGTCCGGCGATGTCGGCAGCAGGTCCATGCGCGAGTCCGCGAGGCCGAGGGGCATGAACACGTCCCGCGCGAGCAGCGCGCTGTAGGCCATGCCACCGAGGCGCTCGAGCGCGAAGCCCGCCAGCGCAGCCCCGACGTTCGAATAGACGTATCGCCGGCCGACGGCGTCGGGCGCCACGTGATCACGATGGAACCGCGTACCACCGGCGTGCAGATACGACCGGAGAAACGTGCCCAGCGACGTATCGACGCTCGCCGGGCTGACATACGCGCTCGCGTACCCCGCTTCGCGGTCGATCACGCCAGCGGTGTGCGTCGCGAGCTGTCTCCACGTCACGCCGGCCATCGCCGCGCCTTCGCCGATCACGAACGGCACGTGCGGCGCGATCGGATCGTCGAGGTCAAGGCGGCGCTCCACCGCCGCTTTGGCCAGTGCGTAGCCGATGAGCGTCTTTGACACCGACCCCACGGGCTGCACGGTGCGGGTGGTGTACGGGCGCTTCGCGGCGATGTCGGCGTAGCCACCGGCAATGAGTACGGGTGCACCGTCCGTCGAGACCGTGGCCACGCACGCGCCCGGCAAGCCGTCCGGCACGAGCTCCAGGGCGAGCGCGCGCGCAACCCGCACCGAGTCGGCCGCGCGTCGATCGCTCTGAGCGTCCACGGTGTGCGGCCACGCGATGGCGTGTCCGATGAGCACAAGCGCGCCGACGGTGAGACGGCACGTCGCTGATGCATGCAGCAAGGAGGCAATCATCCGCGCCAGTACGCGCGTGCAGGTGCGGGGTTTCGCCGGTTGCACGGCCTGTATACCGACGAATGGCGCAGCGGGCGGCGGGTACCGTGCCCCGGATCTCATGCGCCAGGCGGAGCACGCAGCGGTGATCGCATCGCGCTCATGAGCGCAGATATCGATTGGGCACGTTGAGTTCGGTCGGCACGGACCGGCCGGCGGCGGCGAGCAGAAGCCTAGTGGTGTGGTACGTATCCGCCTCGGTGCGTTGCATCTGCCGCAAGAGCCCGAGTTGTGCATACGAGACCGGCGTCACGTCGAAGCAGGTGGTCGCCCAGTCGAAGCCCGCGCCCCACGTGATGCCCGGCAGCAGCACGTCGGTGCGTGCGCCGGCCTCGAGCAGCACGCGCATCACCGGCAGCGAGCGATTGCCGTTGGAGTTGACGGTGTGAAAGAGTGGTGTGTGTCCGTTCATGCCGTGCGGGTCGACCGCCGCGCGCGCATCGACATCGGCCCCGAGTGCGAGCAGGTGCCGCGTCATCGCGACGTGGCCGTATTCCGCCGCCACGTGCAGCAAGGTGGCACCATCGAGCGGCGTGAATGCGCACGGCAGCGACACGCGATGCGCGATGATCTCCTGCGCGGGAACCGACAGGGCGCGCAGGCCGTCGATGTCATCGAGCAGGACCATGCGCAACAGCGCATCCTCGATGCGTGCACCGCGCGCGAGCACGAGGGTCAGGCACGCGGGAAACGCATCCGAGCGGTAGTACATCTCGATGAGATGATCCACCGGCTGCTTGCCCTCGATCGGCTGTGTGACGTCGAGGCCCGCATCGAGTGCGGCCGCGACGCCGGCGACCGAGTGCGTTTCGAACGCGTCGAGCAGGGGTTGCGTGAGCGTCGACATGGACCCGATCCGTGGAGGTGAGCTGCTGGGCGGAGCGTGCGGGACGGATCGCGCGACGCAGTGATCGGTTCGTCCGTCGGCGCCTCGCGGCGACATGGAGCATGGTGCCGGATCACGCGGCCGTCGATGCCAGCGCCTCCAGTTTGAGTACGGTGGCCCAGTTGCGGGTCGTCACTGCGCGGCCCGCGCGACCCAGCATCGCCGCGGCGACCGGGCTCTCGAGGATGCCGCGTGCGCAGTGCAGGTATGCCGCGTGCTCACCGATGACGAGTCGTTCCGGCGCCGTGGCCAGCGTCGCCAACGGCGCGAGCGTACCAAGCGCATCTGCTTCCTGGGCAAACGCGACGAGAAAGCGGGAGTGATCCGCGGCGGGCGGTACGATCGGGTTGCCGGTGACGATCGCCGTGAGCTCCGTCGCGCGCAGAACGATCGTTGGCACGGATACGTCGAGCTGCGCGGTAAGTGCCGCCGCGATCGCGCGTGCATGCGTCGTGGCGGACCGGCCCGACGCGGAGAATACGGCGTTGCCGCTCGCGAGGAGCGTGGCTACGTCGGTGTAACCGAGCGTGGTCAGGATGCGCCGAAAGTCTGCCATAGGCACCCGATTGCCCTTGCCGACGTTGACGCCGCGGAGGAGCACCACGAAACGGGGCATGCCATACGTTACGCCCGGGGCAGCGTACTCGGGACGCTCCATCGCTGCCGCGCATACTCACCGCGCGGCCGTCGCCGCGTTCCCCTTGTGCGTGGCCGGCGCCGCTCCCTACAACGGCGACGTGCGACAGCGGCTCGCCAGCAGCCCGGTCGCCAACGCGAGATCCAGATCGGCCACGAGCAGTCCGGCGCGACCATACGGCTGATAGGCGAGCAGCGTCCCGTCCGGTCGGGCAATGGCAGAGGTGGTCCCGGAGCCTGCGCTCGCCGCATTCACCGATGCGAAGTAGCACGTGTTCTCCGCGGCGCGACAGAGCACGGCCTTCTCGTGAAACGTGTTTGCCGGATCCGCGAAGGTCGTCGGGCGATAGCTCCCGAGCTCGGCGACATGGGCATGCGGATGGAAGACGACCTGCGCACCGCGCCGCGCGGCCCATCGCACGGTCTCGGGATAACGCCATCCCTCGTGGCAGATCACGATGCCGAAGGTGAGCGCTCCGGCGGTGAACACGCGGCGTTCTGCACCGAACGCCGGATAGGTCGACTCCTCCGACGGATCGAGCTGCCCCTTGTCCTGCCACCCCATCAGCGTGCCGTCGGACCCGAACACCGCCGCACTGATCTGCAACCCGCGTTCGGTGATGCGCTCCGTGCCCAGAATGACGGCGATGCGTGCGTCGCGCGCCGCGCCGGCGACGGCGTCCCACGCGTGACGCAGGAACTCGGCATCCGGCGGCGCATGCGCAACGCCCGGCCAGCGATAGCCAGGCACATACGCCTCCGGAAAGCACACGATGCTCGCGCCCTGCCGGCCCGCGTCGGCAATACCGGCGGTGGCCAGAGCGACGGACTCCGCAGGCGATGCGGGCGCCGCGAGATTGGCCAGTGCGATGCGAACGGATGCCATATCAGGAGAACGGTGAGGCGCGCGACACGCTGCGCGTGAAGTTACTCCGTCGCGCCGTCCGGTGGCACGCTGAGCCACCGCGTCGTGTGGAGTGCGTCGCGGAGCCCGGCACGGCGCAGCAGTCGCGCCGCGTGATGCGCGGCGAAGTGCAAGCCGCCGCGGTCAGGAACGCCGAGCGGTGCCCACCCCATCTGCGCCGCAATCGCATCGCCAAAGGCCGCAGCGCCGATCTCGCCCATCACGCTGCTCTCACCATAGACCTCGAGCGCGAGCGAGACTGCCGCATCGTCAGACGGCAGGACATCCGGACACGAGCCACCCACGGCGCTCGCGAGCCCCTCGCGCTCGAGCACCGCGCGGACGGTGCGCGCCGGTCCATGCACCGCAGTCCACAACGCGCGCACGGCTTCGGCACGCGCTTCGTGAACGACGTGCTCCGCGGTCACCGGCTCTCGCGCCCAGAACAGTACGGTCCCCATGCCGTCGACTCGTTCCCCCGTCGTGCGAACGAGCACCTCCGTCCCCACACGATCCGTCCACAGGCCGGGGCTCGCCACCACGATGGCAAGGGTGAGAGCGGTCGGATGCCCCGCATCACGCGCGACGGAAGCGGCAGCCTCTCCTGCCACCTCTTCCGCATCAACGGCGAGCAGGGCATCGACCGTTGCGCGCGCGTGGTCGCCCGCCATGGGGTTGTACGCGCTCAGGCCGAACGTCGACTCGACCACGGCGCGGTACGCGAGAAAGCGCGGCGACGCGGCGCCGCCGTGTCGCGAGAGCGCGTAGATGTCTCGCATGACGGCGAGCGTCGGGACGATGTGGACGTGCGGAGGACTCACGTGGTGGGTCTCCGGGTTGCGTGGCGTGCGGGGGGAGTGGGGCTGCGCGACATCGGCCGGAATCCACGTGCGTTGAATCGAATGCTACGGTCGAGCGCGCCGCTCGCGAGACGGTGCCTTGGGCGCCCTGACCGGCTTGGGTGGCAGCGACTCGGCGTGCCGAATCGCCGGCGCGATCCACTGGGCAAGCTGACGGGTCGTGCGCGTGGCGTCGGGCTCCACCAGCACCCATCCCCGCATCGTCCGACTGCGCATCACGAACGACGACGCACCTGCGCGGCCAAGCAGGGCCTCGGTGTCCTCGTTGGCGACGTGCAACATGAGCATGCCTCGGTGAATACCGCAGCACAGATTGCCGTTGAGCAGGTAGCCGACGCCACCAAACATCCGTCGTTCGACGATCGACCGATCACCAAGCGCTGCCCGAATGCGCGTCGCGAACTGTTCATCGTAGGCCATCTCTGCCGCCTGATGAGGAAGACTCGCACGCCGAGCGCGTGGTCGCGAATCGCCGCGCGGACCGTATGCACGCAATCACGGCGCGACGCTCGTCTGCTTGGGCACCGCGTACCGGAGCTCGACAAATCCGGCGCTCACCTGTCGCACCGCCGTCAACACCCACGGGGGCGTCGTCACGCGACGCGGAAACAACGGCTTGCCGCGCCCGAGCGTGACCGACCCGATGGTGACGATCACCTCGTCGAGCAGCCCCGCGTCATGGAACTGTGCGGCGAGCTCGCCACCACCGACGACCCAGATGTTCTTGCTACCGGCGACTCGCGCCATGTCCGCGTGTACCGGGCGCACGTCGCCGCGCACAACGCGCAGATCGGCGCCCGGAAACGCGTCGAGCGCGCGATGACTGAACACCCACACCGGCTGCGTGTACGGCCACGGGGCCCTGTTGCCCTCGGCATCCACGAGGTGTGCCAGCATCCAGCGATAGGTCGACGCTCCCATCACGACCGCGCCCACCTCCGCGATGAACTCGGCGTAGCCGCTGCCTCCATCGCCTTCCCCGAGCGCATCGAGCCATTCAACCGAGTCGTCTTCCGTCGCGATGAACCCGTCGAGGCTGGTCGCCGTGTAGTACTGCGTGCTCATCCGCGCCGCGCCGCATTGATGGCTGCGATGTCGATCTTCCCCATGGTCATCATGGCGTTGAAGGCGCGCTTGGCGGCCGCTGTGTCAGGATCCGTGATGGCCTCGGTCAGCGCGACCGGTGTGATCTGCCACGAGAGGCCCCATCGGTCGGTGCACCAGCCGCACGCACTCTCCTTCCCACCGTTGCCGACAATCGCGTTCCAGTAGCGATCGGTCTCTGCCTGGTCGTTGGTGGCGACTTGAAAGGAGAACGACATGTTGTGGCGCACGGCGGGACCGCCGTTGAGCCCCAGGCAGGGAATGCCGAGCACCGTGAACCAGACCGTCAGCACGTCGCCTTGCGCACCGCTCGGGTAGTCGCCAGGCGCGCGATACACCGCATGGACCGCGGAGTCGGGAAACGTCTGCGCGTAGAAGCGCGCGGCGGCCTCGGCGTCGCGATCGAACCAGAGGCACACGGTGTTGCGTGGGGGGAGCATGGCGTCGAGCTCCGAGGGTTTGATTAATCGAACGAGGACCGTCGGACCAAAGTGCGCCGCTGGCACGGGCCGCGGAAGTTGGTGCGCGCCGATTCCGTCAGCCCGTCTCCGCGGGGCTCCAGAGATGAGCGGGCAGCGCGGCGAGCGCGGCGGCGGGCGCATCCACTTCACGGATGTGCACACAGCATCCACAGCCCAATTCCGTGGAGACCTGCGCGCACATCGGCCCCCACGTCTCCAGCCACGCATCGAGCAACTCGTACTCCCCCGGGGCGTCGGCAGATGCGACGATGGTGGCGCGCATGGTGCGCAGATGTGCTGCGGTGGCGCCGTGCGCGTCAAGGGCGATGTGGGGGAGACGGTACCTGCCGCGATGTGCGGATCGCGGTCGTCGCGTCCTTGGAAGTACGCGCGCGTGTCGACAGCTTCACGCCATGACGACCCTCGGCGACTATACCCTCCCCGCGATCGATGGGGGCACGATCGCGCTCGACACGCTGCGTGGCCGTGTCGTGCTGATCGTGAACGTGGCGAGCGAGTGCGGCTTCACGCCGCAGTATGAGGGGCTCGAGCAGCTCTGGCGCGCGCACGGAGCGCAGGGGCTCACGGTGATCGGATGCCCCTGCGATCAGTTCGGTCACCAGGAGCCCGGGAGCGAGGCGGAGATTGCCGCGTTCTGCTCGCGCACGTACGACGTCACGTTTCCGCTCTCGGCCAAGCTCGAGGTCAACGGCGAGGGAGCGCATCCGCTTTGGCGCTGGCTCAAGCGCGCGCGCCCCGGCCTGCTCGGCCGCGAATCGATCATGTGGAACTTCACCAAGTTCCTGATCGGTCGCGACGGGGTGCCGCTCGATCGGTATGCGCCCACCACCGCACCGGCGTCGCTCGCGCGCGACATCGATGCGGCGCTTCGTCGCGTGACGTAACACGAGGTCGCCCGCCGAGTCGACGGACGACGGCGAGACGCGCGCGCGTCCGCGTCACGCGCGGCCGCGCCGCCCGCTGCGCGACAACCCGTCAGCCGGCGATCGGTGCGGCCATCCCCTCGAACGCGCGCGGTGCACTCGCGCGGAGCGCAGTCGGCATGTCCGCGTCGCGCGAGGGGCGCACGCCCGCGGCAAGGAGCGCGGCCACCCGCTTGGGCAACCGGGGATGCGTGGACAACAGCTCTGCCCACCGGACCCAGAAGCCACCGTCGGTCTCGACCTGCCCAGCGAAGTCGCGCTCTTCCACCCGATGGTACAAGTCCTTCCCGGCGGCCAGCACGAGGAGCCCGTCCACCGCACCCTCGGGTGCGCAGTACGCACCGAATCGGTCGCAGGTGTATTCGCACGCGCGCGAGTAGGCCGCGCTCAGAAACGGCACGATGCGACCGGGCAGCAGCAGCCAGTGGTACTTGAGGTGCCCGCGCTGCACATGCGCCAACTCGTGCGCGACGATGAAGCTGACCGCCGCCTCACCGCGCTGCTCGGCCATGGCCAGGATGTCGGAGTAGACCACGACGAAGTCGCGCCCGAGAAAGCGCGTCGCGAAGGCGTTCAGCACGCCGCCGGACTGCTGCACGAAGAGGTCGGGCACGCGCGCGAGACCCAGCGTGCTCGCGTGGCGCTGCGCCATGGCGAGCAGCTCGGGGAACTGCCGTGCGGTCACTCGCACACCGTTTCCGCGCAGATACCCGATGCCCAGACCGTGGATGATGAAGAACACCAACGGAATGCCGATGATGTAGGCGGCCATGCCACCGACGACGTTGGGTGCCATTGACGCTCCGGCGACGAGCATGCCGATGCCCAGCGCATAGACGATCATGCTGGTCACGAGCAGCAGGAGGAAGTAGAGGCGCTCCTTGCGGTGCACCAGCGAGCGGAGTGCGGCGGGTGAGGCCATGAGGCGGACCGAGCTGGAGGTGGAGGATGCCGAACGCGCGCGAGCCAAGATCACCGCGCGGCGTGCATGTCACCACTGGACCGACCGCACAACTGCGGCGCGAGTCGTCGCATGGCGTGACGGCAGAGTCGGGGACACTGCGCTCGCGCGCCGCCGTGTGGGCGGGTATAGCGCGCTTCTTGCCGTTCCGACACAGGGATGAAGTGATGCAGCGCACAGATGACACGTGCGTGGCGGGCGCTGCTGGTCGCGACGCAGGCGCGCGGGTCGCGCAGTCGATCGACACGGGATTGCACCCCACCGTGTGCCCGAGTGCACGGCCAACCTGATCACGCGCCCCGCGTACCACCGGGTCCGGCGGCGTGCACCTCGTACCGCGTCACGACGATGGCGACGATTCCCGGTGTACCACGAGTTGTGCGTCCAGGCCGGCGAGGTCACCGAGCACCCACAGTCTGGCAATGCGCGCTCCCTCGAGGTGAAACAGCGCCGCGCCGAGCCAATGCACGGAGGCGCCGGTGGGCGCGCGGCCGCGAAGCACGCCCACGTGTCGGCCGGAGAAGCGCATCTGGGCGAATGCCCGGTCACCTTCGGTGACGCAATCGAGGACTTCGCACCGGTAGTCGGCGAGCGCAGCGCGGACCATGTGGACGTATGCCGTGAACGCGTCGCGGCCGTGCAGTTCGTCTCCCAGCGATCCGCGGAACACGAACGCATCCGTCAGGAGCGCGTGCGTGGCCGACAGATCGCCACGATTCCAGATCGCGTCGTAGAACGCGGTGACGAGGGGTGGGGTGCTCATGGTGCTCCGGTGTGTGGGCAGTGCGACGAATGTCCAGCCAACATTCGGGCTCGCGTTGAGCCAGACAAGGCCCGCGATGACCGGCCGGTATCACCTCGGCGCCCATCAGCCACCCCGCGCCCATTGTGCGGGAGTGCTGCGGCATTGGCCGCACGCGCGCTCGTGGGAGCCGCGGGCTGCACAGGATGGGCGCATTCACGGACGCCGATACTCTACATTGCCGGCATGCTGAAAGCGCTCCTCATCGGTGTCGCTGTGCTCGTTGCCCTCGGACTCGCCGGCGCGATCGGCGTGAGCATGTACTACGAACGGCTCCCCGCCGTCCAGCGCGACCGCATCGTCGTGGTCGCTGCAGATGACGTCGCCGCCATCCCACTCTTTGCAGCCATGCAACGCGCGGAGCCGGACCGACTGACGCGACTGGCGGAGCAGCGCGGCGTGGTCGATTCCGTCCCACGCGCAGGAGATGGGCCCTTCGGCCCAGCGCTCGCCAACCCTGCGGCGGTCACGTTCGCGTTTGACTCGCGCGGCAAGCGCGATCCGTTCGCCAGCAGCTACAAGACGCAACTCGTGGTCACCGTGTCGTTCGTGCGCACGGCCGCCGACGTCATCGCGGCCAATGCGTACTATCGCGCGCACGCGCGGCTGACGGATGACAATACGTTGAGCTCGTACTTCGACCAGCAGCCAGCCACGTGGACGACCGACGGCGCGATTGCGCAGGCGACGCGCATCGACGGCGACAAGCATGCCATGGTGATCGCGGCCCCGGACCGGCGGATCCAGGCCATGGCGCTCTGGCGCGACGGTGCGATCGCCGCCGACGAGGCGCGTGTGCTGCTCACCCGCATCGTCGCCGAGTCACGCGTGATGCGCGACCTCACGGCAGACTACGACCGTTCACTCGCGGCCGCGGATCGTCGTGCGGCTGATCGCCGGCCGGATGTGGATGCGTTCCTCGCGGCCACCGGCGCATCACGGGTCTCCCGCATCCAGATGCTCGACGCGAATACGCACGTGGCGCTCGAGTTCCCCCTCTTCCCGCCGCGCGATGAACCCATCGGCTATGCGTACGTGATCGCGCTGGGTTCAGTGACCGCGCCGCTCAGCGACTCCACGACCGCGGCGTGGCAGGGCGCCGAAGCGGCGGCGGGCGACAGCGCGCTCTGGCGTGTGGTGGTCACGGAGCAGCGCGAGGGCCTGCCCATGCGGTTGGTGTTCGCCGCCGAGCCGGGGGTCGGGAGCGATCGGCAGGGTGCAGTGATGGCGACGTGGCCGGAGGTGATCCGGCGACCTGGCGAGGCCTTTGTCGCCATGGGCGGCGTCTTCGGCAATGCGCCGAAGGATCATGCGGCCGAAGTCGAGAAGCTGCGGCGCATTCAGGCGGCGGCGGTGTCGCTGGTTCGAACGCGGTGACACGTGCCGTTCCGTGTCCGATACTGTTCATGGGTACGCACCAGTGACCGGCGTGCCTCCTTCATGTGAGTGGAGACCGTGATGCGACCTGAAGCACAACGGTTCCTCGCGAACGTGCAGCACGACTGCATCGATGCGGCGCTCGCCCTGCTCCGCGAGGTGCCCGATCTGCCACGGGCGCACATCGCCGTGGCGGCCGCGATCGGTGATGTCGACGCCGTGGCCGCCCATCTCGCCCACGACACCGATACGGCGACCTCGACGGTCGAGACGGACGGCGTGCCGCCGCTGATCTTCGCGGTGCAGCAGCCGATCAAGGATGCGCTCGGCGTGAGCGACACCGCACGACGCGGCGTGGTGGAGCAGTTGCTCGACGCCGGCGCCGACCCCAACGCATGGGTGCCATTCGGCGACCCGGTGTCGCGCATCCCCGCGCTCTACTTCGTGGCCATAGCGGGCCAGGCGCCCCTCGTGCGCCTGCTGCTCGAACGTGGCGCGCGGCCCACTGATGGCGAGAGCGTCTATCACGCCGCGCAGCACGACCATCGTGACTGCCTTGCCACGCTGCTCGAGTTCGGGGCTGAGCTGAGCGGTGCACACGACACACATGGCAACACGCCGCTCCACTTTCTCGCCTCGCACCGCGCTTCGAATCCCGTTGCGGTCACGGCGCTGCGTGGCATGGCGTGGCTGCTGGCGCACGGGGCCGATCCGTCGATCGCGAGCAGCGGACCGCCCGCGGACGTGCCGCGGCCGACAGCGGGCGAGTGTCCGTTGCACCGGATCGCCGCCGGTGGACACGATCCGGAGAGCGCCGCGATGCTGCTCGATCATGGCGCGCCCATCGATGCGATGCGTGCGGACGGGCGCACCGCCCATGCGCTGGCGGTGCGCAGCGGCAACACACGCATGGCCGACTATCTGGCGTCTCGCGGCGCCGATGTCGCGCTCCTCTCGAGCGTCGACGAGTTGGTGGGCGCCTGTGCCCGCGGCGACGAGCAGGCCGTACAGGCGTTGCGCTCGAGACTCCCGGACGTCACGAGCGCGCTCATGCCGGACGACGGCGTCGAGCTGCTCGATGCCATCGAGGAGGATCGCCTGGCCAGCGTGTCGCTGATGCTCTCACTCGGGTGGCCACTGACCGCCGAGAGCGAGTGGGGCGGTACCGCGCTCCACTGGGCGACGTGGCGTGGGCACGCCGAGGTCGTGCGGCAACTCATCGGTGCCGGCGCACCGATCAACGTGCGCGACAGCGCGTATGGCAGCTCGCCCATCGCATGGGCCGCGCACGGGTCGCAGTTCAGCGGACGGAGTACACCAGCGGACTACGCGACCATCGTCGACCTGCTGCTCGACGCGGGGGCGACACGTCTGGAGGCCACCAACCGGTGGGGGGAATCGCTGGAGCAGTTTGCCGTGCCGGCGGTGCGTGCGAGGCTCGCGGAGCGCGGGTTCATTGGCGGTGCGCCAGGTGCCTCGTCCGAGTGAGCGTCACGCGCCGTGGTCAGCACCCAACGGCGGTGTCGAGTTCAGACGGCCGTGGCCCGAGAGGTGGCGACGTCACGGTGCAGCAGTCTCGGACGGGGCCGTGTGGAGTGGTAGCGTGAATCGAAACGTCGCGCCACGCCCGGGAGTGGACTCAACCGCCAACGTCCCGCCGTGGGCATCGACGATGCCCTTCGCAATCCACAAGCCGAGCCCCGCCCCGCCGCGTCCGTTGGCGTGCGCGCCGCGCCAGAACGCCGTGAACAGGTGGTCCGCGTCCTCCGGTGCGATGCCCGGACCCTCGTCGCTCACGCTCACCACGAGCCGGTCGTCGATCACCGCGTAGCGGACCTCCACGCGCCCGCCGGTCGGCGTGAACCGGATCGCGTTGCCTCCCAGGTTCGACAGGAGCTGTTCGACGCGCGGACGATCCAACGCGCCGTTCTCGTCCGCGGCGCCCGCCTCGCTCACGATCGTGAACGTCACGCCTCTCGCCTCGGCGAGTGGACCGAGCGTGCGCGCCGCGCCGTCGAACGGTTCGCCGAGCGGCTGGACGATGCGATGTACGCGAAACGCGCCGTCCTGGAGCGCAGACGCATCGAGCAGGTCTTCGACGAGCCGCTGCATGCCAACCGTGTTGCGCAAGATCGTCTCGCAGCTCTCCTCGAGCAGTGCCGCGGCCTCGCCACCTCCCGCGCGATCGCCAAGTCGCAATTGCATCGTCTCCGCGTACATCGCCACGACGGCGAGCGGATTGCGCAAATCGTGCGCGACGACAGCCAAGAGGCGCTCGCGCTCCTCCGTGGCGCGTTCGGCCCGCGCGCGTGCCGTTCGCTCCTCGGCGTGCAAGAGCCGCGTCTCGAGCAACCGCTCGACACGCAGCAGCACCTCCGCCGCCTCGAACGGCTTGGTCACGAAGTCGTGGGCACCGCGCTGCAGCGCGCGCTCCCGTGCCTCCCACGTCGTATCTGCGGTCAGTACCAGCACGGGCCGGAAGTCGCCCTCGGCTGTACGAGCC
>JALOPS010000191.1 GCA_025453745.1 Gemmatimonadaceae bacterium
GATCACGAGCTGCGCATGCGCGAGCGACTCGGCGCTCGAGGTGCGATACGGCATGCGGATGGCGGTGACGTTGGCCGGCCCAAGCGCGCGGGCGGCGAGCGTCGCGGTGAGTGCGGAGTCCACGCCGCCGGAGAGCCCCACGACAGCGCGCGCGAAGCCGCGGCGGGCAAACTCCTCGCGCAGGAAGCCCACGAGCCAGTCGGCGACGAGCGGTGCGTCGATGTCGAGCGGGGCGGGACCGCCGTGCGCGTCGTCGGCGATGTGCGCGCGGGGGATGCGTGGTGCACAATTTTGATGAAGGACGGCGGACGATGGCGCGCTATCTTGCCACTCGGGGGGCGGCCCCCCCGCGCCGCGGACGGTCGACGGCACCGCCCCGCGCGCCGCCCCGTCGAACGCCACCCGCCCCGGTCGCCCCGCGCGCACCGCCGCGATCTCGTCGAGCAGGTGCGGCAGCGCCACCCGCAAGTCGTTCAACAGCGGCGCATCGCTCCGCGCGCGCACGAGGTCCGACAGGTCGACCGTCAGCGACACGATCGCCTCGTCCCACACGGGGAGCCGCATCCGCACATCGCCATGCGGACCGCACACCAGCGACGCCCCGAAAAAGCGCTTCCCCCCTTCCGTCCCCACCAGGTTGCACAGTGACGCGAACACACCGTGCTCCTCGGCGATGTCGCGCATCAACCGCTCCCACCGCGCCACACTCGCGGGACCGCCCGGCGCGTCGTCGCGGGGCCACCCGCCACGCGCCGGTGCGGCCGACGAGACGAACACGATCTGCGCTCCGTCGAGCGCCGCGATCGTGCCGCTCAGTGAATGCCAGGCATCTTCGCACACGAGCAGTGCCCCTCGCCCCCAGGGGGCGTCGAAGGCACGGATCTCCGTCCCGCGCTCGACGAAGCGCTCCTCATCGAAGAGGCCGTACGTCGGCAGGAAGTTCTTGCGATGTACGTGGCGCACGATGGTCGAGCCATCCGGCTGGCCGATGGCGATGCACGCGGCGCTGTTGTGCAGCGCGTCGCGCCACTGTTCGTAGAAGCCGAGCACGACGTCGAGGGCGTGCACCGGCTGGTCGGCCGCGCGACACGCCGAGCGATAGGCTGCATCGAGGGCGCGGGCCACGTCACCAGCGGTCATGGCCACCTCGCGTACGCCGCCTTCCACGAAGTACCCGGAGAGCACGGTCTCAGCACAGTGCACGACGTCGGGGCGAGGCGTCTCGCGCGTGGCCTCGGCGAGCAGCACGCCCAGGCGTGCCACGTTGGCGGAGACGTTCCCCTTGGCGGGGGCGAACTGCACGAGGGCGACGGTGACGGGACGCTCGGACGGGTGCATGGCTCCAAACTACAGTGCGCCGCAGCGATCTCTCACGGGTGTGCGGTGTATCTTGACGCGATGATTCGCCCCGGCCTGCGCGTCGCCTGCCTGCTCGTGGTGGCCACGCCCGTGGCGGCGCAGCCGTCGCCCGTGCGCGCGACCCAGCCCCCCGCGAAAGCGGCCGCCGCCGAGCCCTGGCGCATCATCGTGCCGCCGCAGGCGACGCTCGTCTTCGCGCGCGATGGCGCGCTGCTGGGCGAGCTCGGGACCGAGAAGCGATTGAGCGTCCCGATCCGTTCGCTCCCCAAGTACGTCGGGCAGGCCTTCGTGGCGGTGGAAGACAAGCGCTTCTACCAGCACGATGGCGTCGACCTCGTGGGTGTCGCCTCGGCGATCAAGGGGAAGCTGCTCGGCGAGCGGCGCGGCGGGGCGAGCACGATCACGCAGCAACTCGTCGGCAACATGCACCCCGAATTGATCGACCGGCGCGACGTGTCGATCGATCGGAAGCTCCGCGAGCAGTCGGCCGCGCGCGAGATGGAGCGCCACTACACGAAGGAGCAGATCCTCGAAGCGTACATCAACCAGATCAACCTGGGGCGCGGCTGGCACGGTGTGGAGCTTGCCGCGCGTCACTGGTTCGGCAAGCCGGCGGCGCAGCTCACGTTGCACGAAGCCGCATCGCTGGCGGCGATGCCCAAGAGCCCGTCGGGGTACGATCCCGCGCGCTACGCCGCCAAGCACAAGCAGCGCCGCGATCTGATTCTTTCGCTGATGGCCGAACAGGGATTCATCAGCGCCGCGCAAGCGACTGCGGCGCAACGACAGCCCGTAACGGTGGCGGGGCCATCTGCGGTGGCAAACTCTGCACCGTGGGTGCTCGACATCGTGAAAGTGCAGGCCGAGCGCGCCGGTGTGCCCATTGCCGGTGGCGGCTATCGCGTGACGACGACGATCGACGGCGTGCTGCAGGCTGCGGCGGTCGAGGCTGTGGCCACCGGCGTCGCCGAGATCGAGTCGCGTCCGACGTGGCGCCACGCGAAGTGCGCGCGCGCGGCGGGTGATACGACGCGTGCGGCCCCCGACCCGGCCAAGTGTCTGCAGGGGCTCGTGGTGGCGCTCGACCCCATGACGGGGGACGTGCGCGCCCTCGTGGGCGGTCGCGACTATCGGCTCTCGAGCTTCGATCGCGCGGTCGATGGCATGCGGCAGCCCGGGTCCTCGTTCAAGCCCTTCGTGTACGCGAGCGCGATCGCGAACGGATTGACGGCGAATGCGATGGTCGCCGACACCGCGATCACGATCCGCATGGAGAACGGGCGCGACTACGCCCCGGGCAATGCGGACAACGCCTTTCTCGGTGCGCTGACCATGCGCGAGGCGCTCGCGCGGTCGCGCAATCCGGTGGCCGTGCAGCTCATCCAGCAGGTGGGGATCGACACGGTGGCGAGCCTCGCGCGTCGCGCGGGGATCCGGTCGAGCATCGCTCCGTATCCCTCGAGTGCACTGGGCGCATCGGTGGTGCAGCCCCTCGACTTCATTGCCGCGTACGCGGCGTTCGACAACGGCGGATTTGCGGTGGAGCCGCGCTTCCTCCTCAAGATCGAAGACCGCACGAGCAAGGTGGTGTATACGGGGCGCGCGCCGTCGCTGCAGCCGGCGCTCGATCCGCGTGTGGCGTTCGTGGTGCGCGACATGCTGCGTGATGCCGTCGAACGCGGCACGGCCACCGCGGTGCGCCGCACGTTGTCGTCGCGCGTGCCGGCGGCGGGCAAGACCGGGACCACGAACGACAACAGCGATGTGTGGTTCGTGGGCATGACGCCGGACCTCGTGGCCGGTGTATGGCTCGGCTTCGACAAGCCAGCCACCATTGCCGCGGGTGCGGCCGGCGGTACGCTCGCCGCGCCGATCTTCGCGCGTGTCGCGCAGGCATGGGCCGGCAGCCGCAGCTACGCGGAGTGGACGCCTCCGCCGGGTGTCGTCAGCGCGATGCTCGATCGCACGACGGGCGAACCGGCGACGGAGAGCACACCGATCGAGCGCCGCTACACCGAGTGGTTCCTCGAAGGAACCGAGCCCGGTGCGCGGCGCGGCTGGCCGTGGAGCCTCTTCAAGCTCGGGCCGATCGGGTTCTGAGGGTGCGCGCGCGCTACGCGGTCACCAGCGCTGCGCTCCAGCAGAGGTGCCCCACTTCCGGATGATCGATGTCGCTGTGCGCACCGGAGAGTCCGCCGCCCGTCTTGATCACCGCATCGGCGATGACGTTGTAGATCGTACCCGGCTCGAGGTGCAGGTCGCGGGTGCGGTCGCCGGGCGTGAGCGTGAGCAGCTTCGCACCGGTGCCGGGTCCCTGTGCGCCAAAGGTGCCGAGCGCGCCGAAGGTGGGAAACGTGGTCGCCGCCGGATTGAACGCGACCTGACCGGCGACACCCGCTGCGGCGGGATAGAGCTTCCCCACGGCCGTATCGAACTTCGACGTGGTGATGACGAGCGGCCCCTCGATGCGCGCCGCATCGACAACCGGGCGAAACCATCCGGCTTCGCGTGCGTCGTCAGGGAGCTGCTTCGCGAAGCTCCAGAGTGAGAGCGCGCCTTGCACGAGGATGACCGACGCCGCACGCACCGGGTGCGAGGTATCGGTACCGCGCAACATCGACGAGACGACGATGCAGCCGAAGCTGTGCCCCATCAGGTGCAGCCGCAGCGCATTCCCGCCCGCCGCGCGCAATGCGGCCA
Organism: Gemmatimonadaceae bacterium; assembly: GCA_025453745.1. Taxonomy (GTDB): domain Bacteria; phylum Gemmatimonadota; class Gemmatimonadetes; order Gemmatimonadales; family Gemmatimonadaceae; genus JALOPS01. Next base: position 4,060 of record JALOPS010000191.1, read on the forward strand.
GCAGCGCGTGACCGCCCGTTTCGCCCACGACACGCGCCCGCTTCTTCATTTGCCAGAAGGAGAGCTGCCGGAGCGGCGAGAGGAGCGCACCCATGATGCCGCCACTGAAGCTCGCCTCGTCGTCACGTGCATCGAGATACGCGGCCTGCGCGTCGAAGCCTGCACGATCGGCGCCGGGTGCCGCCGCGGGTGATCCGTTCGCCAGCGCCGCTTCGCGATCGAGTGTCTGGTAGGCCAGCAGCGTTGCCGCGTTGAGGCGATCGGGTTCGAGGTCATCCAGCGCCTGCGCGAAGAGCGTCCGCAACGCGTCGCGTGCGGCCGGCGTGTCGGCGATCCGATCGGCCCACTGCTCGACGAAGGCGTCGGCGCCGCCGCCCGCGCTCGTGGTGCTGAACGCGTTGCCCCCCATGTCGTCTTCGCCAAAGGGCAGGCTCGGCCAGTGAAAGCCGATGAGCAGTGACGTGAACCCCGGGCGCTTCGTGCGCGCGAGCGCGCGGTCCTCGGTGCAATCGCCCATTGCGTCGATCCACCGATCGTACTGATCGATCGCTGCCGGTACGTCGCCCTTCCATCCATGACTCATCACGAAGACATCGGTGATCGGCGGATTCGCCGTGCGGATGGTCTCGAGGATGCGCTCGCTCAGGAGCGAGCCGTCTTCCTCGCGCCGCTCGACACCGTGCTTGTCGACGCAGACGAGGAAGTAGGGGCGCTGGTGGCGGGGCGTCAGGCGCGTGGGCATGGCGCGGGGGGTTGGGGGACGGGAAGCGGTCAGGCCGCGGTGGCGCGACCGACGTGGGACTCGATCTGCTGCAGGAAGGCCCTGCTGCGGCGGAAGCTGTCGGAGAGCCGGCGCTCGAATGCGCGTTTGCGCGCCATCGCCCCGGCGATGTCGCCCGCGGCAATACGCGTGTCGATCGCGTCGACTTCGTCCTTCATTTCGTCGAGCACGCGTCGCATGAAGTGGATGGTGTCGGCGTCTGCATTGCCAAGGTATTGCATCTCCTGGTCGAGCGCGCTGAAGGTGTCGGGCGCCAGCGCGGCCTGCACGAACGGCCGGGCCACCTGCCAGCATTCGCGGACGACGCGACACGACGTCTGCTGTTGCACCCACGTCTGTGCGTCGTAGGCGCGCTCGAAGTCGAGGCGGAAGGCGTCGAACTGTTGCGCAAAGGTCGATGCATCGTTCCCCGTGCGGCGAAACGCATCGCCGAGGGTGACGAGGAACTCGTGCGATTTGCCCAGCTCGCCTTGCAGATCCGTCATGGCCTGGATGACCGCGTGCGGGGCGTCGGCCTGTGCGGCGCGGCGCGGCAGCTCCGCGATCGGCGTGGCCACCGCCGAGGTGTGTCGCCCGATGCCAGCGCCGAAATTGCCGACGTCGAAGTCGATGATGCGGCCGTGATCGTGCCGCATGAAGAGCACCGGGGTACTCCAGTCCCACGCGTCGACGACGGCGGCGCGCGCTTCCGCCGTCGCGAGATCCACCTGCCCGTGCGCGTACAGTCGCGCGTAGAACGTACGCGTGAACTGCGCCGCGGTGGCGACAGTCAGCGGTCCGTGCATGGCGAGCACCGCGTCGGCGCTGCGTGCGACGATCGCGGGCCCCACCGCAGACGTGCCGCTCACCGAGGCCGGTGTGGCCGATTCGCACGCGGAGAGCACGACGAGGCGCGGATGCGGCTGCGCCGACTCGAGTGCGCTCGCGATCTCGAGAGCGGCGAAGGGCGTCGCGCGGCCGTCCTCCTTTTCGAGAAAGAGCACCCCGCCCGCCGGCGTCATCGCGCCGTGGCAGAGCACATGCACGATATCCGGCGCGCGTGCGATCGCGTCTCGCACGGCCGCGATCGTCGGCGGTGTGGCCGTACCCGACTCGAGTACGGTGAGCGCCACGGCGTCATCACCGATTGCACGAATCGCGTCGCGCACCGCCGCGCGCTCCGGCTCGTCGATCGGCCCCATGCCGGGCGGCAGACCGGTCGGGCTGGCAATGATGACGAGCACGCGCACGTGGCGCCCGTGAATGGGTTCGACCGGGGCGAGCGACTGCTGGTAGAACGCGACGCGAGAGAGCGGTGTGCGCGCCGTGGTCGCGAGTGGCCTCCACGTGCCATCGCCCCAGGGCACGGTCAGTCGTTCCCATCGCAGCGCGGCGGTCTCGGCGTCGTCGAGCCGCATGCGCACGCGAAAACCGCCAACGGCATGCAGCAGCGCGGTGCGGATCTCCTCGAAGGTGTCACCAGCGCCGGGCGTGACGAAGACGGCGCGCCCCAGCAGTTCGCCGTACGCGGCGGCATCGACCTCCACACCGCCCAGCGCCGCCGTATCGATCGCGACCGGACTCGGCGCAAAGGGGCGGAGCGTCGGCGATGCGCACTCGATCGTGTGCGCGCCAGCGGAGTCGCGACGCATGGTGAGCGTCACGACGGGGAGCGTGTCGTCGCTGTCCGGCGTGGGGACGCCGGGCGCGACGCGTGAGGCGTCCATCAGGAGCATGTCAGTGTCTCAAGGCGATGCGCGCTGCCGGATCGCCGCAGATGACATAGTTGCGCGCGTCGGTGGCGGCGGTCCAGAGCTGCGCGACTTCCTCTTCGTTGGGGAGCTGCGCGGCACGGTCGCGGAGCGCTTCGGTCAGCAATGTGGTGAGCGTCGCGTAGCGATCGTTGAAGAAGTCCATCGCGGCACCCACGCGCACGCCGCGCGCGAGCTGCCGGAAGAGGCTCGTGAACACCGTCTGGTGCGCGCCGGCTTGCGGCCACAGAAAGGAATGTGTCCACGCACGCTCGACGTGACCGATCACCGCGTGCGCACCGCGCGCGAGCAGCCGCTGCGGCAGTCGGGCAGAGAAGGGGATCGGCGCGATCGCCGCTCGCCCCGTGACGTCGATGGGGAGAAACGGATCGATGGCCGGTGTGCCCGCCCCATAACACGCGAAGAGCAAGGCCACGAGGCCGTCGATCTGTGCGTCGTCGCTCACGGCATCGGCGGCGAAGAGCATGCGCTCCCCGAGTGGTGCGGCAACGAGCGGACCGTCCCACTCCTGCGTGACGAGCGCGCCCTGCTTGTCTGATTGCTCGGTCCACGCGGGCGTATCGAGCGCGCCCGCGGGGTAGCCCGCGCCGTGCGACGCGGTCATGAGCAGGTCGAGCGGCGTCGTCGCGTGCAGCATGGCAGCGAGCGCGTCACGCGTGGCGGCCGCAGCGATCGCCGTCTCGACGGTCCAGTCGGCGCGCCGCTCGGTGAAGTCACGCGCGATCGGTGCAATGAGATGTCGCGCGCTCCGCTGCGTGGCCAGGTCGCCGGCGTTGCGCGTCCCCCAGAACGCAGCGCGAGGCGGTGTGGTGCGAGGCGGCGCCGTCTCCGCGGCGGCCAGGCGCTCGGCGTACGCGGCCAGTGCATCGAGTGATTCGAGATCGAGTCGCCCCACCGCAAACGACACGTCCATGCCGCACTGCACATCAAACGGGACGGCCGCTGGCGTGCCGACGACGAGCAGGTAGTACGGCACACCGGCGAGCGGATCGACCGCGCCGGGGGCGGCGCCGTGTCGTGCGAGGAATGCGCGAGCCGCTTCGCCCGGCTGCACGCCGTTGGCCCCCTCGAATTCCCGGTAGAGCGGGCCTGCCTGCTGCTTGCGCAGTGCGAGCAACGGGTCGAGCGCGCGTCGGTACTCGGGGACGAGTGGGTCGTCAGCGGCAAACACCACGCCCCATCCTGCCTGCGCGATGTCGTTGGGGTCGATATCTGCCGCCACACCGAGCGTCGCCCCGGCGCGCTGCATGCGGCTCTGGATGGCGAGCACCTCCTCGGGCGCGAGGGTGCGCCCGGAGGCAAGCGTGCTGAGTACGGACGAGGGGAGCGGCGGCAGCAGGGGCTGCCCCGTTCGCGCGTCCACACCAGAGGCGATGACCGTCGACGGATCGTCGAAGGCCAGCTCGGCATCTGTCGGAATGGCAACGATCGTCGGTGACACAGCGCCCTCGGCGGTAGCGAGTCGTGCACCGTGTGGTGTACGCCG
>JALOPS010000192.1 GCA_025453745.1 Gemmatimonadaceae bacterium
ATCGGGTCGGGCGGGCAGCAGCGTCCCGCCACGCTCATCGAGAACGTGGTCGAACGCACGTACTTCGATCAGGTCGCGACCGGGGCGCAGTACCCGTTTTCTCCCACGCTTCGTCTCGAGCTCTCGGTGCAGGGGACCCGGCAAACCAGCCAACTCGAGATCGATCAGCGACTGATCTCCGGCGGGCGGCAGATCTCGGCGAGTCGGCAGCGTGTCAACGGCGATGCGCTCAACTACGGGCAGTCGGTGCTCGCGCTCGTCGGCGATCGCTCGGTGTTCGGGCCCACCTCGCCCATTCGCGGGACACGCTGGCGCGCGGAGATCGCACAGTCGCTCGGTGATGTGAACTTCGGCACGCTGCTGCTCGATGCGCGGCACTATCGGTGGATTCGGCCGTTCACTCTCGCGGTCCGTGCGTTCCACTTCGGGCGCTACGGGCGCGATGCGGAGTTGCGTGGGCTCCCGCCGCTGCTCGTCGGGCAGAGCGCGTTGGTGCGCGGCTATCGCCCGGAGACGTTCACATTCCAGGAGTGCGCGGCGGCGGGCGGGCCGCCGGGGAGTTGTCCGGTGCTCGAACGACTGCTGGGAAGCCGCATTGCGGCCACGAGCGCGGAGTTGCGCATTCCACTCGCTGGTGTCGAACGCTTCAGTCTGCTCGGCATCGGTGTGCCACCCATCGAACTCGCGCCGTTCGTGGATGCAGGCGTCGCGTGGACGGCGCAGCAGGATCCGGTCTGGCGCGCCTCGGCGAGCAATGCGACCGCGCGCACGCCGGTGGTGGGGACGGGCGTTGCGATGCGCGTGAACCTCGGCGCACTGATCGTCGAAGGGTACTGGGCGCGACCGCTGCAGCGCGATCGCGGTGGGCTCTTCGGCATCAACCTCGCGCCGGGGTGGTGAGCGCGGCCGGTGCGCTGCACATCATGTGCGGTGCACCGGCGTGTTTACGCACCCACTCGCAGCGTCTCGGTGAACGTCTCACCCCACGGGGTCACCGCCTCCACGCGCAGTTCGCGTGCGCCGGCGGTGGCCGGCGCGGTGAAGAGGTGCTCCGTCACCACCGGATCGACCCACCCGTGGCGGGCCGGCAGATCGGGGCCGTTGTACAACTGCACGGCCATCGGGTCGCGTCCCGGGCGGCGCGCCATGGTGCCGCGCGGCTGTCCATCCTCGAACCACGTCACGCGCCAGCCGGGCGCCCAGTCCCAGACGTTGGCGATGTACAGATCGGGCGCCGACGGATCGCTGCCGGCAGGATAGAGTCGCATCTGCGTGGACGCGGAGAGCCCCGTCCCCTTGTAGCGCCAGCGCAGCTCCTCGCCACGCACCTGATAAACGCCGTAACCGTTCGGCGCGCCGTCGTAGTTGATCGGTCCCGTCCACCATCCGCCGCACACCGCGCCATGGACGTGTTGCATGATGTTGCCTTCGCGCAGGTGCTCCTGTTCGTGGATGTGCCCGGAGAGCACATGTGCCTGGAACCCCTCGAGTGCGCGGTAGAGCGCTTCACGGTTGACGATGTCGTTGTTGGTCCCGATGGGCAGACCATTGCGACGGTTGAGCGTCGAGCGCGGCGGAATGTGCAGCAACACGACCACCGGGCTGCCCGGTGCCTGAAATGCCAGATCCGCGCGCAGCCACTCGAGCTGCTCCGTCGTGAGGTAGCCCAGGTAGCCGTCTCCGTACCAGAAGACGTCTTCGAGGACGACGTAGTGCACCGCGCCGCGATCGAACGACCAGTACGTGGGGCCGAACCGTCGACGAAAGGTCGCCACCGAATCCTCGTCGGTGTCCACACTCCGCATGTCGAGGTCGTGATTGCCCACCACCGACACGAACGGCACGCCCATGCGCTGCACTGCGCGCTCCCAGTCCGGGAAGAGCGTGAGATCGTCGAACATCAGATCGCCGCACCCCACGCCGACGATGGGCTGATCGCCGAGCGCGCGGACCGTCTCGATGACGTCGGGCACGGTCTGGTCGTGCAGCCGTTGCGTGTCGGCGCGCGTCTGGGTCTGCGGGTCCGCCAGCAGCAGCAGTGCATGCTGCTCGTCGGCCACGGCCAGCGGTGTGAGCGCGAAGTCGTGCACCTGCTCGGCGGACGGTCCGAGCGGCGCATACGCGCGCGCGAGGCCCTGTTGTGCGGGGAGCGCGTATCCGCGAGGCGTGGTGATGCAGACGAACGGCTGCGAACGACGCGCGAGCAGCGTATAGCGTCCATCACGCGCTGTCACCACGACGCTGCGCCCGTCGCTCACGCGCACGCCCGCGAGCCCGCGCCCCGCGGCGTGTACACGGCCCCGCACGCGCACGACGTCCTCCGGCCCCGTGCGCTCGCGGTGCGGCGCGTAGGGTTCCCGCACGATCTGCTCGGCGCGCGCGAGGCGCGGCAGGACGAGGGTGCCGGCCGTTGCCGACGCCGCCTGCACGAAGTGGCGACGATTCATGCAGGAGAATGTGCGCGCGGTCGCCCCCGCCTGCACGCGACACCGGGCAACGGCCGCGTCACACGGGAGCGGTGACGCGTCACGGTGGTCACGGGGTCGAGAGTGTGAAGGGGAGTCGCGTGTAGAGCTGTCGCGGATCGTTGAGCGAGAGCGCCGCGTCGAATTCGCGCAGCAGCGGGGCGGCGAGTCCGGCCAGCGGACCACTGCGGGCACGCAGCTGCGACATCGGCGCGTCGCGCGCAGGACTGAACGCATCGCTGAAGAGTTCGCGCGTGGACTTGACCCGCGGATACTCCACCACGCGGTAGTCACCACCGAGCTTGGCGAGGCGCGCCGCCGCAGCGATCGCGGCAGGCAGGCCGCCGATCTCGTCCACCAGACCGATCGGCTTGGCATCTTCACCCGACCAGACGCGCCCTTCGGCGATCGTGCGTACGGAGTCGAGCGAGAGCTTGCGCCCCTCGGAGACGCGCTTGAGAAAGAGCTCGTAGCCGCGATCGACCTGACGCTGCAAAATCGCCAGTGCGCCGGGCGTCAGGCCGCGAAGGACGTTGAACTGCGTGGCGTAGGCTGCCGTCCCCAGCGTGTCGGTGCTCACGCCGAGCTTCTGGCTCAACCCGCTCAGGTTGGGCACGAGACCGAAGATGCCGATCGACCCGGTGAGCGTGGAGCGATCGGCGAAGATCCGTGTCGCCGGCGCGGCGATGTAGTAGCCACCGGAGGCGGCGTACTCGCCCATGCTCACCACGACGGGACGCGAGCGGGCCAGCAGTGCGACTTCCCGTTCGATCGTCTCCGATGCGGTCGCACTGCCGCCGGGGCTGTTCACGCGCAGCACCACGGCGCGTACATCATCGGAGCGGCGCAGGTCGCGCAGCGTGCGCGCCAATGCATCGCCGGCCACCTGGTTCACGTCGTTCCACCCGTCGACGATGCTCCCTTCGGCCACCACCAGCGCGACTTCCGCGCCGGTGCCCGCGCCACTCCGCGCACGGGCCGCCGCCATGTACCCCTCCACGGTCACGTGCGGGATCTCCGCGGGGATCGTGCCCACCGAGGTCGCGCGGACCGCGTCGCTCGAGGTGCCGGTGATCTTCGCCAGATCCACCAGCACGCTGTCGAAGTGCGCGACGCGATCGACCAGCGAAAGCGTCCGCGCCGTGTCGGCATCGGTCAATGGAAAGCTGTCGGCGATGGCTTGCACGCGCTCGCGCGACAGTGACCGCGATGTGGCGATGTCTTCGGTCATCATGCGCCACTGATCGCCGAGATACTCCTGCACCTGCGCGCGCGACTCGGGCGACATGTCGGTGCGCGTGAACTGTTCGACGGCAGACTTGAAGCGCCCCACGCGGACGACATCCATTTTGATGCCGAGCTTCTCGAGCGCGCCGCCGAGGAAGAGCATGGTGCCGTCAAGTCCGCCAAACTCGAGCGCGCCGCCCGGGCTCATCGTCACGGCGCTCGCCGCGGAGCCAGCGTAGTACGCGGTCGGCCCGGGATTGTCGAAGAACGCATACACCGGCTTCCGGCTGGTCGTGCGGAAGTCGCCGATGGCGCGGCGCAGCTCCGAGAGCTGCGTGAGGGAGGCCTTGGGCCTGTCCCCCAGCATCACGATCGCCACGACGCGATCATCGGTGGCGGCCTGCCGCACCGCATCGAGGGCATCGCGCAACACCACGCGCTGCTCGAGCGCCTGCGAGGCGGCGATCGCACCAAGGAGTTCGCGGGGCTCGACCTCATCACGCCGGTCGCTCCAGAGGTCGTCCAGATTGACGACGAGCACCGTCCGGGCGGCGACGGTGGGGCCACCGCGGGGGCCGAGCGCGGCGAGCAGGCCGCCACCGAGCAGGATCACCCCCAGCACGACCAGCGCGATCGTCACGAGGTTGGCGAGGATCACCTGAAAAAACGTCTTCATGGACCGAAGGGAAAACGTGAGGCCGATCGCACGGCGCGGCGGCGCGCCACCCGGATCGGTGATGCCTTGAAGGGCGTGCGTACGCTACCCAGCTTGCCCACCGGGTACGCAAGGGTGTACCAGAGCTTTCCATTGCGCCGGTCGGTCGCGGCGCTCGGCGGACCGCCGGGCCGACCGACGTGCTCTTCCCCGAATGAGGTTCGACCGATGCCCGCGTTCAAGGCTCCACTGGACGATATCCGCTTCGTGCTCGACGAGATCGCCGGCCTCGCTGCCGTCAGCGCGCTCCCCGGCTTCGAAGAGGCCACGCCCGACCTGCTGCACACCGTGGTGGCCGAGGGAGCCAAGTTCTGCGAGACCGTGCTCTTCCCGATCAATCAGTCGGGCGACATCGAAGGGGTTCGTCTCGAAGACGGCGAGGTGAAGACGCCGGCGGGGTTCAAGGACGCCTACACCCAGTATCGCGAAGGCGGGTGGACGGGGCTCACCGCCGACCCGGCGTACGGGGGTCAGGGGCTGCCCTACATTATCAGCACGGTCATGGAAGAGCTGCTGTGTGCGTCGAACCTGTCGTTTTCGATGTACCCCGGGCTCTCGCACGGTGCGTATCAGGCGATGTCGCAATACGGCAGCGATGAGATCAAGGAGCGCTTCATGGCCAAGCTCGTCGACGGCACGTGGAGCGGCACGATGTGCCTCACCGAGGCGCACGCGGGGACGGATCTGGGCATCCTCACGACGCGTGCGGTCCCCGCGGGCGACGGGGCGTATCACATCACGGGGACGAAGATCTTCATCTCCGCCGGAGAGCACGATCTCACCGAGAACATCCTGCACCTCGTACTCGCCAAGCTGCCCGACGCACCGGCGGGCACCAAGGGGATCTCGATGTTCATCGTTCCCAAGTACCTGCCGACCGACGAGGGACGCCCCGGCACGAAGAACGGCGTGACCTGCGGGTCGATCGAGCACAAGATGGGGATCAAGGCGTCGGCCACCTGCGTGCTCAACTTCGACAACGCGAAGGGCTGGATGGTGGGGGAGGCGCACAAGGGGATGCGTGCGATGTTCGTGATGATGAACGGCGCGCGCCTCGCGGTGGGGATGCAGGGGCTCGGCCTCGCGGAAGTTGCGTATCAGAACGCCCTCGCCTACGCGAAGGATCGTGTGCAGGGGCGCGCGCTCACCGGCCCCAAGAATCCGACGGGTGTGGCCGATCTCATCGTGGTGCATCCGGACGTGCGTCGCGGACTGCTGCGGCAGAAGGCCTTCATCGAAGGTGCGCGCGCGCTCGCCTATACCGTGGGGGCGCAGATCGACATCGAGCACCGCGCAACCGATCCGGCGGTACGCGAAGCGGCCGCGGATTTCGTGGCGTTGATGACGCCGGTGGTGAAGGCCTTTCTCACCGATCAGGCGTTCGACTGCACCAACATCGCGCTGCAGACGCTGGGCGGGCACGGCTACATCCGCGAGTTCGGGATGGAGCAGTACGTGCGCGACGCACGCATCGCGCAGATCTACGAAGGCACCAACGGCGTGCAGGCGCTCGATCTCGTCGGACGCAAGTTGCCCATGGAGGGCGGCCGACTCGTCCGGCGCTGGTTCGAGCTCGTGGGTGCCGACCTCGAAGCGGCCAGCGCGGATGACGCCAACACGGAGTTCGTGCAGCCCGTGCGCAAGGCACTGCTCGAGCTGCAGAAGGCGACGATGCTGCTCGCCGAGCGCGGCTTTGCGAATCCGGATGAGGCGGGGGCGGCGGCGAGCGACTACCTCGCGATGATGGGGTACACCGCGCTCGGCCACATGTGGGTCAAGCAGGTCGTCGCGGCGCGGCGGCATCTGGCCGATGGCTCGACAAATGGAGATCGACGCTTCTACGAGGCCAAGCTCAAGACGGCGCGCTTCTACGTGCAGAAGATGCTCCCCGAGTCGTCGGCGCGGTGGGCCGCACTGCAGGCGGGCGCGGGAAGCGTGATGGCGGTGGCCGTGGAGGAGTTCTGAGCGCGCGGGCGACAGTTAAGCGACAGCCGAATTGCCGGGCGAGTGTGAACATCGCAAATTCTCCTGCCAGCTTGGTTCGGTGACGTTCGTGTTCTAGGGCCGTCATGCTCCCCCAACCGCCGCATTCCTCCTCTGTTTATCCAGGAACTTCCAGTGGCGTATCGCACTCCAATCATCATCGAGACCTATGCTGAACTCCATCTTGCCCCCGGAGGGCTGACTCAGGCGGATTTTTTCGAAGTTGTGCCTCACCTCAAGAGCCGCGGCTTTGCAGGCGTGGAGCTCGCTTCTGGCGGGCTCCAGCTTGAGGTCAAGAGTGCGGGCTTCCCCGTTCCGCGCGAGCGTCAGCGGGTACGATGCTGGAACGCAGATCGAACTGCTCTAGTGCAGCTCGCGGAAGACCTTCTCGTCGTCAATCTCACGGGGAAGTACCCGGGCTGGACGCAGTTTCGGAGCAACTTCAAGCAAGCTGAGGAAGCCCTGCGCTCCGGGGTTAAGTCAGCGGAGATTCGATCGGTTGCTCTGCACACACTCGATCAGTTTCGGATTGGTCGCGGTGTGTACGTGGCAGAACGCTGTGTAAACGTAGGCGGTGGGTTTGTACCTGAGTGGTATCGGGGTTCTAGGCTTTCTTTTGACGTGCACTTGGGTCGTGGGGCGATGTTGGCCGAGGGGCAGAATGAGCAGATAGAGATCGGTGTAGACGCGACATCGGACCCGGTCGGAGTGCGGATCAAGGTGGGCCTGCATCGACCGGTTTCTCAGGATCGGGGTGCCGACGCCATTCTTGAGAAATTGCACGACGACTCTACGGCCATATTTGAAGATTTGATCACCGACTACGTCAGAAACGACATCATGGGAGGTGTGATATAGTGCGAGGCTACGTGACGTTCGGCCATGGAGTTAGCGGGTACTGCGCCGAAGCGCCTTCGTGGCTTTCCTCTGGATTTGCCATCGATAAGTTGGCAAATCAACTGGGAGCTGCCACCGCTGAGTCAAGCGCTCGGTATTCGATTCGAGACGCAATGCTCCAGTCCGCCTTTGATGGCGCCTCTCGCGAACTTGATCGATATGGATCGTACTCGATAAACTGGGATGGGTATCGAGCGATGCCGTTTGATCCTGCGCTTCTCGAGAGGATCCGGGGACTGTTGCAGTACGCGTACCTGAGGTTCCTGGAGAGTTCACTAGCCCCGGACCTCGTGACCACTGGTCCGGCCAGCGACGGGTCTATCGACTTGGAGATCGTGGCCAGCGGCCGTCGGCTCATGCTAACGGCGTACGCAGATGAGGATGCCATCCAGGCTGTGGGAACGGAGACCAATGCGCACAACGCAAAGCCGCAAGATCTTGGAACGGGCAATTTGGATGAGTGGCTTCGTTGGCTCGATTGCACGCTGGATCGTGGTGCGCAGGTGGATCGTTCTTTCAAAGATCCCGTCCGAGGAAGTGCTGTGGCGAGCTGTTCGTAAGAAAGAGCAGCTCTATGCTGACGGTAGACCTAAGCCGTCGTTTTTTCGCGATAAGTCGGGCCTCAGCTGTGACATTGCACGGTTTAGCACGGTAGAAGATTCTCGGCTAGGTCACGGCGAAGTGCCCTTCCCAGTGGAGTCGGGTTTGGTGCGTTTTTCGAGGGCGTCGGGCAGGAAGGTGAGG
>JALOPS010000193.1 GCA_025453745.1 Gemmatimonadaceae bacterium
CAACGTCAAGGGCGAGGTCCCCGAGGATCCCGATTACGTGATCCCCTTGGGCAAGGCGGAGATCAAGCGCGAAGGCGATCACGTCACGCTCATCACGCACGGGAAGATGGTGCTCGTCGCGCAGCAGGTGCACGAGCAGCTCGCCAAGGAGGGCATCCGCGTGGAGGTCATCGACCTGCGCACGATCCGCCCCATGGATGTCGACACGATCACCGAGTCGGTGCGCAAGACCAACCGCGCGGTGGTGCTCGAGGAAGGGTGGGAGCTCTGCGGCGTCGGCGCGCAGGTGGTCGACTACGTGCAGCGGCACTGCTTCGATCATCTCGATGCGCCGGTGCTGCGCGTGCATCAGGCCGATACGCCGATGCCGTACACCAAGTCGCTCGAGAAGGCCGCCAAGCCGGATGGGCCGAAGACGATTGCGGCGATCAAGCAGGTTCTCTACCTCGACTGAGCGAGACGACGCGATGCCCACCAAGGTGATGATGGAAGCGCTCTCTCCGACGATGGAGGAGGGGCGCCTCGCGAAGTGGATCAAGAACGAAGGCGACGCGGTGAAGTCGGGCGATGTGCTCGCCGAGGTCGAGACCGACAAGGCGATCATGGAGCTCGTCGCGCGCGGCGACGGCGTGCTGCGCAAGCGGCTGCTCGAGGAGGGCGGGACCGCGCCGATCGGTCAGCTCATCGGTGTGATTGCCGCGGCGGATGAAGACATCGCCGCGCTGGTGGCCGGAGCGGGGGCGGGCGGTGGTGCCGCAGTGGCAGCGAGCGCCGCCACGGCGACGCCGGCGGCACCGAGCGCGCCCGCGGTGGCGCCCACGGCGCCTGTCGCGGTGGCGACCGCTGCTGCGCCTCCGGCAGCGGCTCCGGCGGCGGCCGATGACAACGGACGCACGAAGGCCTCACCGTTGGCGCGTCGACTCGCCGCGGAGCGCGGTGTGGCGATTGGCAGCGTGCAGGGCTCGGGGCCTGGCGGTCGCGTCATCCGACGTGACGTCGAAGCGGCAGCGAGCGCGCCCGCCGCAGCCGCGACAGCGCCGGCCGTCGTGTCGGTGCCCGCGCCGCAACCCACGATTCCCGCCGGGCAGGACAGCGTCGACATCGCACTCACGCAGATGCGCAAGACGATCGCGCGCCGCCTGAGCGAGTCCATCGGGCCGATCCCCACGTTCTATCTCACCGCCGACATCGACCTCACGCAGGTCGGTGCGTTGCGTGCGCAGATGGCCGCACTGGGGGATTCGTACAAGGTCTCGGTCAACGACATCGTGCTGAAGGCGGTCGCGATGGCGCTCTTCAAGCATCCCGAAGTCAACGCGCACTGGCTCGGCGACAAGATCCGTCAGTTCGGCCGCGTGCACCTTGGCATGGCCGTGGCAACGGACGACGGGCTCATCGTGCCGGTGATCTTCGACGCGCACACCAAGGGGCTCGGGCAGATCGGCAGCGAGGCGCGGGCGCTGGCCAAGAAGGCGCGCGAACGGAAGCTCACGCCGGCCGAGTACACGGGCTCGACGTTCAGCGTCTCGAACCTCGGCATGTTCGGGATCGATCAGTTCACCGCAATCATCAATCCGCCCGAGGTCGGCATCCTTGCGATCGGTGCAGCGCGCGAGGTGCCGGTGTTCGTGAATGGTGCGGTGGTGCCGCAGAGCCGCATGCGCGTGACGATGAGCTGCGACCATCGCGCGATCGACGGGGCCGTGGGCGCGAAGTTCCTGCAGACGCTCAGGCAGTACCTCGAGAATCCGTTCGTGATGTTGTATTGACGGCGAGGCCGTTCCCTGCGGGAGCGGCGACGCTGTTCCCTGAGCGAGCGGCCTCGCTGTTCCCTGAGCGAAGGCGCGCAGCGCCGAAGTCGAAGGGCCGCCCGACGCGCGCGCCGCGCGCGTTCGGGGCTGTGCCTCCACCGCTACCACTGCCCCGAACGGGCGCTCCGCGCCCGTCGGGCGGTGTTTCGACTCCGCGCTCGCTCCGCGAGCGCTGCGCTCAACACACGGCCGTGTCCTGTCGGCGCTCCGCTCAACGAGAGGCCGTGTCCTGTCGGCGCGCCGCTCAGCACACCCGGTGCTCCTGTCCACACACGGTGACACGATCTGCCACCGCGCTGACGTTTTCGTGATGCGGAGCACGTCCCGCTCGTCCGTTCGGCATGTCACGCCGGACCCTCATCACGACGGCCGCCCGCGGATCGCTCCTCGGTGCCCTCGTCGTTGCCCTTGCCGCCTGCAGTGGCGGTGACGCGGCGGGGCCGAGCGGCCCCCGTACTCCCCCCGCGCCGACCACCGGCGCGCTGACATTCGAAATCGCCGGACTCCCGACCGGTGTCCCGGCCGCGCTTCGGCTCACCGGCCCAACCGGCGAGCGGGCGATCACCACGGCCGGCACCGTCTCCGATCTCGCGCCCGGCGAGTACACCATCGCCGCCGCCGCGCTCACCGCGCCGATAGGCGGCTTTGCCCCGGATTCGGCCCTCCGGACCGCGAACGTACGCGCAGGCAGTACCGGCATCGTTCGCGTGCGCTACGACATCACCACAGGCATGCTGACCATCGTCCCGACCGGCCTGCCGGCGGGCGCCAGCGGCCGCTACACCATCCGTCCGATCTCCGACGCCGGTGCCGGGCCCGCCCGCGAGCTCGGTGACACCACTTCCGTCGGCTTCCTCACCCCCGGCCGGTACGCGCTGCGCGCGCACCCCTCGCGCTCGGACTCGGGCACGTGGGTCCCCTCGCAAGACTCGGTCACGTTGAGCGTCCCCGCGAGTACCGAACCGGTGCGCGTGCCCGTCAGCTTCACGGCGCTGCCGGCGCGACTCGCCATCGACGTGCAGGGGCTCCCTGCCAATGCCGAAGCCTCGATGATCGTCCGCGGCCCGGGGCTCGCGCGTCCGGTCGTACAGTCGCTCCGCTTCGACTCGCTCGCGCGCGGCACGTATGAACTCGAAGCGGGTGTCGTCCGCGCCTCCGGCTTCACGTGGCGCCCCGACTCCACGCGACGCACCATCACGCTCCGTGCGGGCGACAGCGCGTCGCTCGGCATGCGCTATGGCGTCTCCACCGGCGCCCTCGCCGTGGCGATCACCGGCATTCCGGAGGGCTTCCCCGCCACGGTGCGCGTCAACGGACCAAACGACTTCACACGCGTCCTCTCGGCGACCACGACGCTCACCGACATTCCCCCCGGCGACTACGACATCGTTGCCGACACGGTACGGCTGGGCTCCGGTCGCTACGACCCCGCCGTCGTCTCGCAACGCGTGCAGGTGACCGCATCGGTCATCGCCGCACCGGCGACGGTGCAGTATCGCGCGGCGCCGGGCCGCCTGCTCGTGTCGATCCTTGGCGTTCCGGGCACCGGCACGCCGGTGGTGACACTCAGCGGTGCCAGTGGATGGTCGCGCACGCTGTCGATCTCGAGCGATCTCGTCGACGTACCAGCGGGCACGGTGCGCGTGAGTGCGGCTTCGTTCACAGCCACGGGCGACATCTGGCGCGCGTCGGTGCCGACACAAGACGTCATCGTGCCTCCCGGCGGCGTGGCGAGCGCGTCGGTGACCTATGCGATTGCCTCTGGTCGACTGCAGATCACTGCCAGTGGGCTCCCCGCCAGCGTGACGGGAACCGTCTCGGTCACGGGCCCCGCCGGATTCGCGCGCACCGTCGACGTCGCGACGAGCGCACTGCTCACCGGGCTCGAGCCCGGTGCCTACGCCGTCACGGCCAACAGCATCGCCGGCGCGACGCCGCTCTTCCCGACGGTCGCGACGCAGAACGTCACCATCGCACGCAACGTCACGAGCACCGTGCAGGTGGCCTGGCAGTCGCAGGCCGCGCTCAACAATCTCGTGCTCGACGGCGCGTACATCACGCAGGCGATCCAGCGCTTCGATGGCACCGTCCCCCTCGTTGCCAATCGCGACGGGCTGCTGCGCGTGTTCGTGCGCGCCGCACAACCCAACGGGTGGCAGCCTGCCGTGCGCGTGCGACTGTACGATGGCGCCACGCTCGTGCAGACGAGTACGATCAACGCGCAAGAGAGCGGTGTGCGCACGGTGCTCGATGAAGGCACGCTGAGCGCGTCGTGGAATCTGCCGGTGCCGGCGGCCCTGCTGCGCACCGGGCTGCGCGTCCTCGTCGACGTCGATCCGTCAGGTGCACTCCCCGAGTCGAACGAGAGCGACAACGTGTGGCCGCGCAACGGTACGCCGCAGACCATCGACGTGCGGAACGTGCCGGCGCTCCCGGTGCGCTTCATCTCGGTGGTGAATGCGGGACGCACGGGGAATGTCACGGCCGCGAACGTCGAGCAGTTCCTGGTGACCGCACGCCGGCTCTTCCCGCTCGGCACGGTGAATGCCTCGGTGCGTGCGACGCCATACACGTCGACGACGCCGCAGCTCGACCCCAACGATCAGAACGATGCCTGGGAGACGATCCTGGGCGAGATCAACGCGCTGCGTGTCGCCGAAGGCCCGGCGAACAGCTACTACTATGGCGTCGTGCGCGTCGGCTACTCGAGCGGAATCGCCGGCATGGGCTACGTGCCCGGTCGCGCGTCGATCGGCTGGGACTATCTGCCCAGCGGTGACGAAGTGGCGGCGCACGAGCTCGGCCACAACTTCGGCCGGGGCCACGCACCGTGTGGCGTGGCGGGCGACGCGGACTTCCCGCACGCCGGCGGACGTATCGGTGTGTTCGGCTTCAACTTCGCGAACAACCTCGTGCAGCCGCCGACGCGTCCCGACCTGATGGGCTACTGCGGCAATCCCTGGGTGAGCGACTGGACGTGGGTCAACGTGCTCAACTATCGCGCCGTGGCGGGTATCGTGACGTCCAACGGGACCGTGAAACCGCCGCCGCACGGCGCGCACAGCGTGTCGCCGGAGCGACGCCTGCTCGTATGGGGACGTGCGACCGCGCGCGGCATCGTGCTCGAGCCGGCCTTCGCGCTCGATGGTGCGTCGACGTCGGCGAGCAACCCGCGTGGGGCGTTCCGCGTGGACGGGCGCGACGCGGCTGGTGCCCTGCTCTTCACGCACCGCTTCGATGCCGACGACGTGGACCACGCGCGCAACGGTGCCGCGCAGCACTTCGCCGTGTCGGTACCGCTCGCGGGTGACGCGGAGCAGCGCCTGGTGTCGCTCACGGTGACGCGCGTGAGCGACGGACGGGTGGGGTCACAGCGGAGCGCCGCGTCGGTGGACGCGCGTGCAGCAGGCGTGGAGACGACGGATCTCGTGCGGCGGGGCGCCACGTCGATGCAGGTACGCTACGAGGCGAGCACGACGCGCATGGCGTTGGTGCGGGACCTCGCGACCGGCGAGATCCTGAGCTTCGTGCGCAATCCGTCCGCCGAGATTCGCATGACGCGCGCGAACGTCGAGGTGTTGCTGAGCGATGGTGTGAAGAGCCGCCCGGCGCGCGTGCGCGTGGTGCAGCCGAACTGATCACGCTCGCCGTGTCCTGAGCGGAGGCGCGCCGTGTCCTGAGCGGAGGCGCGCAGCGCCGAAGTCGAAGGATCCCCCGACTCGCCATTCCCCGAGCGAGCGGCACAGCCGCGAGCCGAAGGGGCGCGCGTTCGGGGCAGTCCCTACGCCACACACCAACCGCCGCGAAGGGCGCTTCCCTCGCCTCGCAGCTGCGCTGCTCGCTCGGGATGACAGCGCCCTCGCGCGACGCTTCGCCTCGCCGCGCCGCGGCTCGCTCAGCGAACGACAATGCCCCCGCCGTGTCCTGAGCGGAGGCGCGCAGCGCCGAAGTCGAAGGATCCCCCGACGCGCCATTCCCCGAGCGAGCGGCACAGCCGCGAGTCGAACGGGCGCGCGTTCGGGGCCGTTCTTGCTATGCACACACTGCCGCGAAGGGCGCTCCGCGCCCTCGCGCGACGCTTCGACTCGCCGCTGCGCGGCTCGCTCAGCGAACGACAATGCCCCGCAACGCGCCGCCGTCTCCGGCACGGCGCGCTGCGGGGCGCACTGCACTACACTCGCACCATCAACACCCCGGTCCGCGCAGTCCGGCCTCCAACGACGCGCGGAACACGCACTCGGCCTGCGGCACCGGCATCACCGACACACGGAAATGCGTCGGCAAGTCGAGCGGCAGCGACGGAATGCGCCGGTAGCGCCGCACGTCGAACCACCGGTGCCCTTCGAACAGCAACGAATACCGGCGCTCGTACAACAACGCCGTCACCGCGGCATCCGCATTCGCGAGCGCGGGAATCGGCGGCAGGCTCCCCGCCGCCTGCCGCACGAAATTCAGATCCGTCAGCGCCGTCGCAAAGTTGCCGAGCCCGATGTTTGCCTCGGCGCGCAGCAGGATCAGCTCTTCGTTGCGGATGATCGGAATCGGTGTCGTCTGGTCGGGATACAGACTGAACGCCACGTCCGTCGGAATCCCGAGCCCGGTGCCCGGCGCGTTGCGGGCGGGGGTGATGGTACGGATCTTCGCCGCCACGCGCGCGTCGGGCTGCCCGTTGGCCTGCAACTGCGCATCGGGGCGAATGCTCGGATGCGCAAGGATGTCGGGGCTCACGGCGTTGTTGAGACCGTTCAATGCGTCGCCGGACGCCGTCGAGTACACATGGTACACGCCGCGCCGCAAATCGGCGCCAGCCGCCGAGTTGATGAAGCTCTCGCCCAACGCCGCGAGCGCCGCCGTGAAACAGGTGGCGCCGCACCCGAGGCTGCCACGGTACACCTGCATCCGCGCCGCCAACGCCCGGTTGAACTGTCGGAACGTCGCTGGCGTGTTGAAGCCCGCGAAGCCGGTGGTCAACGTGAAGGGAAACGCCGCCGCACCCGCCGCTTGCAACTGCTGATTCGCGACGTCGAGCGTGGCGGAGATGTAGCGATACACTGAATCACGATTCACGAACGGCTGCGCGGCGTTGGTCTGGATGTCGACCGCCGTCGGCGCGCCCAGCGTATCGCGCGTGGCGATCACGTAGAACAGATCAAGCGCGCGCAGCGTGTTCGCAAAGCCGCGCGCCGCGTTCTTCTCGCCGTCCGTGAGGAACCCGGCCCCGTCCACGGTCTGGATGAACGTCAGCGCATTGCGGATGTTGCGGAAGCGCGGATCCCACTGCCCGTTGGTGAAGCCCGAATTGTCGAGCGGGAACGTGAGCAGGAAGAGCGTCACGTTGCGCGGCTCGGAACCGGTGTAGTTGTACGACTCCCGGCCGAAAATCCCCACGTTGCTGACGAGCCCCGCCATGCCGCCGCGCTGCTCGGCGAGCATGCCGCTGGCGAGGTTCTGCAGGAGCGGACGATCGGACGGACCGACCGCCGGATCGTTGAAGCTCGGTACGTTGAGCCGGTCGGCGCTGCACGCCGCCAGCGCGGTGAGAGCGGTGAGCGCCGCGATGCGGCGCAACTGGATCATGAAGGTGGCAGTCATGGCTCAGAACCCGAAGTCGACGGCAAAGAAGAGCTGCCGGCTGGGGGGATAGGTGGCCAGATCGACGAATCGACCGACGTTGTTGTTGCCGAAGTTGCTCACTTCGGGGTCCATCCCCCAGTAGGGCGTCCAGATCGCGAGGTTGCGACCGACCAGGCTCATGCGCACGTTGCCGGTGCGATCGCCGTAGAGTCGGCGCGTCAGGCTGCGCGGCACATCGTACGCCAGCGAGACTTCGCGCAACTTCACGAACGATCCGTCCTGCGTGATGATGCGTGCATCCTGGCCGCCGTTCCACTTGGCCCAGCGATACGCGCCGAGCGTCAGCGCGGCCGACGTGTCGATCAGCGTGCGTCGTCCGCCCGAGATGATCACGCAGTCCTCGCGGGCGATCGTCGCGCCGCGGCACGGGTTCGGCGCATCATGGTCGCGCGAGTTGCGGTACTGATCGAAGACGTTCTGCCCGACGTTCGACACGTCGCCGCCACGCCGCCAATCCACCTGCACGCCGAGGGAGAAGTTGCCCACCGTGTACGTGTTGGTGAAGAACATCTCGAAGTCCGGGTTGCCTTCACCGATGATCGTATCGCGCACGAACGCGGTGTCGCGCCCGTTGATCTG
>JALOPS010000194.1 GCA_025453745.1 Gemmatimonadaceae bacterium
GGCGTCTGCGCGGCGGCGCTCGGTGCCGCGCCACCGAGCAGCACCGCACACGCCGTTGCGACGCCGCTAGAGACCGAACGTGTCACGCAGCGTGGCCACGAGGCCAAGCGGCACATCGAACCCGTACGCGCGATAGATGAGCCGATACGCATAGTTGAGGACGGGAAGGCTGAGCAGAACGATCGCGACACTGCGCAGCACGGCGCCCACACGCGCTGCGCCGAAGAAGGCGAACACATGCCACGCGAGCAGCAGCCCGCCGACCCACCCGAAGATGTACTTGATCGTCTCGCGCTGCGCGGGGACGAGCCATTGCAGCGGCAGCCCCACGAGCTCCGCGATCCCGGTCACGAACCCCAGGCAGAAGAGCCAGAAGACCGTGATCTCCGCCGCCGTGTAGCGCGGCCGCGCGAGGAGCCAGGAGAGCAGCACGAGCAGCGGCAACCCGAGGAGCACCTTCAGCTTGTCGGCCTGCAGTACCGCCGCCTCGGCGACGAGCTGCCCCGTGCGCCCGGTGAGGGCGAGCTGTCGCTTGAGCACCACCGTGCCCAGGGCGATGTACGCGCCCTCGACAAGCAACAGAAAGAGCACGGGATTGAAGTAGCGCTTGCGCGCGCCCGCGAGATACTCGGCGTACACACGCCCGGGGTGCGTGGCCAGGCCGCGCACCAGGCGCACGAGCCCGCTGTCGAGATGGGCGATGGCGTGCCACGCGTCGTGCGCGATGTCGTGCAGCGAGAGGCGACCATGCACGGCGTGCTGCCCGCACTGGCCGCAATAGGGAGTGCCAAGCGGCGCCGAGCAGTTGGCGCATGCAGTGGACATGCGGGGCGAAGGGCGCGGGGGTGGACGCAGGCGAGCGACAGGACAAGCTGCCTGGCCCGGATGCGCCGCGCCATGCCCGTTCTCTGCGCGCCTCGGTCGGCGCGCCAACCCCGCAGCCTAGTGTGCGGGGCGCAGCATGGCAGCGGAGTCCCGGCGCACCACGGTCGAGTCGACGTAGCGCGTCCGACCGATCGTCGACGCATGCAGCGTCACGCGGTAGCGCATGCCCGAGGGGAGCGTGGTCGACGCGACCGCGCTGTCGCGCCGCACACGTGTCGCTGCCACCGGCGCGCGATTCCGGAACAACTCATCGAGTACGCGACCCGACATTGACGGCGCGGGGCGACCGCCGAGCAACGAGAGAATCGTCGGCGCGATGTCGCTGTTGGCGGTCGGTACGGCGCTGGTGTCCCCCCGGCGGATGCCGGGACCGGCGACCAGCAGCGTCGCACGGATGTCGTACGGACTGGTGGTCCCATGTCCCGCCACGCCGGCGAGCGCCGTCCACCCCGGAATGTCGGCAGCATTGCGCTCGTGCGACCAGTTGGCGCTCACCAGCACATCGCCCGCGCGCGCATGCGCCCAGTCGGCTGCGGCAAACGACAGTGTGCCTGGTGACCGACCGACCAGGTCACCTGGCCGTGCGCCGTGCGTGAACACGGCGCCGACCGCAGGCGACGCTTGCAGCGTCTGCACGATGGAGTCGAGCACCTGTTCGTGACCGGAGCGGAGGTACACGGCGCCGCCCGCTTCCACGATCGACGAACGAAAGGGCGCCAACACCTGCCGCAGCGGCGCCTCTCGCCCTGCCTGCGTGGAGAAGCCGTGATCCGACACAATGAACACGGTCGTCTGTGCATCGAGGCCACGCCCCGCGAGCCCCGCCACCACGCGTCCGACTTCGCGATCCACCGCACGCATTGCGGAGTCCGCGAGCATGCTGCCCAGTCCGGCGCGATGTGCCGTGTGATCGGGATCGGACAGCCAGAGCATCGCCACGTCGGGATCGAGCGAGTCGATGACGACGCGCAGCAGGGCATCCACGGCGCGTGCGTTGGCCACGAGGTTGGGCGCGCCCTCGAGTGCCTCGTACGGTCCGAGTCGTTGGGTGACGACGGTCTCGAGCGCGCGCGGCCGCACCATGGTGGTGTTGACGAGCGGCGCGCGCCCCGCGCCAGCGAGCAGAAACGCCGAGCCCGAGGAGCCCGAACTCGCGACCGCCATGCGCAGACCGCGCGCGGCGAGGAGATCGGGCAGCGTGGGCACCGTGAGCAGCCGGTGCTCGAGAATGCTGTCGGCGCGTTCCATGACTGCGCCATTCCCCGTGTCGAGCACGCGGGCGCTGTCGACGGCGGGGAGAAAGATCGTGTTGTCGAGGATGCCGTGGCGCGACGGGCCCGCGCCGGTGACGAGCGCACTCGCGTTGACGCGCGTGACGGTGGGGACGATGGCGTGGTGTGCACCGCCGACCACGCCGCGCGCGCCGAAGGCGGCGAGATGCGGCGTGCGCGTGGTCGTGATGAGGTCGGGCCGCAGGCCGTCGACGATCACCACGAGTGCACGCAGGCGCGGCTGCGCGCGAGCTGGCGCGACAGTCGGCGCCGCGTGCGCGACGCCAAGCACGCAGGCCGCGAGTGCGAGTCGCGCTGCCGATGACGCTACCACCGGTAGCGTCCGCCAAGCTGGATCTGATACGGCGAGCCGCTCCGCACCGCCGTGCCGACGTTCTCGTTGATGCGGTAGGTGTAGCGTCGCGTGGTCTGATTGAACCCCGTCACCGCCATCAGCGTCTGGCTCGCGCCGAGGTTGTACGCGCCGCCCCACTTCCGATTGAGCAGGTTGTCGACGTTGAAGACATCGAGCGTGACCTCGAGCACCTGTCCGTGGATCGACGGAAAGTCGCGCGCGAGGCGCACGTCCGCCTGGCCGCGGAAGGGCGACCACCCACCATTGCGCGGAGCGATGCGCCCCAGGTTGCTGCGGATGAAGTCGCGCGCGCGGTTGTTGGGATTCTCGAGGACGCGCCGCATGGCGGCGGCGATGTCGGGCGGCGTGGACGGATCGTTCGGGTCGAAGACGTATGCGAGGTCGTTGGTCAGCGTGCCGTCGCCGTTGACGTCGCCATTGATGATGAGCGAGAACGGACGTCCGGAGATCCCCACGTAGCTCCCGCTCAACCGGAAGCCCAGCACCGGGGGCAGCACGAACGCCGCGACGATCTTGTCGCGGAAGGCATTGTCGGTGGGCCCCCACGAGTCGGCGAGCCGACGCGGATCACCGGAGTTGGGCGAAAACGTCGACGTGATGGCCACACAGCAGTTGAACGACGAATTGTCTTCCGTCTGGTTGCGGGTGTACGACAGCGTCACCGACGAGCCGCGCGGCAGGAACCAGGTGCCCTGCGTGACCACGGAGCGCTGTTCGAGGCGCGAGTCGCCGACGAGCTCGAGCACCCGCCCGAGATCCTGGTGTTGGCGCGTGTCGGCGTTGTTGGTGCGTCCTTGCGCGGTGACGAGGTTGGCCGGCACGAATACGCCACGGCCGCCTTCGATGGTGAAGTACGGCTGCGAGACCATGTTGCGATCGTAGTACTGGAAGTTGTCGACCGTCTCCGCCCAGTACCCGAAGAGGCCGAGCTGCACCGGACCGAGTCGGCGCTCGTAGCCGGCGCTCGCCTTCCACGTGGTCGGCACGCGGAAGTCCGCGCCGAAGTAGTTGATGTACGCGGGAATGGACCGCGGGTCGACACCCGACGGAATGCCCGGCACCGTGGCGATGTCCCGTCGATACGCCACGAAGTCCGGACGCGGCGCCGCGGCGCCCACCTGAATGATGTCGACCGCTTCGAGTCCGCTCTGCAGGATATGGTTGACCTGCACGTTGTACGGCGGTTGCGAGCTGAAGCGTCCCACGCCGGCACGCACGATGTCGCGCCCGCGACGCCCCACGTCCCACACCGCCTGCGCGCGTGGCGAGATGATCCAGTTCCGCGGCGTCACGTCGGTCCGCGCGCCCAGGCGCTGCTCGACCAAGGCGTTGTACGGTGCACCCGTCAGGAAGAGCACGCCGTCCAGCCGCGCGCCGGCGGATGCCGTCAGACCGTTGCTCAGTGCCCACTCCGACTGCCCGAAGAACGAGAGATCGGCCACATCGAAGCCCGCCGTCGTGCCCCCCGGCCGCAACGGCACCTGTCGGCTGTAGCGTGCGGGGGTCTGCGCGTCGAGCTGGGCGAGGTTGTCGAACTCGAAGAGCCCGCGCTGCTCGACGGGCAGGAACCGGTTGATCCGCGTGAGGATATTGTCGGTGCCCAGCGTGATCTGCTGGCTTCCCCGCGACCAGTAGAAGTTGTTGGAGAGCTGGTACTGCCGCTCGCGATAGTTCTCGGGCGCGAGACGATTGCCGCCGAACTGCACCTGCACGGTCTGATTGGTGTTGTTGGGCAGGCGCGACGCAATGCGGACGAAGCCCCGCGGCAGGAGGTTCTGCGCGATGCGCTCGCGCGTGAATTCCAGCGCCTGCAGCTTGAGCTCGTTGATCATCGTCGGACGGAACGCCGAGCGGAGCGAGAGCAGCGTGCCGTACGAGTTCACCTCCGCAGCGCCACGGCTCTCGAAGTAGTGGAGCGACTGGTCGGGGCCGATCTCCTGCGGGTCGGAGTAGAGCGTGGTGTTGTTGCGCAGCGTCAGACGATGCTTGGTCCCCACCTGCCAATCGAGACGGCCGAAGAACGCCTGACTGAGCGGCTTGCGCGAGAAGACGCCGAACTGGCGCTGCGTGGTATCGAGGCCGTACTTGCGCGCGAGGATCGACGTCATGCGGGCCAGCGAGTCGCGCGCGATCCCCAGCTCGATTTCGTCACCGGCGTCGCGCACGTTCGTCACCTCGAGCGGAAGCGACTGATCGTTCCGGTCGTAGACGGTGAAGAACGACAGGCGATCCTTGAGAATCGGCCCGCCAAAGGAGACGCCCTGCTGTCGGACGGTGAAGTCGTTCGGCGGCACGCCGCGCAGGTCATTGGTCGTCAGCCGGCGATCACGATAGAAGGAGAACACCGATCCTTCGAAGCGGTTGGTCCCCGACTTGGTGACGGCGTTGATCAAGCCGCCCCCCTGTCGCCCCTTGCTCACGTCGTACTCGTTGGTGACGATCTCGAACTCGCGGATCGCCTCGATGGTCATCGTCAACGGGCCGGCAAATGTCTGCCCCGTGTTGTTCATTTGCGCACCGACACCATCGATGCGCACATCGGTGCTCATCGCGCGCGCACCGGCAATGCTCGTCCCGTTGCCGGCCAGCGGCGAGAGACGCGTGAGATCCTGGAATCGGCGATCCTGATTGGGAAGCTGCTTGACCTGTGCCTCGCCGATGCGCGTGACCGCGCCGTTGCGCTCGATCACCTTGACCGGCTCGGCCGCGATGGTGACCTCCTGCAGTTGCACCTGGCTCGGCTGGAGCCGGAAATCGGCGGTGACGACGGCGCCGATGTTGAGCATGATGCCCTCGCGCGCGAGCGGCTTGAAGCCGAGCGCACGGACGGTCACGCGGTATGGACCGCCGAGTGGCAGTTGCGTGGCGAGGTAGCGCCCCTGCGCGGTACTCGAGAGCTGTGTCTGGAAGCCCGACGCCGCGTTGCGTACCTCGATCACGGCGCTGGCCAGCGCACGTCCCGCCGAGTCGGTGACCGTGCCGCGAATGGTGGCGTCGGTGCCTTGGGCACGGAGCGCCTGCGCTCCCGGGATGAGCAGCAACAGGGCGACCTGTAGTCGCCAACTACCATGGCACCGTCGCAACATGCACCGACTCCCGCTGAGGACACGCCACCGGCGGTCCCCTGTGCCGCCGACGGCATGTCGACACGGTCGGTGCGGCGCGTCACGAACACTGGCTCCGACATCCTCGATCGCGTCACGAACTGGTGACCGCGGTCGGACCCTGACGCGCGACGGTGTTTTCTGCGCTCGAGATGTACGGCGATCTCCGACCGAGGGGCGCGCTACACGGTGTCGTGTATGCGCTGCGCGCTGGCCCGCAGCGCACTGTCGTCGAGTGCTTCCAACGGCAGCGCCAGCAGTGCATCGATTCTGCGCTCGAGCTCGGCGTATGTCTCGCCGAATGCGCGACGCGCCGCGACGGGTTCGGTTTCGTCGGCAGGGTCGGGCAACCCCCAGTGCACCTGCGCGCGCGCACCGGCAAAGAACGGGCACGCCTCGTGTGCATTGTCGCACACGGTGATCACCAGGTCGAACGGCCGCCCCGCCACCTCGTCAATGGACTTGGGCACGCGACCGTCCCACGCGATACCGTGTGCCGCCAACGTGTCGACGGCATGGGGATTCACGCGCGCGGCCGGCCGCGAGCCCGCACTCTCCGCCTCGACCGCGCCGGCTGCGCGCGTGCGCCCGCGCGTTGTGAGCAGCGCCTCGGCAATCTGACTGCGCGCCGAGTTCCCCGTGCACAGCACGAGCACGCGAAAGGGAACGGCGCTGCTCATGCAGACACCGTCGCCGTGGAGCGCACCGGCCGCACCATCACGATGGCCGAGGCCGGGCACGCGTCGGTGAACTCCGCCGTCGCCGCGATCGCGTCGGGCACCGCGGTCCGCGCGACACGCGTGAAGCCGAAGCGCGGGAAGTACTCCTGCGCGGTCGTCGTGAGCAGATACAGCGCGTCCAGCCCCGCATCATCGGCGTGCGCCAGCAGGGCCCGCACCGCGTCGCGCGCGAGCCCGTGCGATCGCCAGGACGGATGCACCGCCACCGAGCGCAGCAGTGCCACGCGTGCGCCGCACCGTTCGAGGCCGGCGACCGCAACGAGTTGCTCGGGATCGGCAGGATCCGTCGCCACCACGAAGTCCGCGGCGTGGTCCGCGAGCAGCGTCGCGATGCCGACGGTCGGGAGCTCCGCGGCCGCAAGCAGCGCTTCGATCGCCGCTCGATCAGCGGGCGTTGCGGTCCGCAGGGCTGGCGCGCCGGTCACGAGCAGCACTCCGGCCCGCAGCAGCTCCCCCCGGCGGTTGCAGATGCCAGCTCGAGTGGCGCGCGCCCTGCGGCAGGCTTCGTGGCCCGCACGAACGCCGCCATGATCTTTCCATCGATCGCGGCAAGCTGCTCGGGCGTGTCGATGCCCGCCTCGGCGAGGAAGACGCGCGCGTCATCGGCGCGATAGACGCGTGTGGGCTCGATATCGATCGACTGGAAGCCCGTCTGCGCGAGCAGCGTGCGGAACTGCTCGACCTCGAGCGCGCCGGCCACGCAGCCGACCCAGAGCTCCACGCTTCGGCGGAGCGCGGTGGGGATCTCGCCGTCGACCACCACATCGCTGACGGCGAAACGGCCCCCCGGCTTGAGCACACGAAACGCCTCGGCCAACACCTTCTGCTTGTCGCCCGAGAGATTGATGACGCAGTTCGAGATGATCACGTCCACCGAGGCGTCGGGCAGCGGGATCGCTTCGATCTGCCCCTTGAGGAAGTCGACATTGGTCACGCCCGCTTCGGCGGCGTTCTTGCGTGCGAGTGTCAACATGTCGTCGGTCATGTCGAGACCGTAGGCGTGACCGGTGGGGCCCACGCGGCGCGCCGAGAGCAACACGTCGATGCCGCCGCCCGAGCCCAGGTCCAGCACCACGTCGCCCGGTTGCAGCGCGGCGAGTGCTGTCGGATTGCCGCACCCGAGTGATGCCAGCACCGCGGCCGACGGCAGCTCAGCCGTCTCGCCGTTGAGATAGAGATTGGTCGTGATCGGATCGGTGACGCCGTCGAAGGCGGCACCGCCGCAACACGAATTGACCGGACCGCAGCAGCTTGCCGGCTCGGCCACGTCAAGTACGCGGCGCGCGGCCGCACCGTACTTCTCGCGCACGACGCTGGTCACGTCGGCGCCCGCATCGGTGGCGCGGGGTGTGGTGGTCGTCATGGTTCCTCCAAGCAAGAAATGTTGATGCGTTGACTGCATGACGAGATATGCATAAAGGTTTATGTTTGGATTTCCTATTCCAGCTCAAAAATTTATGGTTTGGGGGTACTCCTCTATAGCGACAGTCATGTTGATGAAAGGGACGCCGTTGCATTAGATCGTATCGATCGTTATACAGTACGTGGGTCAATTGAACGAGCTCGGTGGTTTATGTACTCGAGAACCTAAAGCTCTCTCATCAGTTGACAAATTCATTCAGAAA
>JALOPS010000195.1 GCA_025453745.1 Gemmatimonadaceae bacterium
TCCGACACGGCGGAGTACGGCGACTACACCGCGGGCCCGCGCGTCATCACCGACGACACACGCGCCGCCATGCGGCAACTCCTCGCGGAGATCCGCGACGGACGCTTCGCGAAGCAATGGGTCGCCGAGAACGAGGCGGGGCGCCCCAACTTCTCCGCGATGCGGCGCGCTGACATGGCACACCCCATCGAGCAGGTGGGCGAGCAGTTGCGCGCGATGATGCCCTTCCTCGACGCAAAGGTCGTTCGCCCCGATGGCTCCGGCGCGCCGAGCGCGCCGAGCGCGCCGCGCACCGATGCGCGAACGCCCGCGGGTGCTTCGGCATGAGCGACCCTGCGGCTATTTCGCCCCCGGCGTCCGTCACGCCCATCCGCATCTTCGATACGACGCTGCGTGATGGCGAACAGGCGCCGGGGTGCTCGCTCACCATCGACGAAAAGCGCGTGGTCGCGCGCGCGCTGGGTCGGCTGCACGTCGACATCATCGAGGCGGGCTTTCCCGCCGCCTCCACGGGCGATTGGGACGCCGTGCGTACCATCGCCGATGAAGCACACAGTTGGGACCGCGCGCCGGTGCTCTGCGGCCTCGCCCGCTGCAACGCGCGCGACATCGACGCCGCCGCGAGCGCGCTGCGTGGTGCCCCGCGTTGGCGCATCCACACCTTTCTCGCGACGTCCGACGTCCATTTGCAGTACAAGCTGCAGATGACGCGCGAGCAGGTGCTCCGGCGCGTGGACGAAATGGTGCGACTCGCCGCGTCGCACACCGCCGACGTGGAGTTCAGCCCCGAAGACGCCTCGCGCAGCGATCCGGCCTTTTTGCACGAAGTGCTGCACGTCGCCATCGCCGCCGGCGCCACCACGCTCAATATCCCCGACACGGTGGGCTACGCCGTCCCCGAGGAATACGGCGCGATGATCGGCCGGATCGTGCGCGAAGTGGTGGGCGCACGCGACGTCGTGGTCTCCACACACTGTCACGATGACCTGGGACTTGCTGTCGCCAACTCGCTCGCCGGTGTGCGCGCGGGCGCGCGACAGGTGGAGTGCACCATCAACGGGCTCGGCGAACGCGCCGGCAATGCGTCGCTCGAGGAAGTGGTGATGGCGCTGCGCACGCGTCGCGCCGCGTATGGTGCAGACACCGGGATCGTCACCGAGGAGATTGGCCGCGTCTCGCGCCTCGTCGCACGCACGACGGGCGTGCGTGTGCCGCCCAACAAGGCGATCGTCGGGGCCAATGCGTTTGCGCACGAAGCGGGAATCCATCAGGACGGCATCCTCAAGCACCGCGCGACGTACGAGATCATGAGCGCCGAGACGGTGGGGCTCGAAGGCGCGCGTCTGGTGCTCGGCAAGCACTCCGGACGCCACGCGCTGCGCGTGCACCTGGCGGAGCGCGGTCATGTGCTCGAGGAGAACGACTTCGAGCAGGTCTTCGAACGCTTCAAGGCGGTGGCCGACCGCAAGAAGGTCGTCGACGATCGCGAGCTCGAAGCGATCGTCGCGGCAGCCGGCGAGTACTCGGCGACCGGGTGGCATCTCGAGCTGGTGCAGGTCTCCACCGGCACGCACGCGATTCCCACGGCCACGGTGCGGCTGGCACGCGGCGACGGCCATCAAGTCACGGCCGCCGCGCATGGCGATGGCCCTGTGGATGCCGTGTGCCGCGCGATTGACGATTGCGTGCAGCTCCCGACGGCGCTGGTGGAGTTCACGGTCGATGCCGCCGCCGAAGGGATCAACGCCGTCGGCGGCGTGACGGTGCGCCTCCGCGACATCGTACCCGACGGCGAAGCCGCACAGGTGGCGAGCGGCTTTGGCGTGCACACCGACATCATCACGGCGGCCGCGGAGGCCTACGTCGCGGCGGTGAACGCGCTCATGCGCGCGCGGGCGCGCGCGTCGCGCCGCGTGGAGTCGCCCGCGCTCGCCGAGGCCACGGCATGAGTACGGCGCGCCCGCGGACGATGTTCGAGAAGGTGTGGGAGGCGCACGTCGTCGAACGCGGCACCTCCGGTGCGCCCGATGTGCTCTACGTGGACCTGCACCTCGTGCACGAGGTCACCTCACCGCAAGCGTTCACGCTGCTCGCCGAGCGCGGACTGCCCGTGCGCCGCCCCGATCGGACGCTCGCGACCATGGATCACTCGACGCCCACGTGGATTTCGGGCACACCCATGCCCGTGATCGATGGCGCCGCCGCCACACAGCTCGGCGCACTCGAAGCCAACTGCGCGCGCCACAACATTCCGCTGCACGGCATGGGCGATGCACAGCGCGGGATCGTGCACGTCATTGGTCCGGAGCTTGGCCGTACACAGCCGGGCATGACCATTGTCTGTGGCGACAGCCACACGAGCACGCACGGCGCCTTCGGTGCGTTGGCGTTTGGCATCGGCACGAGCGAAGTCGGGCACGTGCTCGCCACGCAATGCCTGCTGCAGCAGCGGCCCCGCACGATGGCCGTGACCGTGAACGGCGCGCTCCCCGCTGGAGTGACGGCCAAGGATCTCATCCTCGCGATCATCGCACGCATCGGCGTAGCGGGCGGTACGGGCCACGTCATCGAGTATCGCGGCGAGGCGATTCGCGCGCTCGACATGGCGGGGCGCATGACCGTGTGCAACATGAGCATCGAAGGGGGCGCGCGCGCCGGCATGATCGCCCCCGATGAGACGACCTTCGCATATCTCGTGGGCCGCCCCGGCGCGCCGCAGGGCGCCGCGTGGGAGGCCGCAGTAGCGTCGTGGCGCACGCTGCCGAGCGACGCCGGTGCACGCTTCGATCGCGAGATCGTGATCGAGGCGGAGACGCTTGCACCAATGATCACCTGGGGCACCACACCAGCGATGGGCATCCCGATCGACGCGCCCATTCCCGACCCCACGGCCACAGACGGCGCGCAGCATGCGCGCGCGATCGCCTACATGGGGCTCACCCCTGGGCAGCGCCTGCTCGGCCAGCGCGTACAGACCGTGTTCATTGGCAGTTGCACGAACAGTCGCATGGAAGATCTGCGCGCTGCGGCCACCGTGCTGCGCGGACAGCGCGTGGCGAGCGGCACTCGGCTGCTCGTGGTGCCCGGCTCGCAACAGGTGAAGGTGGCCGCCGAGCGCGAAGGGCTGGCCGACGTCTTTCGCGCGGCGGGGGCGGAGTGGCGCGAGTCCGGCTGCTCGATGTGCATCGCCATGAACGGCGATCGCGGCGCGGCCGGCGAGTACATCGTGAGCACCAGCAATCGGAACTTCGAAGGGCGACAGGGAAAGGGCGCGCGCACGCTGCTCGCCAGTCCGCTGACGGCGGCCGCCACCGCGGTCGCCGGCGTGATCACCGACCCCCGCTCGCTCACGCCGTCGACCTTCACCGCACACGCCGCCTGATGATGCACGCGTTCACCGATTGCACGGCCCGCGCCGTGTTGCTGCCGCGCGATGATGTCGACACCGATCAGATCATCCCGGCGCGCTTTCTCACGACCACCGTGCGCAGCGGATTGGGGCGTGCCCTCTTCGCGGACTGGCGCACGCTGCCAGACGCGCCGGCTGAGTCGCGCTTTGCGCTCGATGACCCGGGGGTGCAGGGGGCACAGATCCTGGTGGCGGGGCGCAACTTCGGCTGCGGCTCGAGCCGCGAGCACGCGCCCTGGGCGCTGACCGACTGGGGTTTCCGGGTGGTGATCGGTGCGTCATTTGCCGACATCTTCCGCAACAACGCGCACAAGAACGGGCTGCTCACGGTCGCACTGCACGAGGAGGGCTTGGCCACACTGCATCGGCTCCTGCGCGAGACACCACGCGCGGCGGTGACGGTGTCGCTGCGGGAGCAGTACGTGACCGTGGGCGCGCGCTTCCGCGCGAACTTCACCATCGATCCATTCGCACGGCGCTGCCTGTTCGACGGCGTCGATGAACTGGGGTACCTGCTGGCGCGTGCGCCGGCGATTGCGGCGTTCGAAGCGCGCGGCGCGTGGACGACCGGAGCGGCCGCATGAACGTGCGGCGTGCATTTCGCGTGGCGGTGCTCGCGGGTGACGGCGTGGGGCCGGAGGTCACGCGTGAGGCAGTGCACGTACTGTCGGAGGTGCTGCACGCGGCAGGGCACGCAGTGGAGTGTACCGAGGCGCTCATCGGCGGCGCCGCGATAGATGCGACTGGCGAACCCTTCCCTCCAGCCACGCGCGAGGCCGTGCGGCACGCGGACGCCGTGCTGCTTGGTGCCGTCGGGGGTGCGAAGTGGAATACGCAACCACCCACACTGCGGCCCGAGGCCGGACTGCTCGCGCTGCGCAAGGCGTTGGGCACCTTCGCCAACCTGCGGCCCGTGCGCACACTGCCAGCGATGGTCGACGCGACACCACTCCGGCCCGAGATCGTGCGCGACACGGACATCCTGTTCGTGCGCGAGCTGACCGGCGGTGCGTACTTTGGTGCCAAGTCGCGCGTGGCCGATGCGACCGGTGGAGAAGTCGCCACGGACGACTGGCGTTACACCACCGCCGAGATTGAACGCGTGGTCCGCATCGCGGGGTCGCTCGCACGCGTGCGACGTGGACATGTCACGTCGGTCGACAAGGCGAATGTGCTGGCCACCTCGCAACTCTGGCGCGATGTGACCACGCGTGTGCTGCGCGAGGAGTTCGCCGATGTGACGCTCGTGCACGCCTATGTGGATGCCTTCGCCATGCAACTGCTGCGCGAACCGCGCGCGTACGATGTCGTGGTCACGGAAAATCTCTTCGGCGACATCCTCACCGATGAGGCCGCGGTACTGGCCGGCTCCATCGGGCTGTTGCCCTCCGCGTCGCTTGGCGCGGAACGCGCGGATGGTACGCGCGTGGGGCTGTACGAGCCGATCCACGGCTCGGCGCCAGACATCGCCGGACGCGATATCGCGAATCCGATTGGGGCGATCGCGAGCGTCGGGCTGATGCTGCGTTACTCGCTCGGCTTACCCGCGCTCGCGGATGAGGTGGACGCAGCGGTGCAGGCCGCGCTCGCCTCGCGCGCGCGCACGCGGGATCTCGTCACTGCTGACGAGGTGTCGTTGGGCACGCGCGCGATGGGTGCGGCGGTGCGCGCGTGCGTTGGAGCGGTCGCGCTCGAGCGATAGCAGAGACAGGCGGAACCAGGCGCGCTACGTCGTCGGGCCTGGTTTCCGCATCAGACGCCATACCAACCAGATGAGCATCGCCGGGACGGCAACGAAGAGCACGATCTTGACCGCCGCGACCGCGAAGAGCCCGATCAGCACCAGGGCGACGATCGGGATGCCGAAGATCGCCATGGACAACAGCGGTCGTAGCGCGATCAGCTTGAGGAGCAGGTTGAGCACGGCCAAGGTCCGAGGAAGGGGGCGCTTTCCACTACGGTGTCACCGGGTATCCGGGTTTCGCGCCCTCCCCGCGCGCGATCGGTCGCCTCGCACCACATGCGGTTGCC
Source organism: Gemmatimonadaceae bacterium (assembly GCA_025453745.1). Taxonomy (GTDB): domain Bacteria; phylum Gemmatimonadota; class Gemmatimonadetes; order Gemmatimonadales; family Gemmatimonadaceae; genus JALOPS01. Next base: position 5,441 of record JALOPS010000195.1, read on the forward strand.
CCGAACCATGGCACGTGCTCGTCGCTTCGAGCCAGCGCCCCCCTACGGCGCGACGGTGAACGGCTCTGAACTGATCACGAGGTTGGGCGACGACCCATTGCGCATCGTGATCGTGATGCGAAACCGGCCCGCCACGAGATTGGCCGGCAGCGAGTACGCGGCATTCAGCCGTCCGTTTGGCACCAGCAACTGGATGATGGCGTTGCACACGGACCGTGGAGGATCTGCCTCGGTCCACGCGCCGTTGTTCTCCCGCTCGAGACGGGCGTCGGTGCAGACGTTGAATTCGAAGTTGCGATCCGTGTTGTTGATCAGCGAGTACGATACAGACGTACCGGGCCGAGCCACGGTGCCGGCGCTCGCGAGCGCGACCCGAACATCAGTGGTGGCCGGAGCCGTGACCGTGTCGTCACTGCACGCAGTCACGACCGTGGCAGAGACGGCAAGGAGCGCGCCGACGAACAGGCGGCGCGAGACGGAGCTGCGAAGTGTGGTCATCATGCCCAGCCGTACCTCGGGGTGGGGGGCCAGGTTGCGTATTGGTGCGCCCGATCACCAAGATCGGCCGATATCCCGATCGCGACGTGATCTGGCGCTCACGAACGTCGTGCGCGTGCGCACGCGCGTCAACCCGTAGATGTCGCGCTCGAGACGGCCTCGCGCAGCATGCCGCGCACCGCCTCGCGCATCTCCTTCGCCGTCACCGGCTTGAAGAGCACGCGCACGTCTTCGCGATCCACGAACGCGCGCGCGTCGTCGGTCACCGCGCCGCCGGTCACGAAGAGCGTGCGCGACGCCACCGGATGCCCCATCGCCGAGAGCAGTTGCCAGAGCTCGATCCCGCTCATCCCGGGCATCATCAGGTCGCAGACCATGACGTCCGGCATCGCGCCTTGTCGGATGGCGGCCACGGCGTCGGTCCCCGTGGAGACGGCGATGACGCGCCCCTCGTCGCGCAACGCGCGCGTGAACGCATCGAGCACCCGTGGTTCATCGTCGACCAGCAGGATGACCGAGGCCGCCTCGGCGTGCTCTCGCGTGTTGGCCTCCTGCGGAGCCGCTCCGGTCGCCGGCGCCGGTGACTCCTCGGCCGCGGCCGCTGGCGGCAGCACAATCCGCACGGTCGTCCCACGGCCAACCGTGCTCTCGATGGCCAATGTACCGCCGTGCTGCTCGACCATCTCCCGTGCGAGAAAGAGCCCGAGCCCCGTGCCACCGGTCGTCGGCCGCGTCGTGAAATAGGGCTCCGTGACGCGCGCGAGGTCGTCGGGCGGAATGCCTGGTCCGTTGTCGAACACCGCGATCAGCGCGTCCCCGTTGGCCGTGGTACCCGTGCGCACCATGATGTGTGCATCGGTCGCGCTGCCGTCTCGCCCAAGCGCCTGCGCCGCATTCGTGAGCAGGTTCACGAGCACCTGCACGAGTTTCGCCTCGTCGCCGAGCACGGGCGGCACATCGCCGAACTTCGTGGACACGTGCGCAACATGCCGAAGCTGCGGGCGCGCCACGCGCAGCGCGCTCTCGCAGAGGATCATCGAATCGAGTCGCCGCAGCTCGCCGGAGGAGGCGCGCGTCGCGGTGCGCAACCCTTCGACCACGCGACGAATGCGATCGCTCGCTTCGCGCACGCTCGCGACCGCGTCGCGGACGTCGTCCGGCGGCGTGCCGGCGGGCAACCACTGCTCGAGCGTATCGAGGTTGAGCGCCAGGTACGTGAGCGGATTGTTGATCTCGTGTCCGACGCCCGCCGCCAGCCGGCCAAGCGCCGCGTGGCGCTCCGCTTCCACCAGCGCCGTCTGCGCGCGATCGCGCTCGACGGTACGCTCGGCGACTTCGCCGGAGAGCCGTGCGGAGAGTTCGCGCAGTCGACGCGCATCCTCGACGAAGCGGCGCAGGATGTCGCCCGTTACCGGCACGATGATCGCGAGGAAGCCGATATCCGCCAGCGAGTAGAAGCGGATCACCTCGCTGGCCACGAGTACTTCATCGAGCGCGCTGATGAAGAAAATCGCAACGCCAAAGGCGAAGCCGCGCACCGGCTTTCCCTGCTCGCGCATGCGCCGCATGAATTGCCACAGCGAGACCGCGAGCACGATGAGGCACCATCCGCCGAACGCTTTCCCGGCCGTGGTGATCCGGCCGAGCCGATAGCGAAATTCGCCGCTGGGGACGATGGGATTGACGAACTCGCCGGGGACGAGGTGCCACCCGGTCAGCGCGAAGCACAGTCCCGCAGCCACGGACGCCGCGACGGCCACGCGCACCACGCGTGGCAGCGATGCCAGGCGACCCTCGGTATCGACGAACGCGTACGTCAGCCACGCCGCACAGTGCACGGCCGCCACCAGGAAGTTCACGCGCATGCCGGCGACGATGGCGGCGTCGGAGAAGCCCGGTGCGATGTAGACCACGTTCACCAGACTGAACACGCCGGCGCTGAGGGCAATCACCGCGAACGGCCACACGCCCCGCCACTCCGGTGCACGCATGACTCCCAACAGCACGAGCCCCAGCGAGCACTGGAGCACGGCAATCGAGAGCGT
>JALOPS010000196.1 GCA_025453745.1 Gemmatimonadaceae bacterium
CGACACCACCGACAACAAGCCCGGCCTCCGGATTCTTGTGGTCGATGATGATCGTACCCTGCGCGAAGGCTGTGCCAGCGTGTTGCAGATGGACGGGCACGTCCTTACCGCGGTGGGGCGTGGTGACGAAGCGGTCGATCTCGTCCGTCGGAAGCGCTTCGACATTGTGCTGGCTGACCTGTACATGTCCCCCGTCACCGGCATGGACGTCCTCAAGGCAACGCTCGAGGCCAACAAGGACACCATTGTGGTCGTCATGACCGGAAACCCGAGCGTGGCCTCCAGTATCGAGGCGCTGCGGGCGGGCGCGTGGGACTATCTGCCGAAGCCCTTCTCGGCGCAGCACCTGCAAGTGCTCGTGGGCCGAGCGGCGCACGCGGTTGCATCGGCGCGGGAGCCGAAGCCGACCGCGTCCACCGCCCGCCCGACGCTCGTCACGCAGACGGGCGCCGGCGAGGTCATGGCCCTCCTCGGGCAGTCGGCGAGCTTCCGGAAGGCGGTGGACCTGGCCCAGAAGGTGGCCGCCACGGACGCGAGCGTGATGATCTCCGGCGAGTCTGGCACTGGCAAAGAGCTCATTGCGCAGTTCATCCATCGCAATAGCCGCCGAGCGCAACGGAAGTTGGTCCCTGTGAACTGCGCGGCGCTGCCCGAGAACCTGCTTGAATCCGAGATGTTCGGGTACAAGAAAGGCGCCTTCACCGGCGCCGACCGGGACAAGGCGGGGCTGCTCGAGACGGCGAATGGCAGCACGCTGTTCCTCGATGAGCTGACCGAGATGACGATGCCATTGCAGGCCAAGCTGCTGCGCGTGCTGCAGGATGGCGTGGTTCGACGGCTTGGTAGCGAGCAGCAGGACGCGGTCGTGGACGTGCGCTTCATCTCTGCGACCAATCGGGACCCGCAGGAAGCGGTCTCGAACGGCATCCTGCGCGAAGACCTGTTCTATCGGCTCCGGGTGGTGCCGATCAAGCTGCCGCCGCTTCGCAAGCGAGTCGAGGACATTCCCGTCCTCGCCGATGCCTTCCTGCAGCGGTTCTGGGAGCGGCACCGGGCGGCGGGCACGCCGCTCCCGCACTTCACCGACGATGCCATGCAGATGTTGCAGGCACGCCAGTGGCGCGGCAACGTGCGTGAACTGCAGAACGTGATCGAGCACGTCGCCGTGATCATCGATCCGGGACAGGCGATCGGCGCCGACGACATTCCGCTGGGTGAAGAGCCGGGCGCGCCGTCGGGCGATGGGACCGGCTTGCCGGCGGCGATCATGAACGAGTCGTTCCACGCAGCGAAGGACAAGCTGATCGCACACTTCGAGCGCGAGTATCTGTCTCGGCTGACGGCCCGCACCAGTGGCAACATGTCGAAGGCTGCGCGCTTGGCCGGCATCGACCGGACGACGCTGTATCGCCTGATGGAGAAGCACGGGTTCAAGCGCGAAGGGGCGGATGTCGGCGAGTGACCTCCTGCCTTCCGCATGGAGCGGGGAGGGGATCGGTGGCGCGGATCCGAGTACGACGCTCTCCGGCGACGAGGTCGCGCACCAGCTCCTCGTCGACGTCGCGCACGATCTGCGCTCGCCGTTGGCATCGGTGCTCTTTCTCGTTGAACAGGTGCGGCGCGGGGCGAGCGGGCCGCTGACACCGCTGATGGAGCGGCAGCTCGGTCTCGTCTACAGCGCTGCAGCGGGTATGTCGGCGGTGGTGTCCGACTTGATGGAGGTCGGCCGCGGCGGTGCCCACCTGGTCCACGGTCCGCCGGTGCCGTTTTCGGTGTCCGAATTGCTGCGTGGCGTCCGTGACCTCGTGCAGCCGCTTGCGGTAGAGAAGGGGTTGGCGCTGCGCGTGACGTGCGCGGTGGACGCCGATCTCCGCATGGGTCACCCGGCAGCGTTGCGACGCGTGCTCCTCAACCTCGCGACGAATGCCGTGAAGTTCACGGCGCGAGGGTCGGTTGATCTCCTTGCCGAAGCGAAGGAGCGCGACGTGCTGCACTTCACCGTGCGCGATAGTGGTCGCGGCTTGCCATCGCGGGTGCTCGAGGCGCTCGGTGACGAGGCGTCTGCGCCGACGGCTGCCTTCTCGAGCGCGGGTCTCGGCTTGGCGATCTGTCGGCGACTCGTCACACACATGCGTGGCGAGCTCGAGGTCACCAGCGAGCCGAACCGCGGTACCGTCGCGCGGATTGCTGTGGCGCTTGCGTTGGCGTAGGTCGCGGCGCGCAGCGCGGCCGGCTTGCCGACGCGTGAGGAGGGGTGCAAAATGGGTCAGTTGGCGCTGAACGACGCCGCGAGCGGACCTGTCTCATCCGTTTCCCCTCAGGACACATGTTCTCCACGTTGCGTCGTGTGCTTGGGCCCTCGCTGCGGGGCACGCGCGCGTGGCGGGCCGGGCAGCAGGCTGAACGAACTGTCGAACGCTGGCGCGACAGGGCGTGCCGATCCCTGCCGATCCTTGTACGCCCGCGACTGAAGACCGTCGAAGTGTCGGTGACGGCGGCCTGCAACCAGCGATGCATCGGATGCAACTACGGCCGCTCGTTCATGCCCGGGCATCACCTGCCACTGGCACTCGCCCGCGATCTGGTCGACGACGCCGCCGCTGCCGGAGCGCGGGACATCCGCTGGTATGGCGGAGAGCCGCTGCTCCACGCGGACCTGCCGGCGATGATCGCGCATACGATCCAGCGTGGATTGAGCACGTACGTGACAACGAATGCCGTGCTGCTGGACCGCCGCATCGACGAGTTGTGGGATGCGGGGCTTCGCGCCATCTCCATCGGACTCTACGGGATCGGCGAGCGTTACGACGGGTACGTGCAGCGGCGTGGCCAGTTCGCCCGGCTGGAGCACTCGCTGAAGGTGGTGCGAGAACGCGTTGGTGACCAGTTGACGATTCGCGCCAACTGGCTGCTGAGCCGTCGCTCGTGCGACGTGGCCGAGCTCGACGCCGCGGTCGAGTTCGCGCGCCGGTATGGCATGCAGCTGCAGATCGACATCATCCACTATTCGCTGCCGTATTTCAACGAGGGGCCGGATCGTGAGCTCCAGTTCCGCGCGGAGGATCGCGCTGCGGTGGAGCGAGTTCGCGACGCGCTGCTCGACCTCGCGGCGCGCGATCCATCGATACTCGCGACGCCGGTGGAGGGATTGCGAGCCATTGCTGATTGGGCCATCGAGGGGGCCGCGATGCGCGTACCCTGCGACGCGGGCGAAATGCTGTGGGTGGGCCCCGATGGAACCGTGCAGCTCTGCTATGTGGAGTTCCCCCTGGGCAACCTGCACCAGGGGCGACTGTCGGAACTGCTCTTCTCGCCGGCCCACCTCGACGCTGCGCGTAAAGCGTTTCGGACGGAGTGTGCGAACTGTCATTGCCACTATGCGGCACGCACCGCTCGCGCCGACGGCTTCCGCTATCGATGATCTGCGCGAGTGAGTGGGTTGTGGACCGCTCTGCCGCGCTGCCACTGCTGGCCAGTGGACAGACCCAGCACGTTTTTCCGTGGCCTGCAAGCGGGGCCGACGAGGTGATCAAGGTGCCGGCCTTCGACAGCCGGCTGCGTGCGACGCCCGTGGTCGCGGGTGACTGTCGGCCGGTCCGCACGATCCCGAGGATTGCGTATCGGTGCACGATTGAACCGGTGTCCGCGCTCGTGGAGCATCTCGGAGACCCTGTCGCACACGTCCTTAGGCCGGCGCGCGATCGGCTGCTGACGCGCCTGTGGCGTGCGTTGACCCGGCGAGCCTTCCTCCGCATGCTCGAATGCATCAGAGTTGCGGAGCGCACCGGAGTGCAGGGGGTGCTGCTGCGCTCTCGCCCCGTCGACCAAGTTGCACTGATGCTTGGGCTACCGTCGGGCCCCGTCGCTTACTTCGGCCCGGCGCTCATGCAGGAGCGGGCTGATGGTTTCGTCGACGCGGTGCCGGCGCTTCCAGAGGCCGATTGGGACCTCGTGGTCGATGCGCAGCACGCGCTCTGGCGTCATGGGCTCGCCATCGCCGACGTCGCGGCGGCGTTGACGCCATTCAACTGGGCAAACACGCGGGACGGCCTTCGACTTGGCGACACCGGGTCCCTGACACGAGACCAATCAGTCGCCGAAGCGGCGCTCGCGCCCTCGACGGTCGCCGAATACCGGGAGTACGTGCTGGCAAGAACGCCGTCCGTCCTCAAGCGGACCGTCAGTCAGAAGCTGGATCGCGCGATCCGGCGAATCACACCTGCTGCACTTCGCGTGCTATGGTGCTCAGGCTAGTTGCCGGCATTCGTCCGCCTGAACACGTACTCGACACACCCGACTGTTCCCTTGGCCGTCTTGAGGTTCGTCAGATGGTATCCCTTCCGCTGAATGGGCAGAATCACGGCTTCCGGCGTGGCGAACTCGAACGGATACCCGCCAAGCCAGTCGTGATAATCCCGGAAGACGCGCATGCCGCGCGTTGCGGAACCGTACTCGCGATACCGGGCGACGGGATTGCGTCCCCAGACGAGATCGGCCAGGAACTCTCGCGCGACCCAGAACGGAATGAACGTCCCTGTCACGAGCGCTTTGCCCACGGGGCCTGAGCAGTAGAAGCGCTTGATGCGCGCCCAGCGATGCGACCACGCGCCCTGATCGTTGTACAGCGCGATGAAAAACTGCCCCTCGGATCGCACGCAGCGTTCGGCGTTCCAGATGGCCTTCCACATGGCGCCCGTGTGATGCAGCACGCCCCACGAATACACGACGTCGTACTGCCCGAGGCTCGTGATGAACGCGTCATCGAGAACGCTGCCTTGCATGACTTGCCAACGATCGGACGTCGCGGCGAACCGGCGGCGCAACTCCTGTGTGCACCCCACGGAGTCGGTGTCGTAGTCGAACGACGTGACGCGGGCGCCCAGGCGATGCGCTGCGAGCGAGAACAGGCCGGATCCCGACCCGATGTCGAGGAATGTCTTGCCTTCGAGATCGGAGACGCCGAGCATGGACTTGAGGGACTCCACGGCCGTAGCGATGGACGCGTCGTTCATTTCCGCGAGGAAGGCGCGCCAGTTCTTTCCGAACTCGAACCGCTCGCCCGCCGCCACCTCCGCCGCATGTGCGGAGGACACGTCAGCTTGCGGGGGAACAGATACCGTATTGGTCATCACGACAGCAGGAGAGAGTGAAGCGGCGAGGGCTGGCCAACCCATCCGACAAGGACGACGCCGGGGGGCGCCGCGTAAGCAAATATGGGCGGGCGGCGCTGTGCGGCGGCACGTCCGAGGGGGTAGCGGTCGCGACCTGGTGAGCGGTCGGTCGTCCAGTCGTGGCAGGCGGTCTAGCTTTCCGCCTGCAGCTCGTCTCCCGGTCCCCTCGCGTTAGCGGAGCACTCTGAACATGAAGCAGGTCGTTCGTCGCGGCATTTCCGAGATTATCGTCGATGCCATTCCGGCGCCTGCGCTCGCCCCGCATCACGTCCTCATTCGGACCCACCACTCGCTGATCAGCGCGGGGACGGAGACCGCGAGCATCCACACAGGCGGGGTACTGTCGGCGGTTGCAGACAACCCCGGTCATCTGCGGACCGTCTGGAACGCGATGCAGGGCGCCGGCCCGGAACGCACCATCGACGAGGTCCGAGCGAAGTTCCGCGATTACGCGGTTCTGGGCTATGCCGGTGCCGGCGTGGTCGAGGCAGTGCACCCCACGGTCACGGATCTGACCATCGGGCAACGCGTCGCCTACGGCGGGGAAGGCACCGGACATGGTGAGTTCATCGCGACCGGCCGTCTCCTGGCCGCGCGCGTGCCGGACGCGGTCGGGACTGACGCGGCAGCCTTCGCCACGCTGGGATCGATTGCCATGCACGCCGTCCGCAATGCGAGCATCGCGCTCGGCGAGACAGTAGTTGTCCTTGGCTTGGGCCTCGTGGGCCAGCTGATTGCGCAGCTGGCGCGCGTGCAGGGGGGGCGCGTAATCGCCGTGGATCTCGATCCGACGCGCGTGGAGCTGGCCCGTTCCCTGGGCGCGGAGCACGCGGTGGTCGGTGGCGAATCGTTGCTCGAGGCGATCTTCGCCCTCACCAACGGACGAGGTGCCGACGTGACGCTCATTGCGGCGGCGGCCAAGTCCTCCGCACCGGCGCTGCAAGCCATGCAGGTGACGCGCGAGCGGGGACGCGTGGTGGTCGTGGGCGCCGTCGATCTGAGCTTTCCGTACTACGAGATGTTCCGGAAGGAACTCTCGCTCACCATGTCGCGCGCCTACGGTCCGGGCAGCTATGACGCGGAGTACGAACGCGGCGGGAAAGACTATCCGTATCCATATGTCCGGTGGACCGAGAACCGCAACATGGAGGAATTCCTACGGCTGATTGCGAGCGGTGGCGTTCAGGTGCAGCCGCTGGTGTCCCATCGGTACGCCATGGAGGCGGCACCCGCGGCGTACGCCAGTATCATGGACAAGAGCGTGCGAACGCTGGCTGTCGTGCTGGAGTATCCGGCGGCGGCAGGTGCGGCACCCACGGCCCCACCGCAGCGTCGGGTCGAGATCGCGGCGCCGCGGTCCCTGTCGGCTGGAGTGCTGGGGGTTGCACTCGTCGGTGCCGGGAACATCGCGCGCTGGGCGCATCTGCCGGCCATCCGGAAAGCAGACGGAGCGCAGCTGGCGGCCATCGTGTCCGGAAACGGAGCGAAGGGCAAGGCGATCGCCTCGCGTTTTGGCGCGCGCTACGTGACATCGCAGTTCGACGAGGCGCTCGCGGACAGTGGCGTCCACGCGGTCGTCATCACGTCTCGCAATCAGTCGCACGCCGGCCAAGCGCTCAAGGCGCTCGAGCACGGCAAGCATGTGTTCATCGAAAAGCCGATGGCCGTGACGACTGAGGAGGCGGATGCCATCGTGGAGCGGCAGCGCAGCACGGGACTGACAGTCGGTGTGGCCTTCAACCGTCGTTTTGCTCCAACGTACGTGTCGCTCAAGGACGCGTTGGGCCGGCGGGCCGGGCCCGCGGTCGTGACCGCTCGCATGTCTTCGCCGTACATGACGGGCGATTCGTGGATGACCGACCCGGCAGCCGGCGGCGCCATCGTCGGTGAAGCCTGCCACCTGGTGGATCTGATGGGATGGCTGCTCGGCGAGCGGGTGACCGACGTCTCGGCGCGGTCGTTGCCGCTCCACCAGCGCGAACCGCGTGGTGACACGAATGTGGTTGCCGTGCTGCACTACGCAGACGGATCCGTAGCCTCGCTCACGTATCACTCAGTCGGGGATCGCCGCGCCGCTGGCGAGCGCGTCGAGCTCTTCGCTCCCGGCGTGTCGGCGGTGTCAGCGGACTTCAAGCATTTCCATCGCCTGGGCTCGAAGGGCTCCACCCGGTGGTTCCCCGCCAAGGGATACGACGAGCAGTTCGAGGCCTTCGTCCGGGCGGTGCGAGGCGAGAGGACCGAACTGGCGACGGCCGAGGACGGCGCGCACGCCACCAAGGTGTGCCTGGCGATCGTGGCGTCTGCCAAGGCAGACGGCGTGGGGATGCGCATCGACTGAGCCGGGGGCGTGCGGCGCGTGCGTCCACGCCCTAGACTAGGCCGTTCACCTTGTCCTCCCCAGCGTCCTGCGTTCCATGACCGTGCCCCACGTGAACCCCGGCTCCCGCACCCTCACGCTCACCGATTCCGCAACTGGTAACGCCTACCAGATGGACGTTCGCCAGGAAGGTGTCGAGGGAGACACCTACGTCCGCGGTGCAGATCTGCGCAAGATCAAGGCGACCTCCGACGACTTCGGGTTGATGAGCTACGACCCGGCGTTCATGAACACCGCGTCGTGCCGAAGCGCCATCACCTTCATCGATGGTGACAAGGGGATTCTGCGCTATCGCGGCTATCCGATCGAGCAACTCGCGGAGAAGGCGACGTTTCTCGAGGTCGCCTACCTGCTGCGCCACGGCGACCTGCCGGACCAGAAGCAGTACGACACGTGGGTGCACGACATCACGTTCC
>JALOPS010000197.1 GCA_025453745.1 Gemmatimonadaceae bacterium
ACCTGCCACTCGAGTGCGGCGACCAGCCCCAGGTCATCGAGCACGGCCGGGCGCAGTTCGGTCGCGATGCGGCGCACGACGTCCATGGCGTCGGTGATGCGTGCGAGCGCCGCGTCCATGCGTTCGAGTGCGGGTCGGGGGGCGACACCCGAGTGCGAGCGCGCCCACGCCACGTCGAGCTTGACGCCCGTGAGCAGTTGACCGAGCTCATCGTGGATCTCGCGGGCCACCGCACGCCGCTCCTCTTCACGCGTTTGCTGCTGGCGGATCGCGAGCGCGCGCAGTTGGCGCTGCGAGGCCGCGGCCTCCGCCTCGGCGAGGCGCTGGTCGGTGACGTCGTGCGCGATGGTGAGCACGCAGGGCACGCCACGCAGTTCGACGATGGTGGAGGAGAGCTGCGTGATCTCGCGTCGCCCGTCGCGTTCGTAGCCTGAGAACTCGAGCTCAGTGATGGTTCCTTCGCGGCGCAGTCGTTCGATGTAGCGTTCGCGCAGCGCCGGGTCGGCCCACAGGCCGAGCTCCACGGAGGTCTTGCCGATCACCTCGTCGCGGGTGCGGCGGAGGTCGGCGAGGAACGCATCGTTGACTTCGAGGAAGCGCCCGTCGTCGAGGCGATTGATGGTGAGGCGAAACGGCGAGAGCTGGAAGGCCGCGCCGTAGCGTGCCTCCGCGTCGCGCAGCGCCTCGAGCGCCCGATAGCGCTCGGTCACGTCGCGTTGCACGCCGAAGTGTCCCGCGATGCGACCGTCGGGCGTGTGCAGCGCGATGTACTCGCCTTCGATGCGCACGGGCGTGCCGTCTTCGCGTCGCTCATCGGTTTCGTAGGTGGCCTGTCCCACGTCGAAGAACTCGCCCCATGTGCGCCGCCCGGTGGCCAGGTCGTGCGCATAGAAATCCGCCGGCGTGCGACCGATGAAGGCCGAACGCTCGGCGCCGTAGTGCGCGAGCATCGCATCGTTGACGCGCGTGACGCGCTGCGTGGCGAAAACGATGTCGAGCAGCGCCTCGCGATCGGCATCGGGTGCGTGCCAGTCGATCGGTTCGTCGAGCATCATGAAGAACGCGCCCGTCAGCGACTGGCTGAAGAAGAGCTCCAGCAGTTCGCCGTCGGGCACCGACGGCGTGATGAGGCGTGCGGGCATGGGCGCGAGCGACGCGGGAGGCTGGGCGCTCGCCGGCGGCGGCGCCCAGCCTGCAATACGTCGCGCGGTCACGAGCAGGTCAAGCGGGAGAGCCGTCACGGCCTGTCCGTGGTGCGATGGTGCCGGCGATCATCGGATCGGCTGCGGTTCCGTGTACAGGAAGTCGTCGACGACCACGAGGTCCGCACTGCCGCCCGCGGAGATGTCGAGGCGACCGGCGCCGAGCGTGCCGGTGCCGAGGGTGATGCGCACACGGGCGACCACGGCGTCGGGGAAGCGTGCGCCCGCCAACGAGAACGCCGATGTCGCGGTGCGCACCGGCACCTCGACGAGTGCCAAGCGGCGTCCACTCCGGTCGAAGTACTCGAGCGTGGTGCGCCCGGGCACGTCGACATCGACGAACACGGCACCGAAGCCGGCGACGTTGGCCGGCGTCGGTTGACCGGGGAGCTGGAACTCCACATCGATGATGTTGCTGTTGGAGGCGGCGAAGAGCTTGTTGGGGCTGAAGGCGGCGAACTGCGTGCGGAGTGCGCCGTCGACATCGCCGAAGAGCGAGCTGTCATTGCGGAAGCCGGTGCCCGGCGTGGTCATCACGAGTCCGAGCCGCACGGTGGTGTTGAAGAACGCGGCCGGAAAGCGATTGTCGGCGTTGTTGAACTCGGCCGGCACGCCGTCCCAGTTCACTTCGCGACGGCCACCGGTCGAGGGGCCGACCGTTCCACCGTTGCGTGGATCGCCAAGCAACGTACGGAACTGCGTGAGCGGAGCGGACAGATCGCCGCTGCTGGTGATGATCTGCGCGGCCGGCGTCGCGGGCGTCGGCTCGGTGGGCGTGCTGTAGTTGGTGTCGTCGTCGTAGTCGCACGCCACCACGGCGCCGAGCAGCAGCGCGGGTGCGAGGCGAGAAATGAAGCGGTGCATGGGCGTCTCCCCGTCAGGTGTCACGTCACGCGATGGCGCACCTCATGTGCGTTGCGTGACGAGGGGAGGGTACCGCAGGCCGTTGATGGGCTCCATCGGCGACGCCGTCCGATGGCGGACGGAGAATGGGACGGCGTCGTGTCGGTCGGTGTCTGACAGGGGTGGCGACGTGCAGCCGTGCTGAGCGGCGGGCGCGACGTGAGACGCAGATCGCTGCGTCGGCCGCCAGTCAGCAGGCCAACGCTAGGCGGAGCGCCGCAGCGGGACGTTGTGCGCGGCAGCGTACAGCATGTCAGGATCCAGGTCCGCGCCATTCGGCCAGACGATGGTCCCAGCGTCCGAATCGACGCTGACTAGCGCAAAGTACGAGGGGTCCTGCAACGGGGTGAATACGCCCCCGCGGCCACCGATCCACGGCGCGAGGTCCACGGTGCCGACTGACGCGTCGGTGAAGGTCAGCTCGACTTGCATCGGCCCGACCACGCGGACCGCCGTGATGCGAGGTTCCATGGCTACTCCAGTGGCGTGATCGCGAGTGGTGGTTCGTCCGAGTGGAGCCGACGCCAGTTCTCCAACAACTCTGCCTGGTGGAGAGTAGCCCATCTACTACGAGCGCCAAGGCGCGTGGCGGTAGCGCGCCAGAGAGCAGGCCTACCGGCTCGATCCGGATCTGGGCTTCTACCCCTCCGTACTTCGCGTGGAAGTGTGGTGGCGCATGGTCCAAGAAGTACATGCGAATGACGATGCCGAAGAAACGGCTGATCTCTGGCATGGCGGAACTCTCACGAAGTAGACGTGCGCGGTGTAGTCGCTGCGTCGGAGCACAGTTTGCGAACCGCGAAGAGGCAACACGCAGTTCCGGGCGCGCGACTCTCGTGGGGTGGGGAGCTGAACTGAAGCGGAAGGTCAAGCCGACGGGGTCGGTCATCCGCAGACGGCGGGTGTGCACGGCGCACGAGTCGCTGGACGTCAGGGCGCGCGAGGTCGCGCTGACGAAAGGTATGGTTCCACGTGGCCACCGACAGCTGCGGAGCCCCCGTCGCGCCGCGTAACGGTGATTGTGGCTGCGCCCTCTGCGCGCGCGGGGAGGCGAATCCCCCGCTACCGCATCCCGTACTGCCGCGCGCCCACCGTGCGCAGATACCCGTACAGCGCGCGCAGCTCGTCATCCGTCATGTCCTTGTACAGCCGCCACGGCATCAAGGCGTCGATGGTCGTGCCACCCGGACGCACGCCGGTCCGCATGGCGCGCATGAAGTCGTCTTCGCTCCACCGGCCAATGCCCGCGGGCGTGATGTTGGCCGCCGGCTTCCACTCCGGCGGCGCACCGGGGATGGGACCACCGCTCAACTGCGGCCCGTGGCAACCCACACACGCATTGGCGATATAGGCGCCGTGCGCCGTGTTGACGCCAACGGGTGCCGCGGCGAGCGACTGCTTCGAGTGATCGATCCGGTCGTACGGAAGCAGAATGAACTGATCGGCAAGATGCAGCACGCGCGCGAGCGGTCCGATGCGCGTGGCGGGCATCGTGCGGTCCACCGGCGGGAGGGAGCGCAGGTAGGCGATGATCGCCGCCACGTCGGCATCCGCGAGGCCACTGAACTCGTGCGCAGGCATGAAGCGCAGCTTGCGTCCATCGGGGCCCACGCCGTGGCGCAGCGCCGCGTCGAGCGCCTCGTCGGAATACTGCGCGAGCACGCCGCCCGCACCCGTGGTGAGGTTGGTCCCGACGAGTCGGCCGACGGCGGGATTGTCGATCACGATCCGTCCGCCGAAATCGGCCCCGTGGCAGTCGACGCACCCGGCATACGTACTCGTGAGGTGCGCGCCGCGTGCGATGGTCGCACTGTCGCGCACAATCGCGAGGGGCGTGCGCGCGGGCACGTCGCCGCGCTGCCGCATCTGCCACTCGGTCACACCGTACACCGTGGTCACCACCAACAGCACGAGGGCCACCAGCGCCCCGAGAATCCATCGCAACACCCGCATCGGTGCCGCCTCCGCAAAGGTTGAGTGTCGAAGCTGTCCTACGCTCGCACGCAACGTCTCGGATTGGGCGCGGTCGCGAATGGGTGAATCGCCTCAGTACGGAGCGGTCTCAGGGGGTGCGGCGCGCGGCATGGGGTCGATCGACCTAGTCGCGACGAATCGGGCCGGGATGAATGTCGAGATAGCGATACGACGCGACCTCCCACCGTACGCCCGCGCGCCGCATCACGAGCATGAGCTGCCCGCGACGATGCGGTTGCAGCGTGCCGTCGCGATTGCGCACGGCATCACCGGTCATCTCCATCTCCACGAAGGCCACATCGTCGGTGATGCGCTTGACGCGTGCCCCCGTCTCCACGGCGCGAAATGCGGAGTCCTGGCGGGCGAAGAAGAACGCCATGAACTCCTGCGTGAGCGCCCGATCGCCGCGATAGCGCCCGAACGCCTGCATGAAGTCCCCGTCGGCAGCGAAGTGGCGCACGAAGCGGCGCGCGTCCCGCGTGTTGAAGGCCGCGGTGAAGTCGTCGAGGACGACGCGGAACGCGCGCAGGTCCGCCGTGGAGTCGGGGGGTGTCAGCGCGACCGTGGCGGCGAGGAGCAGTGCGGTGAGCATGGGCGACGAGGGCAAGGGACCCCGCAATCTCGGGCCCGCGGCGTCACCCGTCGAATCCGCGCGCGTACTCCGAAGCGGTCCGCCGCCATCCGGCCGCTTCGAACAGCGCGCCCGTCTCACTGGCCACTGGTGCCGACACGCGCAGCCCAAGGCCCCCCGCCTCGGCGGCCCGTTGTTCGGCGGCCGCGAGGAGCCGCTCGATTACCGCCGCCCCGGCCACCGACCCATCGACCACGAGATCGTCGATGACGAGATGCCGACCGTGCCGCAGGTCCCAGAGTAGTCGCATTCCCATGACGCCGACGAGTTGCCCCGCATCGAACGCGCCGTACATGGTGTACCCGTCCCGACGCTCCGCCTCGCGCGTCCAGGTGCGAAACTGCTCGAGCGTGAGGCTCCGGTGCACCGCCTGCAGCAGCCGGTGGCAGTCCAGCCAGACATCACCTTCGGGGATCGCGCGGACGGTCAACGTCGACATGACGGGGGCTCAAGGCGCAGGACGCGGGCAACGACACATCGCCTCGCGCCTACAACTCTAGCGGCATCCCGCCAGACCGGCGTCAGATCGCGCCCGCGCCGCCGCACCTCGTTACGGTGGCGGCGCGGCCGTCACGGGTTGCAGGTTGCGCGTGAACGTTTCGCTGTCGCAGTCCGCAACGATGCGGCTGCAGCGCTGCGTGATGCGCGTGGGATAGCCGTATGCGGGGTCGAACTCGGTGATGAGCTCGACGACCACGCTGTTCTCGAGTGGCGGCCGCGCCCGCTCGAAGAGCTGCGGAATCGTGGGCCACGCGGTGAGCGGCACGCTGCCGGAGAATGGCTGCCCCTCGAGCTGTCGCACCGCGATCACCGCGCCGTTTCGCACCTCCACGCGGTGCCACTGGTGGACGTTCGGGAGGCAGAAACACACCGAGCGCACTTCGAACGTGTAGTGCGCCGGCCCGCGGCGATCCCACTGCGCGCGCGCCTCGGCCCAGCGCGACTCGGGCGCAAGGATCAGATCGTCCTCGACACAGGCACCGACGAGGAGCAGCAGGGCAAGCGCCCACGGACGCGGGCGCATCATGCGACCAGGCAACATGACGAGGGGGCCAAAGGTGGGGCGAGCGCGCGGAGCGCTCGCACCCGGCCCTACCCGCGTGCCGCGCCGGTCATCACGCGAGCAGCCCGATCCACCGCCAGTAGGTCGCGGCCAGCAGCAGCGTGACCCCGATGGCGGCGAGAGTGAGCGGGATGCCGATACGGAGAAACTCCCGCGTGGTGAAGGCACCCGTGCCGTGACAGACCATGTTTTGCGGACTGTTCACCGGCAGCACGAAGCCGACGCTGACCATGAAGAGCTGTACCAGCGTCATGCCATAGGCGGGCGCGTCCGCGCGCGCGAGCCCCGTGAAGAACGCGAGCACGATGGGAATGAGCGCGGCCGCCAGACCGGTCGCACTCGCGAAGCCCTGATGCACGACGATGTTGATCACCGTCAACGTCGCGATCATCGCCAGCGGCGACATGGTGGCGACGCCCAGTTGGCCGAGCGTGGCTTCGGCGGTCCACTTGGCCGCGCCGGTTTCGATGAGCGCACCACCCAGGCTCACGCCAACGCCAAAGAGCACCATCGTGCCCCACGGCACGCGTGACTCTGCCTCGTCCCACGTCATCACGCCAATGCCCGGCAACAGCATGCACATGAGCGCGACGACCATCGCCGTCGCGCTGTCGAGCGGGTGGAGCCACCCTTCGCTTGCCCACACGGCCAGCAACACGACGCTCAGGATGAGCAGCCGGCGCTCGGCGGGCGTAACGGGCCCCAACGCATCGCGCTGGGCACGCAGCAGCTCGAGCGCAGTGGGTCCGCCAACGGGCCCCGGCCGTACCATGCGCGGCATGACGACGATGAGCACCAGCGTCATCAGGGCCGCCCACGGTGCGCCGGCAACAAACCACTCGCCCCAGGTGATGGTGTGCTGCAGCCCTTTGTCGATCAGTCCGACGCCCACGAGGTTCTGCCCCGCGGCCGTCTTGATGCCGACGTTCCAGATGGTCGACGCGTGTGCCACGGTCATCAGCAGCAACGCCCCGAGCCGACTGTCGATGGGCAGCGCAAACGCCGTCACGATGCCGCTCATGATCGGCACCAGCGCGGCGGCGCGTGCCGTGGTGCTCGGCACGAAGAACGCGAGCACGATCGCGACGGCGATGACACCGAGGAAGAGCCCGGTGGTCGACGAACCGACGCGGGCCAGAATGTTGAGCGCGATGCGGCGATCGAGGCCGGTCCGCTTCATCGCCGCCGCGAGAAAGAGCGCGCCGGAGACGAGGATCACCGCCGAGGTGCGGAAGCCATCCATCGCCAGCGTGAGCGCCTTGGCCGTGCCGAAGGCCTTCACCGGTGCGGCGGTCGCGGTGGTGGCCGCACCGGGCAGCGCCGGCGCGAACCCGACCAGCAGCGCCAGCAGCGCGACGATGACGACCCCGCTCACCGCGAAGCTCACCGCCTCCGTCACCCAGAGCACAATCGCGCCGGCCAGCACGCCGAGCACGCGATGCCCCGCCACCGGCAGCCCCTCGGGCGTCGGCAGCAAGCAGATGACGCCCGTCAGCACGAGCGCGCCGACGAGTGCGGGCCAGCGAAACGGCGGGGGCGCGGTCACGTAGGGTGGAGGGCGCGGGTCGCGGCGGGCGGACCGCTCGTCCGGCAATTGCCCGGGGAGCGGAGCAGCCCTAATGTCACCCGGATCGCCCCGTCGTGCACCAGTCCCGTGGTCGGAGTCGACATGTCGCTCGGCAGCTTCTTTCGCAAGCAGTTCATCGACGTCATCCAATGGACCGAGTCGGATACCGGCACGCTCATGGCGCGCTATCCGATGCAGGACATGGAGATCCAGTACGGCGCCAAGCTCACCGTGCGCGAGTCGCAGATGGCGCTGTTCGTCAACGAAGGGCAGGCGGCAGACGCCTTTGCCCCCGGGCTCTACACGCTCGAGACGAAGAACGTCCCGATCCTCACGAACCTCATGAACTGGGACAAGGCCTTCGAGTCTCCGTTCAAGAGCGACGTGTACTTCTTCGCCACGCGGTTGCAGACCGGGCAGAAGTGGGGGACGCAGCAGCCGATCACCATTCGTGACAAGGATTTCGGCGCCGTGCGCCTGCGCGGCTTCGGCACCTACAGTTGGCGCCTCGCCAATCCGGTGGTGTTCCACAAGAGCGTCGCGGGGACGCGCGAGTCGTATCGCGTCGAAGAGCTCGAGCCGCAGTTGCGT
>JALOPS010000198.1 GCA_025453745.1 Gemmatimonadaceae bacterium
TCACCTGGCAGCAGCTCGCGCGCGCGACGGGCGCGCGCTTCCGGATCGTCGAGCTGACCGGCGACGGGCGGATCGACCTCGAGCACTTGCGGGCGTCGCTCTCGCTGCGCACGCGGGTGGTGGCGCTGCCGCACATTTCGAATGCGCTGGGCACGATCAATCCGATCGACGAAATCGTGCACATCGTGCGCGGGCACAGTCCGGCGCTGCTCGTGCTCGACGGGGCGCAGAGCGCGCCGCACTGTCCCGTGGACGTGGAGGCGCTCGGCGTGGATGCGTTCGCCTTCAGTGGTCACAAGATGCTCGGCCCCATGGGGATCGGTGGCGTGGTGGTGCGACGCGCGATCCTCGAGCGCATGGCGCCGTGGCAGTTCGGCGGCGACATGATCGAATGGGTGCATGACGAGGACAGCACGTGGAACAGCGTGCCGCACCGATTCGAAGCCGGCACCCCCAACGCCGCCGACGCCGTGGGGCTGGCGGCGGCGGTCCGGTACCTCGAGCAGATCGGCGTGGCGCGTGCGTTTGCGCACGAGCAGGCGCTCGCCGCGCTGGCCGACGAGAAGCTCGCCGCACTCGACGGGGTGACGCGGTACGGGCCGGTGGCGGCGCACCGCGCCGGCATCGTGTCGTTCACGCTGGAGGCGGCGCACCCGCACGACCTGGCGACCATTCTCGATCAGCATGGCGTGTGCGTGCGCGCCGGGCATCACTGCACGCAGCCGCTGATGCGTCGGCTTGGCGTGTCGGCGACGGCGCGCGCGAGCTTCCACGTGTATTCGAGCGCGGCGGACGTGGACGCGCTCGTCGGTGCGCTGGTCGCCGCGCAGGCGCTCTTTGCCGAAGAAGGGGTCTCGTGAGCGCGACGACGACGGCGCCGCTGGCCGCGATGTACCAGGATGTCATCCTCGCGCACTATCGCGCGCCGCACAACAAGCGTGCGGTCGAGGGTCCCAGCGGTGTCGGCGCGCGCCGGAATCCGCTGTGTGGGGATGAAGTGCGCGTGGAAGTGCGCGTCGAGGACGGCGTGGTGCGCGATGTCGCGTTCGGCGGTCGCTGCTGCTCGATCGCGCAGGCATCGGCCTCGATGCTGACGGATGCGGTGCGCGGGGGGACGCGCGAGGAGGTCGAGGCGCGATGGCAGGAGGTCGACGCGCTGCTGCATGGGAGAGATCCCGGCGTTCCGGACGGCGCGCTGGGTGACCGTGCGGCGCTGCGCGGTGTGGCGGCGTTCGCGGCGCGCGTGCCCTGCGCGCTCCTGCCGTGGCAGGCGCTGCGCGACGCGCTCGTGGCGGCGGAGTCGCGCTGAGGGAGCGGTGTAGCCGTCGTGCCCTGCGGGAGCGGCGAAGCCATCGTGCCTTGCGCGAACCGCTCCACCGTCGTGCGCTGAGCGAGCCGCGCAGCGGCGAGTCGAAGCGCCCCGCGATGGCGCGTAGCGCCATTCGCGAACGGGCTCGCACCGCCACCACTGCCCCGAACGCTCGCTTCGCGAGCGTCGGGCGGTGTTTCGACTGCGCGTTCGCTGCGCGAACGCTCCGCTCAACACACGGCGGGGCGCCGAGCGAGCTGATCCACCGTCGTGCGCTGAGCGAGCCGCGCAGCGGCGAGTCGAAGCGCCCCGCGATGGCGCGAAGCGCCATTCGCGAACGGGCTCGCACCGCCACCACTGCCCCGAACGCTCGCTTCGCGAGCGTCGGGCGGTGTTTCGACTGCGCGTTCGCTCCGCGAACGCTCCGCTCAACACACGGTAGAGCACCACAAGCGCGGCTCCGCACAACACACGGTAGAGCACCACAAGCGCGGCTCCGCTCAACACACGGTGGAGCACCACACGGCGGCGTCGCACACCGCACATCATGAGTCGCGGCGCAGCGCTCCTTGCGCGTCTGCACCACATCGCGGAGCGCGGATGGAGCGGCACGGTGGTCTTCGGCTGGGGACTGCTGCAAGGCAGCGTGCTCCCGGGCCCGGCCGACGTGGTCTACGCACCACTCGCCGCAGCGCATCGGCATCGTGCCCTGCGCCTGGCGCTGCTCGCGGCCGCCGGGTCGATCGTCGGCGGCATCATTGCCTACGGCATCGGCACACAGCTCTCCGTGATGCGCGAGGCGAGTGCGATCGGTCGCGTACTCGGCGCGGTCGGGATCACGCCCGCGGCACTCGCGCCCTGGCGGGAGCGTGTACAGGAGTGGGGATGGGCGCTCGTGCTGCTTGCCACCGTCTCACCGCTGTCGACCAAGCTCGTGTGCATTGCCGCCGGGGCGTTTGGCGTCGCCCCCGTGCCGTTTCTCGCGGCGCTCGCAGCCGGGCGCACCGCGCGCACCACGACGATCGCCTGGCTCGCCAGCCGCGCGGGTGACGCGTACGTACGCGCGACCTCAGCGCGCGAGCAGCAGTTCCCGCCGGGAGAACACGCGCACCATCGCGAGCGGCAGGAGCGTGACGAGCACGAGCGCCGCCGCGACCGGTAACGCTGCCTCGAGGCCATAGCTCGTGAAGCGCTCGTACGCGAGCACACTCGCGACCTTCGGGTTGTACGCGAGGATCACGATCGCGCCGAACTCGCTGACCGCGCGCGCCCACGCGGTCGCCGTCCCCGCGAGAATCGTCGGCATCGCCATCGGGAGTGCCACGCGGCGCACGGCACTCCAAGGACTGTGCCCCAGCGATCGGGCGACGAGCACGTAGTCGGGCGGGATCGCGGCGAACGCATCGCGTGCGGTGCTGATGACGAGCGGCGCAGAGACGAAGAGCATGGCCAGCACGATGCCCGCAGGCATACTGACCACTTCGAGCCCGACGCGCACCAAGCCGCGACCGACGGCGGACTGCGTGCCGAAGGCGAGCAGCAGTGCGATGCCGGCCACCGGATGCGGTAGCACGAGGGGCAGGTCGAGCAGCGCCGCGAGCACGCGCATGGCAGGTCCGCGGCGCGACGCGAGCCACCAGGCGAGCGGTACGCCGAGCGCGACCGCGAGCGCGGTGCTCACCGTAGCGGTCGCGAGCGTGCGCACAATGGCACCCTGCACGACGGTGTCGGTGACGAGCGCGCGTGCACCGCTGCCGGCGTGCGCGACGAGCAGCAGCGCGATGGGACCGGCGAGGACGAGCAGCAGCACCGTCGATGCGGCAATTGCCGCGAGCGCGATCGCGCCGTTGCTCCATCGGGTGGATGGCATGCGCGGTGCGGTCGCGGCCAGATCGGTCACGCGCCGAATGTACCGGCGCGCATCCGTGCACGCATCAGAGCCGCGGAGGCACCGGTGGGATCCACGGCAGGATGCGCCCGGACGGGTGCAGCTCCGCGTGTGCGCGCGCGACCGCGCCATCGACATGTCGCTCGAGGTGCATGGTCACGCCGCCGACCGGCGCGTCGCCCGTCGGCCATCCGGTGAGGATGGCCGTGCCATCGAGCAGCGCGCGCCAGGCGGGCGGGAGCGCGGGCATTGGCGGTGCAACGGGGAGCCTGCCGCGAAAGGGCAGCGCCACGAGCAGCCGGATGCGCGGCTCGTGCGCCAGTTCGCAGAGCAGATCGCGCAGCGACGCGAACGGTGGCGCATTGAGGTCGGGGTCGCCCATGCCGTGCAACGACACCGCGAGCCATGCGGGTGCCCCGCGTGCGGCGCCGGCATGCTCGAGCAGCCAGCGCACCGCACCGCGCAGCGCGTCGGCGGCGCGATCGGGGCGGCGGTGCCCCGCCGCAATCGTGAGCGGCACATCGTCTTCGAGCCGCGAGGCGGCTCGGCCGATGACCCGGAGCTGCGATTCGTCGAGTGCACCGTCCACGAACGCGCGATGCGGCACCCGCGCCGACCACGCCAGCACACGACGCATGACCATCGTCGGCGACTCGCCAGCGATCGCGAGCACCGCCGGCACACCGCGACGCACGGCGGCCTCCACGGTCAGGTGGGTGAGCAGGGCAGTGGTGGTCGCGGCCGTCCCTGCGAGCCCCACGCGCCGCAAGGCGAGGAGTCGGGTGAGCGCGGAGCGCAGTGACGTGTCCCACGACGTCGCGACCTGCACGGGCTGATGCAGCATCGCGTCACGCGCGAGCGCTTCGAGCGACGGCCAGAGCAGCGCGCCGACACTTGTGGGCAACTCGTGGACCGCCGGTCTCGGCGCCGCCAGCGTCGGCGCCGGCGGCACCAGCTCGAGCGAGGAGCGCGGAAGCGGCGGCCCGTCGGTGTCGAACCGTGCCGGGGGGAGAACAGCGGGGATCGGCGTGCGTGCGGCGGACATGCGAGCGGTGCGCGGAACCGTACCGTCGCGAATTCGGTGACGCCGCACAAGCGCGGGGGTCCGTTCGGTGCGCGCTTCATGCGCGCAGCAGCGCGACAGCGCAGCCATCTTTCCACACGGCAGCGACTGCAACCCGCGCCGCGGGCACGTCGTAGGGCCGCCTCGACGCCCGTCATCGCTCCCCCACCCCACCGCATGTCTCTCGCACTTTCGATCGACCATATCGCCAAGCGATACGACCAGCACGTCGCCGTACGCGACCTGTCGCTTGCCGTCCCGCGCGGTGCGCTCTACGGCCTGCTCGGCCCCAATGGTGCCGGCAAGACCAGCACGATCCGGATGATCCTCAACATCATCCGCCCCGATCAGGGGACGATTCGCGTGCTCGACACCCCGTTCGACACACCCGGGCTGGTCAATCGCATCGGCTACCTGCCGGAAGAGCGCGGCCTCTACAAGAAGATGCAGGTGCGACGCGTGCTGCGCTTTCTCGCCGAGCTCAAGGGGATCGGCGCGAAGGAGGCGGACCGGCGGATCGATGGCTGGCTCGAGCGGTTTGCGTTGCGCGGCGGCGGACGCGACTGGGGAACGGCCAAGGTGGACGAGCTCTCGCGCGGCATGCAGCAGAAAGTGCAGTTCATCGGCGCGCTGCTGCACGAACCGGAGCTGGTGATTCTCGACGAACCCTTCAGCGGCCTCGACCCCATCAACGCGCAGGCGATGAAGGACACGATGGTCGACCTGCGCACCAAGGGACGCACCGTGATCTTCAGCACGCACATCATGGACAACGCCGAGCGACTGTGCGATGCAGTGTGCATCATCGCGCGGGGCGAGAAGGTGCTCGACGGCACCGTCTCCGCGGTGCGCGCCGAGCACGGCAGTCGCACGGTGGCGCTGGCCTTCGACGGCGGTCGTACCACGGCGGTGGACGCGGTGCTGAGTGACCGGCGTCTGATCGCCGCGATGGACGACCAGAACCGCTTCCTCGAAGTCGAGCTCGCCGGCGGCGCCGATCCGCAGCAGTTGCTCGTGGCCCTCGTGCAGGCGGGGGCATCGCTCGAGCGATTCGAACGGGTGCGCCCGTCGCTGCATCGCATCTTCCTCGAGAAGGTGGGTGCAACGGGTGTCGAGGCCGGCATGTCGGGGCAGGGCTGACCGATGGACAAACTCATTGCCATCGTGCGCCGCGAGTACCTCGAGCGCGTCCGCACGCGCTGGTTCCTCATCGCGACGCTGTTCGGCCCGGTGCTGTTCGGGGCGCTGATGTTCCTGCCGTCGATCATCGCCTCCAAGCAGACGCCCACCGATGATGTTCGTCGTGTGGTGATCCTCGATGCGACGGGGACGGACCTCGGCCGTCGCGTTGCGCGGGGCCTCAACGGGGGCGTCTTCGGCGATTCCTCGCTCACCCGTGTGGAGTCGGTGACTGCAGCGGAGCTCGCGGCGGCCGAGTCGCTCGCCACGCGCGCCGTGCAGGACGAGCGCGCGAAGGGGTATCTCGTGCTCGACGCGAGCACGATCGCCGGGCTCTCGGCGCGTTACGCCGGCAGCAACACCACGGCCATGATGGACATGGGACGCCTCGAGCGCACGGTTCGTCGGCAGGTGCTCGGCCTGCGCCTTGAACGCGAAGGGCTCGCGCAGGAGCGCGCCGAGGCCGTCACCGACGTGACGCTCGACATGAAGACCGAGCGCCTGACCAAACGGGGACGTGGCGGAAGCGCGGCGGTCTCGCTGTTCTTTGCCCTCGGCGTCGCGATGCTGCTCTACATGTCGATCATGCTCTACGGGATCAACGTGATGCGCGGCGTGATCGAGGAGAAGTCGACACGGGTTGCCGAGATCGTGGTGGCGAGCGTGTCGCCATCGCGCCTGCTCGCCGGCAAGGTGCTCGGTGTCGGTGGCGTGGGGCTCACGCAGGTCGCGCTCTGGGTCGCCGGCGCGCTGACGCTCAATCGCGTCCGTGGACCGTTG
This sequence comes from Gemmatimonadaceae bacterium, assembly GCA_025453745.1. Classification (GTDB taxonomy): domain Bacteria; phylum Gemmatimonadota; class Gemmatimonadetes; order Gemmatimonadales; family Gemmatimonadaceae; genus JALOPS01. The sequence continues at coordinate 6,220 of JALOPS010000198.1, forward strand.
CTCTCGGCGATGGGGATCACGTCGACGCCGTTCGAGCTGCCGGCGCTGAGTTGGGGGACGGGGGCGCTTTTGATCGCATTCTTCGTGCTGGGCTTCACGTTCTATGCTGCGGCATTTGCCGCCGTGGGCGCGATGGTGGACAACGAGCAGGAGGCGCAACAGGCGCAGATGCCGGTGGTGTTGCTGCTCATTGCCAGCATCGTGTTCGTACAGAACATCCTGCTCGCTCCCGATGGGACGCTGGCGCGGGTGATGGGGCTGCTCCCGTTCAGCGCACCGATCGTGATGCCGCTGCGCCTCGCGAGTGCGCCCGTGCCGACCGCGCAGGTGGTCATGGCGCTCGCGAGTGTGGGGCTCGGTGCGGCAGTGATGACGTGGCTGGCGGCGCGGATCTACCGCGTCGGGATCCTGATGTACGGCAAGCGGCCGAGCCTCGGCGAGTTGGTGCGCTGGGTGCGGCAGTAGGCGGTGGAGCGCGCGGTCGTGTCCTGAGCGAAGGCGCGGAGCGCCGGAGTCGAAGGATCTCGGGACGCGAGCGCAGCGAGCGTTCCCGGCCGGGCTTCCACTGCCGCCACTGCCCCGAACGGGCGCTCCCTCCACTCGCGGCTGCGCCGCTCGGTCGGGATGACGCGCCCGTCGGGCGGTGCTTCGACTCCGCGGCCTGCGGCCGCTCCGCTCAGCACACGGCGCGTTCCTACGACGTCGTCGTCTCGCCGAAGGTGATGCGGTTGCCGCTCGGGTCGGTGACTTCGAAGTCGATCATCCCATACGGCTGATGCCGCAGCGGCGAGCTGACGCGCGCGCCGCGACCGCGCACGGCCTCGTGATACGCGGTGACGCCGATCATCTGGACGTACGCGACGGAGTACGTGGGCGGTCCGCTTTCGCCGCGCAGCCCGAGGTTGAACTCGAGGCCATCACGAAAGACCGCGGCGATGGTGGGCGGTGAGCCCCACGACCAGCCGATGTCGAAACCCAATACGTCTTTGTACCACGCGCACGCTTCGTCGACGTCGTGCACGGAGAGGACAGGGATGATCGTCTGAAATCGGACGCCCGTGTGGGACGCCGGCTCCTGCTTGGGCGCGCGTCCGTCGGGACCAAGATTGCTGAGATACGGCGTGGGCATCGAGCCCTCCTGCGTAGAGGCGACAGCGAGGAGCCATAGGTCCGCGGCGCACACCGCCGCACGATCCTGACCCGGCCGCTCGCCCAGATGTTGCCGGCAGCGGGAAGGAGTGTCAACGGCCCGAGCGGGCCGGACCGATTGGTCCGCGTTGTGTCCTGCTCGCCGCACGCACGAGGCAGCGGTACCGCGCCTCATGTCGCTCCGTGTGCGTCGACTGCGCTGCTCCTGGCACAGCGCGCTCGCACTCGGCGACGTGCGCTCTTGGCTGAACCCACGGATCACCGATATGCACTTTCGATCTTTCCCTGCGCGTCTGCTGCGGCACGTCGTCACAAGTGGCCTCGTCATCACGTCCGTCACACCCGTGCACGCACAGCTCTTCGTTGGTGGCGACCAGGCCACGGGTGTGGGCATTCCCGGCGGATCGTTTTCGCCGAACAGCGCCACCGCGCGGCGACAGTTCCTGCAGGCGGCAGGCAACAGCATCTCCACGGAGAACTTCGAAGGGTACAAACCCGGGCTGACGGCCAAGCTTCGCAGCGCGATCGTGCGTTATGCAGACCAGTCCGCGAGCCTCGCC
>JALOPS010000518.1 GCA_025453745.1 Gemmatimonadaceae bacterium
CGCAGCACCTGCTCGTTGGCGCCGCCGTGCAGCGGGCCGAAGAGCGCCGCGATGCCGGCCGAGATCGCGCTGAACGGATCGACGTGGCTCGACCCCACCGCCCGCACCGCGTTGGCCGAGCAGTTCTGCTCGTGGTCGGCGTGGAGGATGAAGAGCACCTCGAGCGCCTTCACGAAGACCGGGTTCGCCTCGTAGCGCGGCTCGCTCATCCGCGCCACCATCGAGAGGAAGTTCTCGACGTACGGGAGCTCGTTGTCGGGGTAGATGATCGGCAACCCCTTCACGTGCCGGTACGCGAAGGCCGCGATCGTCGGCAGCTTGGCGAGCAGCCGGATGATCGAGATGTAGCGCTCCTGCGGGTCGTGGATGTTCCGCGCCTTCGGGTAGAAGGAGCTGAGCGCGGCCACCGACGAGCAGAGCATGCTCATGGGGTGCGCGTCGTAGCGGAACCCCTCGAGGAACTTGCGGATGTTCTCGTGGACGTAGGTGTGGAACGTGATGTCGTGCACCCACGTGTCGTACTGCGGCTGGTCGGGGAGCTCGCCGTGGCGCAGCAGGTACGCGACCTCGAGGAAGGTCGCCTGCTCGGCCAGCTGCTCGATCGGGTAGCCGCGGTAGCGCAGGATCCCCTTGTCGCCGTCGATGAACGTGATGGCGCTCTTGCAGCTCGCCGTGTTCATGAACGCCGGGTCGTAGCTCATGAGGCCGAAGTCGCCGGCCTCCTGCTTCACCTGCTTGAGGTCCGCGGCGCGCACGTATCGCGCCGGTGCGGCCGTCGCGCAGCTCGAGCTGCATGGCGTCTGGGCTGGAGGTCATCGGTTGGTTCCGGACGATCGGGTGAGGCGCGGAGAGCGGCGGTTGCGGTCGGCACGGCACGTGGCCGGGATCTGCGCAAATCTAGGCAGCGACCATCACGGGGGGGCGTCGGAACCAGCGTCGAGGAAGCTGGGCGCCGCGTCAGCCCAGTGCCGCCATGGACGGCACACCGCCCGTCGCCATGGACCGACAGACACGTCGCGCGACCGCGTCCCACGAGTAGTACTCGGCCTGACATGCGCGCGCGTTCGCGCTCTGGGCACTCCACCTCACATCGTCGTCGAGGAGGTGGCCGACGGCAGCGGCGAGGGCCAGCACGTCGTCCGGCGGCAGCGCCGCGCCGGCTCGGCTCCGTCGGGGCACCTCGGGAGGCCCACCCTGAATGCCGGTCACGACGGGGGTGCCCGCGCTCATCGCCTCGGCCAGCACGTGGCCGGCTCGGTCATAGCGGTGCGGCATCAGGAAGACGCGGGCATGCGCGAACAGCGACCGGAGCACCTGCGTATCCCGCACCAGACCCAGATACTCGACGTCGTCGCCGACGCGGATCGCGCTGCGGCTCTGATCGGCCCCCACCAGCACGAATCGCACCTGGGGCCGCTCCGCACGCACGAGCTTGGCGACGGCACTGAAGTAGTCGACGCCCTTGCGGTAGAAGTCCATGGCGACGAGAAGGACGAGCGGCTGTTTCGCCGCCAACGAGACCGGCTCGTTCGAGAGGTCGACTGCGCAGGGCCCCCAGCCAACCGCTTCCACCCGATCCGCCGGCAGCGTCACGTGCTCGCTGCGCGTGTGGTCACGCGCCCACTCGCTCATCGTCAGAACTCGGCCGGCGCGGGCGTACATCGCGCGTTGTGCCCGCAAGCCGGGCCGTCCGAAGGGGCCGTGGCCGCGCTGTTCGCCCGGCAGCGGAGTGCGGCTCATCGACTGGTCGATGTAGTGGAACGTCGGGATTCGCGTGCCGTCCGGGCGATACGCGTCGACCGTGTACCAGCTGCCGCCGAACACGATGGCATCGAGGGCGTCTGCGTCAGGCAGCCGCCGGGCGGCCACCTTCGCCCGGCGCCAACGCACGGGCCAGGACATCTGATAGCGAATCCACCATTCCATGCGTGGCGTGGCGAGCGAGACGCCGGCGCCCACCAGACGCGTCAGCCGGTCGATGTCGTCGCCTTCGATGGCGACCACGTCGCACCCACGCGCCGCGAGCGCGTCGCGGAGGAAGTTCATGCGCGAATCGATGCTCACGTACGCGATGCGTGGCGCGCCCGCAACCCGTCCGGACGTCGGCATGGCGCCTCGCAGCAAGCGCGCGTCGCTCATCGGGCGAGCAGGAAACCCTGCAGGGAGAGGAGCACCCACAGCTGTTCGGCGACGTCCACCTCTCCGGACAGATGCGCGGTCCACGCCGCACGGACCTGGCGCACGTCGAGCACGCCCGTGCGCGCGAGCGCGTCCGGCGACAGCCGGGACTCGGCCCAGTCGCGAAGCGGGCCGCGCAACCACCGATCGAGCGGGACGTCGAAGCCCCGCTTGCGAGGCTCCAGCAGGCCGGCCGGTAGGTACCGCGAGAGCAGGGTCCGAAGCGGGAGCTTGCCCGCCTGCATGGACACCTTGCGCTCGTGAGGAATGCGCCACGCGAACTCGTAGACGGAGTGGTCGAGCAAGGGTGCCCGCGTCTCGAGCCCGACCGCCATCGCGGCGCGATCCACCTTCATCAGGATGTCGTCCGGGAGATACAGGAGCGAATCCGCCAGCATGAGCTCTTCCAGGGGACTGCCC
>JALOPS010000199.1 GCA_025453745.1 Gemmatimonadaceae bacterium
TGATATTGAACGAGCATGGCAATCGTCTCAACATGCGACGTTACCGTGGGTTGATTCAGATGCGATTCCACTGGAAGCATTACCATCCCAGCAGAGGTCCTTGGAGGCTGAACCGATCGCGTACTACGATGGAGAGGTTGATGCTTCGCTGAAAGAACAAGCGGTTCGCAGCGTCAATGTCGACCGAGCAAGTGAAGTTACTCCCGAAACAACCTCCACTCAGCCAGTTCAGCCAGCGGAACTCCGGTGAGAGCAGCGCGACGTTCTTCTCGGTCTCGCCGATGTAGGCGTTGATCCCCTCCACGAACGCGGTGATGATCGCAGCCCCGCGTGGGTGATAGTGCGCCAGTTCGCGCGCGAGGTTGCCGCGAAAGCGGAAGGCCCGGCTGGCGATGTCCTTGGGTATGGCTGCGGGGCCGAGCACCTCCGCGAGGGTGCCCGTGGCCTGACGACGCCAGAGCTCGAGCTGGAAGAGCCGATCGCGGGCGGCGCTCCACCCCTGCGCGAAGAAGAGATCGTGTTCGTTCTGCGCGCGGATGTGTACGACGCCCGCACTGTCGCGCACCAGCGTGACGGGGGCACGCAGTCCGCGCTCGGTGAGCGTCTCGCGGGGCTGCGCGTGGGCAGCGGACGTGACGACCAGGGCGGCGAGCACGGCAATGCGTCGCGTGGGCAGCGCGCAGCGCGGCAGCGTGCGAGAGAGCGCAGGGCGGGGGGGCATGCGCCAATCATCCCCACGCACCCGCCCGCGTCAAGCAGGCCAACGTGCGCGACCCCGCTTCCATTTGGTTGCGCGACCGATCGACCTTTGGGGATGGCGATCCTGGTTACGGGGGCGACCGGCTACATCGGCGGGCGACTGGTCTCACGCCTGGTCGAGATCGGCCTGAGCGTGCGCCTGCTCGTCCGCGACGCCCGCCGCATCTCGGGCCGGTGGTGGGCACGCGATGTCACCGTCATCGAGGGAGACCTGTCCGACCCGGTCTCCCTCGCGCAGGCGCTCGACGGGGCGCGCGAGGCGTACTACCTCGTGCATTCGATGACGGCCGGGGCGGACTATGCCGAACGGGACCGCCAGGCCGCGCGGGCGTTCGTCACCGCTGCGCAGCTGTCGCTCCGGCATTGCATCTACCTCGGGGGGCTCGTGCCCCCCGCCGACGACACTTCGGAGCACCTCGCGAGTCGCGCCGAGGTGGGCGCGATCTTGCGTGCTGGGCTGCCCACGACCGAGTTCCGCGCCGGGCCCATCGTCGGCTCGGGCTCGGCGAGCTTCGAGATGGTGCGCTATCTCGCCGAGCGCGTGCCGATCATGCTGACGCCCAAGTGGATCGTCAACGAAGTGCAACCGATCGCCGTGCGTGATGTGCTGACGTATCTCGTCGCCGCGCGCGAACGCGAGCCCATGGGCATCGTGGAGATCGGCGGGAGCGACCGGCTGAGCTTTCGCGACATGCTCGGGCAGTACGCGGACGTGCGCGGGCTCGCGCGTGTGATTCGTCCCATCCCCGGGCTCACGCCACAGCTCGCGGCGCGCTTCGTCTCGCGGGTGACGCCGGTGCCGCGCGCGCTCGTCGAGCCGCTGCTCTACGGGATCGTCCATCCGGTTGTTGCCGACACCGAGAAGGCCACGGCGCTGTTTCCGGCCATTCGCCCGATGGCGTATCGCACCGCCGTCGAGCGGGCGCTGGCGCGCATGTCCGAACATGCGGTGGAAACGCGATGGAGCGACGCGCTCGGTGGCGCCGAGTCGTTTGAACTGCGCGATCGGGAGGGGGTGCTCGAAGAGACGCGCACCGTGTACGTGCCGCGTCCGCCGGGGGAGGTCTTTCGTGCATTCTGTCGTGTCGGCGGCGAGCAGGGGTGGCTCGCCTACAATTGGATGTGGCGTGCACGCGGGTGGATCGACACTCTCGTCGGTGGGCCGGGGTTGCGCCGCGGACGGCGCGACCCCGACAAGCTCCTCCCGGGCGACGCCGTGGATTTCTGGCGCGTCGAACTGGTCGAGCCCGCGCGCCTGCTCAGGCTTCGCGCAGAGATGAAGGTGCCCGGCAAGGCGTGGCTCCAGTTCACCGCGATGCCGGAAGGAGAGGGCACCCGCTTCATCCAGACGGCGCTCTACGCTCCACGCGGCGTCCTCGGCCTGCTTTATTGGTGGGCAATGATCCCCGCGCACGCCTTCATCTTCACTGACATGGCGCGTGCCATCGCCCGGCTGGCGATGCACGACGGCCCCGTCGCGTCCCCGTCCCCGTTGCGCGCATGAGCGCGTGGTGGGTGTTGGTCGGCGCGCAGGGGGTGATGCTGCTGGTGCTGCTCGCGCGCCTCGCGCCGGGGCGCACGCGACGGCCGCCCGTGCAGCCGCCGGGCGCCCCCGTGACCGACACGACGGTGACCGTGATGGTCGCGACGCTCAACGAGGCCGCGCGCATCGCCCCGTGCCTCGCCTCGCTCGAGACGCAGCACCGCGTGATGCACGAGGCGCTCGTGATCGACAGCCGCTCCACGGATGGCACGCGCGATCTCGTCTCGGCGGCGTCCGCGCGCGATTCGCGCATTCGCCTCGTGACCGACGATCCGCTGCCGTCCGGCTGGGTGGGCAAGGTGTGGGCGCTCGAGACCGGCCTGCAGCAGGCGACGGGCGAATGGGTGCTGGGCGTGGATGCCGACACGACGTTCGTGCCGGGCATGGTGTCGGCGGTCGTGCACGCGGCACGCACGGCGGGCTACGACGTGGTCTCGTTCGGGCCGCGCTTTTACGGGCAGAGTGCTGGTGAGCGCTGGCTGCAGCCCGCGATGCTGCTCACGCTGGTGTACCGCTGTGGTGCGGCGGGAGCCACGCAACCGCCGCCCGACCGTGTGATGGCCAACGGGCAGTGCTTTCTGGCCAAGCGCAGTGTGCTCACGGCGCACGGCGGCTATGCGCCGGCGCGCGCCTCGTTTGCGGACGATGTGAGCCTCGCGCGCCATCTTGCCGCGCACGGCGCACGCGTGGGCTTCATGGACGGCTCGGCGATCATCAAGGTGAAGTCGTACGAGTCGCTCGCGCAGATGTGGCGTGAGTGGGGACGGTCGTTCGACCTCAAGGACGCCACGCCGGTTGCGCGGCGCTGGTTCGATGTTGCGCTCGTGTGGCTCGTGCAGGCGCTGCCGATTCCGCTGCTGCTCGCGCTGGTCGCGATGGGATGCGCCACGGGAGCGCAACGGTGCACGGTGCCATCGTCGGCGCTGCCGTGGCTCGTGACCATCAACGCGATCGCCGTGATGGTGCGTCTCGCGCTGCTCCCCGCGCTCGCCGGGAGCTACGAGGTGCGGGGAGTGCCCTTCTGGCTCTCGTGGACTGCGGACATTCCTGCGGCGATCCGGCTCACGCTCAGCACGCTGCGCCGCCCGCGACAGTGGCGCGGACGACAGTACGCTGTTGATGTGCAGCCGGTGTAGGCGGATCTTGTCGGTGACCAAGCGATTTGCGGTTGTCGGCGACCTTCGCGGCGCGAGCTGCGTCAGCTACGGTGGTACGTCGATCGCTCGGTCGCCACTCCGAGTAACCCCCTAATGCTCCCGACTGAGCTGGAGCAGCACCGAAGCTTGCTCACCGGCCATTGCTACCGGATGCTGGGGTCGGTGCTTGACGCCGAAGACGCGGTGCAGGAGGCGTTGTTCAGGGCGTGGAAGGGTCGCGAGCGCTTCGACGAGCGATCGTCCCTCAAGACTTGGCTGTACCGCATCGCGACCAACGTGTGTCTCGACGTGCTCGCCAGCACGGCGCGCCGACGCCTGCGCCCGGTGGACCTGCCGCCCGGACCGGCGGACGTTCACGAGGCCATGATCCTGACAAAGCGTCCGCGCGAGGCGTGGATCGAACCCATTCCTGATACCCTCGCGCTGCCCGCCGAGGGGACAACAAATCCTGAAGAGTACGCGCTGCTTCGAGAGGGCATTCGCTTGGCCTTCGTTGCGGCCCTGCAGTACCTGCCGCCGCGGCAGCGCGCGGTGCTGCTACTGACGCAGGTACTCGACTGGTCGGCGACCGAAGTTGCCGCGAGTCTCGACATGACAGTCGCCGGCGTGAACAGTGCGCTGCAACGCGCGCGCAGAACCCTGTTCCTGCGTCAGGGCGTGCCGGCACCACGCGAATTGTCCATCAGCCAGCGCGAGGTCGTGGAGCAATACGTCTCGGCATTTCTCGCGTATGACATCGGCGCGCTGGTGCAACTGCTCCACGACGACGCCACCCTCTGCATGCCCCCGTTCGACGTGTGGATCAAAGGCCGGCGGTCCATCGGTCAGTGGATGCTGACGCTGGGGGCCGGATGTCAGGACTCTGTGCTCGTGCCGGTGCACGCCGCCGGCGGCGCGCCGGCGTTCGCGCAATATCGACACGCCGGCCGCACCGCGTGGGCCATCCTCGTGCTCGACTGCACGGGCGATCGGATCGGTGCCATCACCACCTTTCTCGACGTCGAGGCGCTGTTTCCGCGCTTTGGGCTGCCGATGCGGTGGGCGCGCTGATCTGATTCCGCCGATAGGGCCAGCGGTAGCGACATGGCCACCGATGAGCTGTGCGGCATCGGCCGGTCTAATCTCCGTCGAGTGCGATGCCCACACGGCATCCATCGATCATCGACCGCCCATTGACGGAGGATACCATGCAGGCGAGGCAACAGCAGGGACAGGAGGAAACCATGACCGGCCTTCGTGCGCACGCGCCCTCCGGAAGAGTCTGGGCCGGGCGCGTGCTGAGTGGATTGGTCGTGCTGTTTCTCGTCGTGGTTAGTGCCGTACCCAAACTCTTCATCCCGGACGTGTCCGGACCCGTCATGACCCAGCTCGAATGGCCGGCAGAGCGCACCTTGCTGGTCGCCGTTCTCGAACTCACGGGCGCCCTGCTCTACGCGCTCCCGCGCACGGCGGTGCTCGGTGCCACGATGCTGACGGGGCTCTTCGGCGGCGCCGCCGCCGCCCATCTCCGCATCGGAAACCCGTTGTTGAGCCACGTGCTCTTCAGCGTGTACTTGGGATGTATGGTGTGGGGCGCACTCTGGCTCAGGGACGACCGGGTCCGCGCGCTCCTGCCGATCGTGTCGCGTCGCAGTTGAAGCGACGGCACGTCGCGCGAGCCGTCTGTGGCGCACGCATTGGTATCAAGATCGCACCTCGCGGGTGACCATGGGCCACGACGGAACGCGCCTCGCCGAAAGATGCGATCCGTGCCGCCGGCCGCCTGCGTGCACGCATCCTGCGAAGCCGGCGCAGCTCGGCGGCCCTGCCGCTCGCCCCCAGCAGGCGACACATCGACTCCCCGGTCCGCGCGGTTCTCGAGGATCCGTCAAGATAGGGCGGCACACGTGCGCTTCGGGCGGCGACCATCGCGTCGTGCATCGCGTGCAATAGGAGTTGTTCATGTGTCAACGAGCTCAACCCCGCACTCACTCAAGGCCATCATGGGTACGCCAGAGAGACGCTCCGGTCCAGCTTCATATTTTCCCTCGATCGAGAAGAAGTACGGCAGGCCGATCGCCCACTGGCTCCACGTGCTCGAGACGCTCGGTGCGCTCAAGCACATGGAGCTCGTGGCGCATCTGAAGTCCGAGTTCCAGATGGGTCACGGTCACGCGAACGCACTGGTCGCTTGGTACTTGGCCAACAAGTAGCCGGCAGGGCGCAGATCGCTGGACGTCGCAGCGCGAACGCATGCGCGACTGACACGTGCGCGGTTCGTGGTATGTGCGCGGCAGCCCGGTCGAATGCGCCGGACTCCGATACGTGACCTGTCGCGCTGCCGCTCACGATGCTCAGCGTTGCGCAACCAGCCAAGGATCGCGATGCCAAGGCGCAGGCAGCGTGCGCATGCTCACGCGGACATACGCATGGAAAGACACCGGTGACGGTCCCGCGACCGACACGCCCTCTATGTCGCCGCGTCCGCAACGCGTCGATCGTCTCCGCCGAGCCGATCGACGCCTACCCGCGCCCGGTCGCGCGCTCGAGGAGCGCGAGCACTTCCTCGACGCTGCTGCGTCCGCGATCACGCGCAAACCATGCGCGCTTGTGCCGGTTGCGCTCGTCCTTGTCCACGCGTTGCCCCTCGCCGATGACCCACTCGTGCAGCGCCATCGGCCGCGGGCCCCACCAGCCGAGTTCGCGGAACTCCGCATCGTAGAGCAGCACCACGGGGATCGAGCGCGCCGTGCCGGTCAGGTGTGCGTCCATGACATCGAGTGCCTGATCGCGATCCATGCAGCGCAACGTGGCATCCGGCATCGCCTCGACCAGCCGCGCGATCCACGGGATCGACCCGAGCGCGTCGGTGCACCAGTCGGCGAGCAACACGTATACGTGTACACGCTCCGCGATGCCAACCGCGCGCACGCGCGCGTCGTCGTCCACTGCAGCACGGCGCGTGGTGGTGGCCCACAACTCCGCGTTCTCTTTCGCGCGGGCGACAAAGTCATCGAGTGTCCAGGCCTCCTCGAAGCGCTGCGCGGTCATCACCGCGAAGGCAGTGGGGCCCAGATGTGTGGTGCTCACGAGTGCGTGCTCCGTCGCTGTGCGTCGAGCACATCCACGAGCGCCTTGCCAAACGCGGGCAGATCCTTGGGTACGCGGCTCGAGACGAGGTTACCGTCCACGAGTACGGGGACATCGTGCCACTCGGCGCCGGCGTTCACCACATCGTCACGAATCCCGACGGTGGAGGTGAGCTTTCGCCCGCGCACGATGCCGGCGGAAATGAGAACCCACGGTCCATGACAGATCGTTCCGACGAGTCGCCCGGCGGCAAGCACGGCGCGCACATGCGCGAGGATCGCAGGATCGCGGCGCAGTTTGTCGGGCGCCCATCCGCCCGGTGCGATGATGCCAGCGAGCGAGTCCGCCGGGAAATCGGCGACCGTGCCGTCGACAGGGCAGGGGTATCCCCACTTGCCCATGTACTTCGCCTCGCCCATGCCGGCGAGCACGACCTCGTAGTCGGCTTCCTCGAGGCGCAGCTTGGGATACCACACCTCGAGGTCCTCGTATTCGGGACCGACGAGCATCAGTACACGTCCGTTCGACATCGTGGGGCGGGTCAGGGGCACGGCGCGTGCGGTCACACGCGAATTCGCCCAAGTTAGCGCTGCCAGACAAAGGCGCCGTCGGTTATCTTCCGCGTGTCGCGCGGGCGATCGCTCCTGGATTGCCCGCGCGTTGCGTTGCCGCCCCGAGTTCCTCCATCGCGTCCACCGCCCGCCCTGGAGCCGTCCGTGAAGCTGATCACGGCCATCATCCGTCCCGACAAGTTGCCCGACGTCAAGCGCTCACTGTTCAAGGTGGGCGTCACGGGCATCACGCTCTCCCGCGTAGCCGGCCACGGCGGCGAGCGCGAGATCGTCCAGCAGTACCGCGCCGAGTCGGTCGTGCTCGAGTTCCACGAGAAGGTGCGCATCGAAATGGCCTGCTCCGAGCCGTTCGTGGAGCCGTGCATTCAGGCCATTCTCGAAGGGGCGCGCACCGGTGACGTGGGCGATGGCAAGATCTTCGTGCAGCCGCTCGAGCAGGTCATCCGCATTCGCACGGGTGAGCGCGACAACGCCGCGCTCACCGCGGTCAACGCCGACGAAGTGCAGCGGCAGACGCAGCAGTGGGACATGGCGGAACTGCGCGGGGAGGCCCGGAGCTGATGCAGACACCAGCAACGATCGGCGCCGGCGATACCGCCTGGCTCCTTATCGCGACCGGACTCGTCGCGCTCATGGTCCCGGGGCTCGCGTTCTTCTACGGTGGCCTCGTGCGCGGCA
>JALOPS010000015.1 GCA_025453745.1 Gemmatimonadaceae bacterium
ATCCCCATACGATGAACGAGGCCTGCAGGGCAACGCTGACGCGCGCGAGTTGATATCGACGACGCATCAACGCCCAGAGCGTGGCGATTGCCGCACAGGCCGTGGCCACGTGCACGAACACGGCGACCGAGCCCGTGGTCAGGCCGCGCCCGACGAGCGGTGCCTCCGCCCACGCCAGGGCAAAGGCGACAAACGCCGACACGGCGACCACGACCGCGCTCACCAGCGCACGTCGGCGGAAATCCTCACGGAGCGCTTCGTGCCCGGCCTCGACGCAGAGGTACACGGCTGCCAGATGCGCAAAGAGCGCGAGGGTGAGCACCCCGACGCTCCAGGCGAATGGGGTGTTCCACGGGGCGATGAAGCGGGTGACGAAATCGGTGCGGGCCAGATCGAGTGTGGCATCGCGCGCGACGCCACCATCGGCAACGGCGCCCACACAGATGCCGAGCAGCACGGGGGTCACCGCACTGGCGATGGCGAAGATCGCCCCCCACCGTCGCTGCACCACGTCGGTGCGCGCGTCGTACGTGCGAAAGGTGAACGCCGAGCCGCGCAGCACGACGCCGACGAGCATGAGCGTGAGCGGGATGTGCAGCACCGTGCTGATCGCGGCGTATGCGCCGGGGAAGCAGGTGAAGAGCAGCACCACGCCGAGGATGAGCCAGACGTGGTTGGCCTCCCAGATCGGGCCGATGGCGCGCGCGATGAGCACGCGCTGCTGGCGCTGCCGCGGCCCCGAGGCGAGCAGATCCCAGATCCCACCGCCGAAGTCTGCACCGCCAAAGAGCACGTACAGATTGAGGGCGATGACCATCGTCCCCGCTGCCAGATGCGGCAGCGTGAAGATCGTGTTCGTCACGCGAGCGCGCGCGGAGCAGCGGGGAGTTCCCGCGTGAACCCACTCGAGGGCGCGGGCACACTCACGCGGAAGATCTGGCGATACAGCAGGAACACCACCGAGATCGCCAGCCCGATGTAGAGCGCGGTGAAGCCGAGAAACGGCACGATGAGCCCGGGCATGGGCGTGAGGGCGTCGGCGGTGCGCACGAAGCCCTGAATGACCCACGGCTGCCGGCCGACTTCGGTGACTGTCCACCCGGCTTCAATGGCAACGAAGCCCAGCGGTGCGGTGGCGATGAGTGTCACAAGGAACGGCCGAGACTCGGCGAGTTGCGCCGCGCTGCCGCGAAGCGCGGCGGACGGGCGGACCCGACCGCGCTTGGGGGCGATCACGCGCGGCTGTCGGGCCATGCGTGCGAGCGACCACATCGCCACGAGCGCCATGAACGTGCCACAGGCGATCATCACCTGAAAGGCGATGTGCGTGATCGCGACGGGGGGACGTTCATCGCGGGGGATCTTGTCGAGCCCGGTGACGACCGCGTCGGGATCACCGGTGAGCAGCACCGAGAGGCCGGCGGGGATGTCGATCGCGAAGCGCGTGGTCTCTGTGCGCTCGTCGGGCCACCCGCCAATACGCAGTGGCGCACGCGGCTCGGTGCGCCAGTGCCCTTCCATGGCGGCGAGCTTGGCGGGTTGATGTTCACCCACCTGCACCGCACTCAGGTGGCCGCTGAACGGTTGTACGAGCGCGGCGGGCGCACCCAGGAGCAGTGCGATCGCAAGTGCTGCACGGTGAAACGCGACGTTGGTCGTGCCGCGCCAGAGCGCGATGGCGTGGATGCCCGCGACGGCAAACCCGGTGGCGCTGTAGGCCGCGAGCGTCATGTGCAGCCCCTGCTGGAAGGCGGCCGGGTTGAACATCGCCGCGATGGGATCGATGTCGGTGGGCCGCCCGTCGCGCAGCGTGAAGCCCGTGGGCGTGTTCATCCACGCATTGGCGCACACCACGAAGATGCCGCTCAGCGCACCCGAGATGGCGACGATGACGCCGGCGGCGAGATGCGCGCGCTTGGGGATGCGCGTCCAGCCATAGAGATAGATGCCGAGGAAGATCGCTTCGGTGAAGAAGGCGAAGCCTTCGAGCGAAAACGGCATGCCGATGATCGCGCCGGCGTACTTCATGAACTCTGGCCAGAGCAGGCCGAGCTCGAAGGAAAGTACGGTGCCTGAGACGGCACCGACGGCAAAGAGAATCGCGGTGCCTTTGGACCACCGCTTCGCGAGGTCGAGGAAGACCGCATCACCGGTGCGGAGGTAGCGCCACTCGGCGAGCACCATCAGCGCGGGCATGGCGATGCCGACGACCGCGAAGATGATGTGGAAGCCGAGCGACATGGCCATCTGCGCGCGGGCGGCAAGGAGGTCGGTCATGGGCGCGCAAGCGGGTTGCGCCACCGGAGGCCGCGAAAGCGCCCGAAGTCGGCGTCGTTGGAGTGCAGCTCGCAACGGTGCTCGATGGCGAGTGCGGCGAGATGCAGATCGGTCACCAGCTCCGCGCTCGCATGCGCGTCGCGGGCGAGGCCGATGTAGAGCTCGAGGTGCAGCGGGCCTGGCTCGAGCACGGAGATCGACGGGAGCGCGAGCCAGTCACGCGTGACGTCGGTGGCCTGCTCGACGGTGAAGGGCGTTGTGAAGAGACGCCGGTTGGACATCAGGCGCACGAAGCCGAGCAGCACCACCCACGGCAGTGCCACGGGCTCTTCGGAGGCAACGAGCGTGCGCCACCACTCACGCGCCGGCGCATGCTGCGGCATCTGCGTCGCGTGCGCGGTGACGAGCAGGTTGATGTCGGGAATGATCACCGCGAGTCGTCCGAGGGCGCGACGAACTCCAGCGCCTCCAGCTCGTCGGCCAGGGCGTTGAGCCGGAGCAGGTCCACGCCGGGGACGAGCGGTGAGTCGAGCACGCGGCGTGGGAGCTCGGGGGGGGTGCGCGTGGTGCCGTCGAGGTCGCGAAGGGCCTGGCGCAGGAGCCGGTTGACGACCGCCTTGAACGGCTCGTCGCTGTGTTCGACGAGCCGGGTCAGGCGGGCGGCGACATCGGGGTCGAGGGTGAGCGTTGTGCGCATCGAGACATCATCGGCAATCCCTTGTGTGATGTCAAGGCATCAAAAAAAGCCTCGACTACCGTTCTTGCCACTTGGCAGCTTCCCAGAGACCAAACGGCAACAAGTCACGGTCCCCACGCGCGTCGCTCGTCTCGAACTCGGTCGGCCCACTCGCGGACTTCGGCTTCGTTCCGTCCTGCGCGGCGCTGCGTAAGCTCGCCCGTCCACGCTACGCCGCGAGTTGAGGCAATTCGGAGGGCTGACGTTAGCCCCGGCCTCGGCACTTCTCCGACGAACCTTTCTCACCGTCCGGCCAGTTGGGCACGGGGTGATGCGCTCCCTCCGCGCACCACCCCGGTCAGAATCACGCTGGACTACACCCGCTACGCTGTCGCCGGCGCCAACACAAACGCCCGCGCCGCGCTCCGATCGAGCCCGCTCTGCCGCCCCCACCCGTCGGTGGCCCGGTGCGCCACGTACAACTGCTCGGTGAAGCCGGCCAGCGTACACGTGTCGAGCAGGTTGCCCACCGTCTCGCTTGGCGCGGGGGGCATCGTCGGCCCGGTCGCTGCCGCCTGGCCACTCGCGCTCAGTTCCGGCGGAGACACCGCACCACGCTGCA
This sequence comes from Gemmatimonadaceae bacterium, assembly GCA_025453745.1. GTDB lineage: Bacteria > Gemmatimonadota > Gemmatimonadetes > Gemmatimonadales > Gemmatimonadaceae > JALOPS01. The sequence continues at coordinate 3,576 of JALOPS010000015.1, forward strand.
CGTAGAACGAGAAATCCGCGAAGCGATTGCGCTGCAGTGCGACAAACGGCGTCGTCACGATCTCCGAACGTGCACTGTAGTTCATCACGCCGCACTGATCGGCCGCTGCACTGAAGCCGACGAGCGGTGCTTCGATGCCCGCCAGACACGGATTGTTGTCCACGCGCACGGTCACGATCATGCAATTGCGCGCCGCGTCGACGAGTCCGAGCGTTGCCGCATCGGCCGTCTGAATGGTGCCGGTGAGATCTGCGCTCTCGGGCACGCGCCACTTGATGCCCAGCGCTTCGGGATCGACCTGTACGCCCGCGGCGGTGAAGAGCTCCACCCGGATCTGCCAGAGTCCACCCTGATCGGTGCCGGTGGGACTGCCGCCCGCATCGAAGCCCACACCGGGCGCCAGATCGGTCGTCGGGAAGACGGCGCTCTGCGTATCGAGCACCACATTGGGCAACGACCACTGCCCCACCGGCGGGAGCGCGGGCGGAATCTCGTAGAGGTGCGGCGTCGCGCCGACAGTCGCGGGACCGAGCGGATACTGCTGCAGCACGAGATCATCGCCAATCTCCTGCGTGTAGTGTCGATTGACCGCTTCAGTGCTGTGCCGCCACGCCGTCTCGGGCTCCGAGACGCGCTTGAACGACACGCGATAGTAGCGCACGCCGATGGTGCGCAGCGAGCTGTCGAACTCGAGGCGCGGACGGAGCGTGCCACCCCATGGCGCCGTATCGTCCACGAGCCCACGCTTGGCGGATTCGAAGCCCGGTGCGCCCACATGCGTGGTGTCGTTGGCGCCGTGAATGCGCCAGACCGACGTGTTGCCGATCGCCATGAAGAGCACCCAGTTGTTGGGTGCGACGATGGGCGGGCACGGCGCGCACGTACGCGCGAGCGGGTGTGTGGTGACGAGCGACACCTCGGTGCCGCAGCGGTAGTTCCACCACGTGTGACAGCCGACGGGCGTGGGCTCGTAGATTGACACGAAGAACCCGAAGAAGACGCGCTGCCGCGCCGAGAAGTAGAGATCGGGTTCGTCGGGATTGAACCAGCTTCGCCAGATGATCGCGGTGAAGTGTCCGCATTCATCCGTGACGACCGTCGTGAGCTTGGTCTTCCGCACGAAGCGCGGGTAGAGCCAGCAGAAGATGGGACGGAACGTGGCGAGATCCGCCAGCACCGCGCGCTCGAACGCGGCGCGTGGGCCGCGGGCCGCGAGCTGTACGGCGGCGGAGAACTGCGGACGCGGCGGATCGGGCTGCGGATCGAAGCCTTGAATGACGCCGGGGCGCAGCCGTCTCGCGCGCGGCGGGAGCGGCTGCGGGTTGAGCGCGACCGCGTCGACGCGTGAGCGCGACGCGGCGGCGAGCGAGACGCCCGAGAGCGCGCGCGGCGGACGCACCACGTCGGGCGCGAGGTCAATGTCGATGTCGACCGGCGGACGCGGCGGAATCGGCAGATCGATCGGCGGCCACGGACCGTCGACGATGTCGCGCAACCGATCGATGTCGATGTCGGGAAGCTGCGGCAGGATGAGGTGCCACGGATCGACTTCCCAGATGTCCACGTGTGCACGACAGACGGGCAGACGCAGCGTGATGCCACCGGAGATCACGCGCTTGGTGAGCGTCCCCTTGACCACGCACAGGCGGCCGATCCACCGGCTGACGATGTCGGGCCGCAGCGCGACATCGATGGGGGCGAGCCGTTCGATCTTCGGGCGCACCGCAAGGTGGCGCTCGACGGCGCCGCGGCGCATGAGTTCGCCGACATCGATCTCGTCCTTCTCGAGCGCGGGGCCGACGACGACGCGCACTTCATCGGGCTCATCACCGACGGGAATGGCGAGCTGCACGCTCGCATCGGTGAGTGGTTTGGTGTCGAGCAGGGCGCCGCCCTTCGAGAAGGCGTACACGGCGAGTGGCCCGAGATTGGCCGGTCGCTCGGTGAGGGTGGCACGCACGTCGAGCGGCAACGTGCGGGTGGGGCGTTGTGAAGTGCCCATGGTGCGACTCCGAATGGCGGCGCCGACGCGCCTCGCGATGATGGGGCGCCTGCCAGACGGTCCGGCGCCCGCCGCGCACGAGCGGTGCGCGAGCGGGCGAGATGATGCGGTGTGGTACTCAACCGCCCGTCACCGGCGGCTCACCATGCAAGGTGAGTGCGCTGCGTCACCAACGAAGCACTGAGTGAGGCGGCGACGAGGCACTCGCGACGATCTGCGCGCGGGCATCGGGCAGCACGTTTGCGCGCCAACGCACGCGAAAGGCACCACGCTACGCCACGATTGCTCCCCCGCACCGCCCCAGTCCGATCCGCTGAAACCCCGGGCGCTCCGCCCACGCGGTCATCACCACTTCGTCCCCATCCTCGAGAAACTTCCGCGTCTCCCCATTCGGCAGCACCAATGGCTCGGCGCCGCGCCGCGTCATCTCGAGCAGGCAGCCGCGCGCATCGCGCGTCGCGCCGCTGATGGTGCCGCTCGCGAAGAGATCGCCCGGCCGCATCGGACAGCCGTTCATCGTGTGATGGGCGAGCATCTGCGCAAACGTCCAATAGAGCTCCGCCGAGCTGCCGTGACTGATCACCACGCCCTCTTCGCCACTCGAGCGCATCGCCGCCGTGCGAAGCGACACTTCGAGCGTGATGTCGAGCCCACCCGCGGCACGGTCCTGCGCATCATCCAGATACGCCAGCGGCGCGGGATCATCGCCCGCTCGCGCCGCACGCGGTACGCGGAAAGGAATCAACGCATCCATCGTCACCACCCACGGCGAGATGGACGTCGCGAAGTTCTTCCCCAGGAACGGCCCGAGCGGCTGATACTCCCAGCTCTGCACGTCGCGCGCGCTCCAGTCATTCACGATCACCACACCAAAGACGTGCGCGTCGGCCTCGCCGATGGGAATCGGGGTACCCATCGCGTTTTCGCCGGCCACGAACACACCGAGCTCCAATTCATAGTCGAGCGAACGCGACGGGCCCACGCTCGGCGCCGAGTCGTCGGGCCCTTTGCGCTGGCCCATGGGGCGACGCACGGGGGTGCCGCTCACCACGATGCTCGACGAGCGCCCGTGGTATCCGATCGGCACCCACTTGTAGTTGGGGAGCAGCGGATTGTCGGGGCGAAAGAGCGATCCTACGAGTGTCGCATGATGAATCGACGCGTAAAAGTCGGTGTAGTCGCCCACATCCACCGGCAGCAGCAGCTCCGCCTGCGCCATGGGGACGAGAATCCGATCGGCCACGTCGCGCGCGCGCGGCGCATCCGGCCCGTCGATGCGCAGACAACGCGAGAGCGCGACCCGCAGTGCGCGCGCGGGCGCGCGGCCCAGTGCCATGAGCGGATTGAGCGTCCACGCTTCGCACGCGACCACCGCTTCACGCACGAGATCGCCGTCGGGCGCATCGTCGAAGACCCCAAGCGCAGCGGCCACGGAGAGGTCGACGATCTGATCGCCAATGGCCACCCCAACGCGCGCCTCACCCATGCGCGATGCCGCGTCGCTGTCGTAGCGAGGTGCCTCGAGGCGCTGCACCAGCGACGCGGCACCCGATGGCGCACGTCGGCGGAAGACGCCAAAGGGCAGGTTCTGCACCGGGAAGTCGGCCTCCGGCGCATTCGCCGAGCCGATCCACGACGTGAGCGTCCCGTCGTGCGTTTCGTCGAGCACGTTCGGTACAGCGCGCCGGCGGGCACGGCCGGCGCGATCGGGAGCGTCGATCACACGGCTTTGGCTACAGCCAGCCGAGCGCGCGCAGCTCGTCGACCGGTTCGGTGAAGGAGCAGGAACCGATGGCGAGGGCCAGCCGCTCGCGCGTGGCCGCCAGCCGCACGCGCGTCAGGCGGCGATCGAACACCGTCACGCCATCATCGTCGACGGTGGTGTGGAGTCGCGCATCGTCGTCGAGCGCGCGCGCCGCGTCGTCGACGCTCGCCCCGTCGCTCAGCAGCGCGGCGGCGAGCAGTACGTTGAGGAAGCCGTACATCGTCGACGAGGCACACCCGGCCTCGTACGTGAGTGGATAGCTGCCGCGCCAGGCGTGGTGCAATCCCGCGGTGGCCTTGAACGGCACACCGAGCCGCACGCAGGCGGCGAGGAAGCGCACGAGATGATCGCGCTGCGGAAACGCTTCGGCGCTCAGACCGCCGGTGCGCACCTTGGCGTGAAAGGCCGGCGCGCGCAGCGCGTCGATCAGCGGCTCGGGGTCGCTCGCGATGGGAAGTTCGGCGTGCACCGCGAGCGGCCGATCGGCGCCCCACGAGCGCGCGCCGGAACCGAGCACCGCGTCGGTGAGGCGCGCGAGCTCGTCGAGCGACGCCACGCGTGTTTCGTACGAATCGACCACCGCCGACCGATCTTCCACGCTCCACTGGTGCCGCTCGTTGAAGCCGGCGATGGCATTGAGGTCGGTGCGCAGGTCACCCGACCCGATCGCGGTCAGCCGCCACGGCACCGCGTGCGCATCGCGCGGGAGGAGCGGCTCGGCGTGCGTGGTGAACGCCTCGAGCTGCCCGACGGGGACGACGAACCGGCCGAGCATCCAGCCGTGATTGCCGCCGCGATAGCGCGCGAAGTTCCGAATCGTGGTGGGGAGCTCGAGCGCGGCCGGCGGAAAGAGCCCGGCGTAGTCGATGACGCCATCGACGAGAATGCGCGCGGCGGTCGTGGTGGGAACTGGGGTGACAACCAGCATCGGTCGACTCGACGCCCGGCAGTGCGCACCGGGCACAGGAAGGCGGTGGGGGATGGCCGCACAGCGCGAACCGCGCGGCCCTCTTCAACTATACACGAACGAAGGTCGACCGGGTCTCGGGTTCCCACCCGACGTCCGCGTGGGGATCGCGCCTAGGCGTGAAAGTCGAGGGCGAGGTCGAGCGCGGGGGCCGAGTGCGTGAGCGCACCGATGGACACGGAATTGACCCCTGTCTCCGCGATGGCCCGGACGTTCTCCAATGTCACGCCACCGGACGCTTCGGTCCGAGCGCGGTTCCCGACGCGCTGCACGGCCGCGACGAGCTCCGTGAGCGACATGTTGTCGAGCAGGATGGCGTCGGCGCCGGCCGCGATCGCCGCGTCCACCTGGTCGAGCGTGTCACACTCGACCTGCACAACGGTGCCTGCTGCGGCGAGTGCGCGCGCGCGTTCCACCGCGACGGCGATGCGGCCATCGACCGCCGCCAGGTGATTGTCCTTGATGAGCACCGCGCTCCGGAGGTCGAGCCGGTGATTGGTGCCACCACCCGCGCGTACGGCGTACTTCTCGAGCAGCCGCCAGCCGGGGCGCGTCTTGCGTGTGTCGAGAATGCGCGCACCGGTGCCCGCCACGCGTGCCACGAATGCCGCCGTCCGGGTGGCGATGCCCGAGAGGTGCTGCAGGTAGTTGAGCGCGGTGCGCTCCGCGGAGAGCAGTCCGCGCGCGTGGCCATTGAGCGCGAGCACGGGCTCGCCCGCGCCCACGCTGGCTCCATCCTCCGCCTCCACACGCACGACCACGGCGGGATCGAGCTGCCGGAAGGCTTCGACGGCGAGCGGCACGCCGGCGATCACCCCCGCGTGGCGTGCCACGAGCGTCGCGTGTGCGCGGCGATCGGTGCGCACGGTCGCGAGCGTCGAGACGTCGTTGAAGGCGGCGTCTTCGTCCAGGGCGATCCGCACGTGCGCGGTGAGCTCGTCGGGGGTGAGCGGCCAGTGGAGCGTGGTCGCCCCGCGCGCCGGGCGCGCATCGACATCGGGCGTGATGACGCGCGGGATCTGTCCCATGGCTCCCTCGTGTGCGCGCGTCCGCGCCGCGCTATTCGCCCGGATCGACGCCGGGCGCCGGGGTCGGCGTCGCGGCCGGTCCGATGGCCACCATCCGTTCGATCGCGCGCCGAGCGCGCGCGGCGATGTCGTCGGGTACGGTGATGCGGTACTGCGTGCGCTCGAGGGCGCGCAGCACCTTGGGCAACGTCGTGACTTTCATGTACGCGCAGGAGGCGCGGTCGTTCGCGGCAATGAAACGCTTGGAGGGATTCTCGCGCCGCAGCCGGTGGAGAATGCCGATCTCCGTCGCGACGATGAACTCGTCGGCGTCCGACAGCGCGGGGCGACGAATCATCCCTTCGGTGGAGAGGATCTGCACGCCCGTCGCGTCCACCGCGCCCGAGGAGACCGCATCGACCGCGCTCGTCGCGCAGCCGCACTCGGGGTGAATGAGGAACTCCGCCCCCGGATGGGCGCTTCGCATGCGCGTGATGTGCTCGGGATCGATCCCCGCATGCACATGGCACTCGCCCATCCACACATGGATGTTCTCTCGTCCCGTCATGCGCCGCACATGTGCGCCGAGGAACATGTCGGGCAGAAAGAGGATCTCGGTGTCACGCGGGATCGCGTTGACGATCTCGACCGCATTGCCGGAGGTGCAGCAGTAGTCGCTTTCGGCCTTCACCTCGGCGGAGGTGTTCACGTAGGCCACGACCACGGCGCCGGGGTGCTCTGCCTTCCACGCCCGCAACTGCTCGGCGTCGATCGTGGCCGCGAGCGAACAGCCGGCGGCCAGGTCGGGGAGCAGCACGGTTTTCGACGGCGAGAGGATCGCGGCCGTCTCGGCCATGAAGTGCACGCCGCAGAAGACGATCATCTCCGCGTCGGTGCGCGCCGCCTCGCGCGAGAGGCCGAGCGAGTCGCCGACGAAGTCCGCGACATCCTGGACTTCGGGGCGCTCGTAGTTGTGCGCGAGGATCACCGCGTTGCGCTCGGCGGCGAGCGCGCGGATCGTCTCGTGCAGCGCCGGGTCGTGTGCGGTCTCGAGCGTGGTCATGGGAGGAATGTAGCGTCACTCGACCCGGCGGGCCGGGTGCATGGCTACCACTCGATATGGCGCCCCTGCCAGCTGCGGCGCGTCTTCGGGAAATCGCTGCGGAAGTGCCCCCCGCGCGACTCGCGGCGGAGCAGCGCCGCGTCGGCAATGAGGCGCGCGGTGTCGAGCAGGTTGCGCTCTTCGGTCGCGCCGGGGGCGAGGCGCGCGCCGATGGCGTCGAGGGCGGCCAGCGCCTTGCGCAGCCCGCGCGCGGAGCGTGCGATTCCCGCGTGCTCCCACATCTCCTGGCGGATCGCATCGGCCGCCACCTGGGCGGCGCCCCGATCGTCGAGCGGCGGAACGCGCCAGCGCGTACGCGCCGGCAGGGAGCGCAGCGGCGTCACGGTGGTTGCGTCGCGTGCGACGCGCTCGGCGAAGACGAGCCCTTCGAGCAGCGAGTTGGACGCAAGGCGATTCGCGCCATGTACCCCCGTCCGCGACACTTCTCCGCAGGCGTAGAGGCGCGCACGCGAGGCGCGACCGGCGAGATCGACGACGATGCCACCCATCATGTAATGCGCGGCGGGCGTGACGGGAATGAGCTCGCGGCGCGGGTCGATCCCCCGCGCACGGCAGAGCGCAAAGATTCCCGGAAAGCGCCGACTGAACGTGCGGGCAAGCATGCGCGCATCGAGGTGCACCGGCCCCTCGTGCTGCGCACGAAAGATCTCACGCGAGACCACGTCGCGCGGCGCGAGCTCGGCGTCCGGGTGGCGCGCCTTCATGAAGCGCTTGCCCCGCGCGTCGAGCAGCACGGCGCCTTCGCCGCGCACCGCTTCGGAGATGAGCGCGAGGGGATTCTCGTGCGTGGCGATCGCGGTGGGGTGGAACTGCACGAACTCCATGTCGGCGAGCGTGACACCGGCGCGGTGCGCGATGGCATAGCCGTCGCCCGTGGCGACGAGCGGGTTGGTGGTGGCGCGGTAGACCTGCCCGCAGCCGCCGGTGGCGAGTACCGTGGCATCGGCGAGGATCTCGACAGCGCGCCCCGCGACCGACGCGCGCACCCCGACGACGGCACCCCGAGCGACGATCAGTTCGAGCACGCGCGCATGCTCGAGGACGGTGATGTCGGGCGACTGTCGCACCTTCGCGGCGAGCGTCGCGGCGATCTCCGCGCCGGTCTGGTCACCGCGCGCATGCACGATGCGGTGCGCCGAATGCGCGGCCTCTCGCCCGAGCCGCAGCGCGCCGTTTTCGCCCAGGTCGAAGCGCGCGCCGGCGGTCTCGAGTTCGAGCACACGGGCGGGCCCCTCCTCCACGAGGACGCGCACTGCCTCGGCGTCGCAGAGCGCCGCGCCGGCGGCGAGCGTGTCCTGCGAGTGGCGCTCGGGGGAGTCGCCCGCGCCCAGGGCAGCGGCAATGCCTCCCTGCGCGTATGCGGTCGCGGAGTCGAAGAGTGTGCGCTTCGTGAGCAGGAGCACCGGCCCCCGGGCTGCGCCGCGCCATGCGGTCGCCAAGCCGGCGACACCGGTGCCGACCACCAGGAGCCGCGTGCGGAGACGTTCCGGAAGGTCGAGCGGCATATACATTTGAAGTTCTGCGGGGTAGCAGGTGATCGACAGTCCAAACCCGTCGGGGCGTGACCCGACCCTCGCCGGCTTGCGTGATCGCGCGAGCCCGCTCGGCGCGCCCGCGCCGACGAAGCAGTCCGCATCCCAGGAGACTCTTGCAATGCCCTGTCGCGTTCGTCCCGGCCGCTCGTGGGCCGTGCTCGCTTTCGCCAGTGCACTCGTCGGTGCCGCATCCGAGGCCGGCGCGCAGCCCGGCGGTGTGCAGGCCCAGTGCTCGATCGATCAGAACAGCCCGAAGGAGCTGTCGATGGCCGAGCTGCGCTTTGCCCGCCTCAAGGCCGGCGTGGACAGCGCGACGCGCAACGGCACGCTGCGCGAGGTGATGAAGATCCTGACCGAGAAGCCCGAGGTGTTTGCCAAGAACCCCGGCGGTCGCAATTACGGCGTCGTGCGTGCGCTCGGCAACTTCATGTCACCGCCTGACCCGGTGGGGCAGTGGGTCTCGAGGGCGTCGCTGGGCTACGCGAGCGAGCCGACAGGGATGATCGACCCCGCCGCCGCGCTCGACACCGCGCTCGCGGAAGTCGTGAAGGCCGCGCCCGGGTGCGCGAGCGAGTTCGTGCAGTTCCGGGAAGGGATTCTCTGGTTCGCCTACATCCAGCGTGCCCAGGCGGCGCTCAACGCCGGCCAAGCCGACTCGGCGGAGTTCTACGCGGCCAAGAGCACCAAGGAGAACCCCAAGAGCCCGTTCGGCTGGTACTTCATCGGGCAGATCGCCGACAACAAGAACGAGACCGACAAGGCGATCGAGTCGTGGGGCAAGGCGGTGGAAGCGGCTGGTACCGACACGAGCTATCGCGACCTCAAGAACAGCTCCACGCTGATGATGGGCGTGCGCAGCGTCGAGCGCGCGCAGGGGTTGCAGGGCGAGGAGCAGAAGGCCGCTGCCAAGAAGGGGCAGGCACCGCTCAAGGCATTTCTCGAGATGAACGGACAGGGCTCCGATGCGCCGATGGCGATGCAGAGCCTCGCCGATGCGTATTCGCTGGCCGGCGACACGGCGCTCGTCTCGACCGTGTACAAGCCGATGCTCGCTGGTGGCACCTTCGGCGATTTCCACTACACGACCGGCGGCGTGATCGCCGCGCGGGGCGAGAAGTGGGCGGATGCCGCGCAGCTCTTCGAGAAGGCGCTGGCGATCAACCCGCTGCAGCGCGACGCGCTCAACAACGTCATCGCCAGCTACAGCAACCTCAAGGAAGCCGACAAGATGCGGCCGATGATCGATCGCCTCATCCAGATCGACCCGTCGAACCCCGAAGTCGTGCAGTACTACGCGCTGATGGCGCAGACCAAGCGCGACATGGTGAAGGCGCCGCTCGAGAAGAAGGCGTGGGGTGATACGCTCACCAAGTACTTCACGGCCTCCGAGAAGATGCCGGTCAAGGTGACGATCACGAACTTCACGCGCAGCGCGACCTCGTCGTCGGTGAGCGCGTCGATCGAACATCGCGGCACGGCGCCGGGGACCTACACGTTCACCGTCGAGTTCCTGGACAAGGATGGCAAGGTCGTCGGTACCGCCAAGGCCGATCCGGTGACGGTGCCCAAGGGCGAGCGCAAGTCGGTATCCGTCAAGGCCGACGTGAGCGGCGTGACGGCGTTCCGCTACCTCAAGCTGCAGAGCTGATCCGTTCGGGTGCCGGGCGACCGGCACCCACCCACGAGCGCCCGCATGCCACCCGTCAGGGTCCGGCGTGCGGGCGCTCGTGTTATCGTATCGCCCGATGCGCACCGTTCTCGCCGCCATCGGCGCCCTGCTCGCCGTGCACGGAGCCTTGCTCTTCGTGCACCCCGACGGCGCCACGCCGGACGCGACGACCGAGGGGCTCGACGTCGGCATCGTCTTCGACGTGGGTGGGCGGGGTGACAAGTCGTTCAACGATGGCGCGTGGCTGGGCGGCGAACGTGCGGCGAAGGCGCTGGGTGCGCGCGTGCGCTACATCGAACCGGGCGAGGGCTCCGATCGGGAAGCGGGGCTCAGGCTGCTCGCAGCGGAGGAGTTCGATCTCGTCATCGGCGTGGGCTTCATCTTCACCGACGACGTCAACACGCTCGCGCGCGAGTATCCCGGCGTCCGCTTTGCCGACGTGGACTACGCCGTCGCCACCGACTCCACCGGTGCGCCACTGCCGCTGCCGCCGAATCTGACGGCGCTCAAGTTTCGCGAGGAGCAGGGCGCCTTTCTCGTCGGGGCGCTCGCGGCGCTGACGGGTGGCTCGAAGAAGGTCGGCTTCATCGGCGGCATGGACATTCCGCTCATCCACAAGTTCGAAGCGGGATACAAGGCCGGCGTGCGCCACGTGTGCGCCGACTGTACGGTGATCGCGCAATACGCGGGCGTAACGCCCGAAGCGTTCCGCAATCCGGGCAAGGGGAAGGAGCTCTCCCTCTCGCAATACCAGCAGGGTGTGCGCGTGATCTTTCACGCGGCGGGCTCCACCGGGCTTGGCGTCTTCGAAGCCGCGCGCGCGTCCAACGCGTTGGCCATCGGGGTCGATGCCGATCAGTACGACGAGGCGCCGGGCTACGTGCTCACCTCGATGGTCAAGGGGATCGACCAGGCCGTCTTCGACGCGATCAAGAGCGTGAAGGACGGCACCTTCCAGGGTGGCGTGCGGCAGTTCGGCCTCGCGGAGAAGGGCGTGGGCTACGTGTACGATGCGAACAACAGGTCGCTCATCCCCGACAGCGTGCGCACACGCCTGCTCGCGCTCGAGGCCGACATCATCGCCGGACGCATCGTCGTACCGTCGACGCGATGACGAGCGGCGCGCCGGTTCCCGATCCGCGACTCGAGCGCGAGCCACCCGGCGGCGTGGCGGTGGCCACCGATGCGTTGGACGATCGCCCCGTCGTCGTGCGGCTGACCGGCATCGCCAAGGCGTTTGGTGCGGTGCAGGCCAACCGCGATGCGTCGCTCGAGGTGCGCCAGGGCGAGATCCACGCGCTCGTCGGCGAGAATGGGGCCGGCAAGTCGACGTTGATGAAGATCCTCGGTGGGCTCGTTGCCCCCGATGCGGGACGCGTGGAGGTCAACGGCCGCGACGTGACCGGGTGGAAGACGAGCGACGCGATCGCCGCCGGTGTCGGCGTGGTGCATCAGCATTTCATGCTCGTGCCTCCGCTCTCCGTCGCGGAGAACATCGTGCTGGGGCAGGAACCGCGTGGCGCGGGCGGCCTGACGCTCGATCGCACGCGCGCGGTGGCCGATGTGCATGCGCTGGTGACGCGCACCGGGCTCGCCGTGCCGGCCAACGCGCGCGTCGCCGAGCTCTCCGTTGGCGAAGCACAGCGCGTGGAGATCCTCAAGGCACTCTATCGTGGTGCCAAGATCCTCGTGCTCGACGAGCCCACCGCGGTGCTCTCACCGCCGGAAGTGCGCGAGCTCTGGCGCGTGCTGCGCACACTCGTGGCCGACGGCGGTACGGTCATCCTCATCACGCACAAGCTCGACGAAGTCATCGCCATCTCGGACGGGATCACCGTGATGCGTGCGGGCGCGACGGTGGATCGCCTGCGCACGGCGGACACCACGCCGCAGGCGATCGCGCGTGCAATGGTCGGCCGCGACGTGGCACTGGCGCTGGATCACGCGCCCCCGCCGACGCGCAGTGGTGGCGCAGCGGTCGCAGGCGCAACCGATCCGACGGTCGCCGATCGGGCGTTGCTGTCGGTGACCAATGTCCGGGTGACCAGTGATCGCGGTGGTGCAGCGCTCGATGGCGTGAGCTTCGCCGTGCACGGTGGCGAAATCCTCGGCATCGCCGGCGTGGAGGGGAACGGACAGACCGAGCTGATCGAGGCGATTGCCGGACTGCGTCGCGTGCAGGCGGGCACGATCCGCCTGGGCGACCGCGACATCACGCGACTCGACGTGCCGCAGCGCGCGGCGATGGGCCTCGCGCACATCCCGGAAGACCGGCACCGCCGAGGGCTGGTACTCGACTACTCGATTGCGGAGAACCTCATCCTCGGGCGACAGCAGCGGTACGCCGGTGCGGCCGGCACACTCGACCGCGCGCGCATTGCGCAGGAGGCCGCGCAGCAGATCACCGCATTCGACATCCGCCCCGCCGACGCGTCGTTGCCGGCGCGCGCGCTCTCGGGTGGCAACCAGCAGAAGATCGTCATCGCGCGCGAGATGGGTGGCCGTGCCGATCGGCTGCGGACGGACGACGGTGGCGAAGGGTTCCGCGTGTTGCTGGCCGCGCAGCCGACGCGTGGTGTCGACGTGGGTGCGATCGAGTTCATCCATGCACAGTTGCGCACGGCGCGCGCCGCAGGGCGGGCGATCGTGCTCGTTTCGGCGGATCTCGCAGAGGTGCTCGCCCTCGCCGATCGCGTGCTCGTGCTCTATCGCGGACGCGTGGCCACCGAGCTGCCGCGCGCGGCGTGCACCACCGAAGTACTCGGTGCCTACATGACAGGAGCGAGCGCGTGAGCCGCGGCATGCAGCGGGAGGCCGTGCTGGCCGCGGTGTTGCCACCACTCGTCGCGCTCGCCGTCGCACTGGTCGTCGGCGATCTGCTCATTCTCGCGTTCGGGCAGGCGCCGGCCACGGTGTTCGGCATGCTGTTGCAGGGGACGTGGGGCAACGCCTACGGCTTTGGCCAGGTGCTGTACAAGGCCACCACGCTCACGTGCACGGGCTTGGCGTTCGCGATGGCCGGACGTGCGGGGTTGTTCAACGTGGGCGCAGAGAGTCAGCTCGCACTCGGTGGCCTGGCGGCGGCGCTCGTTGGCCTGGCACTCCCCGCCGGCACGCCCCCACTCGCGGCGGTGCCGGTATGTGTCGCCGCCGCGATGGGTGCGGGCGCGGCAGCGGGCGGCGTGGCGGGGTGGCTGCGCGCGCGCTTTGGCGCCAGCGAAGTGATCGTGACGATCATGCTCAACTTCATCACGCTCGCGGCGCTCAACTGGCTCGTGGCCACGCGACTGCACGTGCCCGAGTCGCTGCATACGCCGGAGATCCGTGCCGGTGCGGTGGCGCGGCTGTCGGACACGTGGCCCGCCTTTCACGGATCGGCCGCCAATTTCATGCTCATCGGAGCGCTCGCACTGGCTGTTGCCGCGTGGTGGTTCCTCTTCCGGACGCGCGGCGGATACGAGTTGCGCGCCGTGGGGCTGCAACCGGATGCGGCGGAGTTCGGCGGCATTCGTGCGGGTCGCGTGTGGATCCTCGCGATGCTGCTCTCCGGCGCGTGTGCCGGGCTCGGCGGCACCAACTACGTGCTGGGCTACAAGCACTACTACGAAGACGGCTTCGCCGCGGGCGCGGGCTTCCTTGGCATCGCCGTCGCGCTGGTCGGGCGCAATCATCCGTTCGGCATCGTGATCTCGGCGCTGCTCTTTGCCACGCTGTCGCAGGGCGGGCTCGCCGTGAATGCGCTGGTGCCCAAGCAGATCGTCGACATCCTGCAGGCCGTGGTGATCATCAGCGTGGCCGTCGCGGTGCCCGAGGTGCGACAACTGCTGCGCAACGCGGTGCCGGCGCGCGCACGGAGTGCGACGCCCGCATGATCGTGCTCGCCTTTCTGCTGCAGACGCTGCGCATCGCGGTGCCCTACCTGCTCGCGGCATCAGCGGGTGTGCTCTCCGAGCGTGTCGGCGTCATCGCGCTCGCGCTCGAGGGGATGCTGCTGGGCGGCGCCTTTGGTCCGCTTCCGCGCCGATCAGGTCGTCGTGGGGGTCGCACTCAACCTGCTCGTCGTCGGTGCGACGCGCTTCTTTCTGCGCCTCGCGTTCGACAGTGCGTCGAATTCGCCGCGCGTGCCCGGCTTTGGTGGTGAAGGGGGGTCGGCCGGCGGTGCCGTGTCCGGCCTGCTCGCGTCGTTTCGCAATCCCATCGTGTGGCTCGGGCTGATCGCGCTGCCGGCGCTCTGGTGGGTGTTTGCGCGCACGCCATTCGGCCTGCGGCTGCGCGCCGTCGGCGAGAAGCCCGACGCCGCCGCGTCGCTCGGGGTTCCCGTGCGCCGAGTGCGCACGATCGGCGTGCTGGTCTCCGGCATGCTCGCCGCGCTCGGGGGCGCGTATCTCGCGCTCGATCAGCATCAGTTCACCGACGGGATGTCGGCAGGGCGCGGCTTCATTGCCCTCGCCGCGGTGATCTTCGGGCGGTGGGAGCCGCTGCGCGTGGCGGTCGCCTGTCTGTTCTTCGCGGCGGCGGAAGCGCTGCAGATCAGGTTGCAAGGCACGGAACTGCTCGCCTCGCAGTTCGTCGAGATGATTCCGTACGTGTTGACCATCGTGGCGCTCGCCGGCGTCGTCGGCCGCTCCGTTCCCCCGCAGGCTCTCGGCAAGACCGAGTAGGTGTCCGTGCTGCTGCCAGATCGCGCCCGCGGGCGCTCATGACCGACACGCCCGACCAGCGCGGCGCGTTCGCCCGACTCGCCGTGCTGATGGTGACCGCGTTCATCGACATGCTCGGCCTGTTGATGGTGCTGCCGCTGTTGCCGTTCTACGCGGCCGAGTTGGGTGCGGGCGGCTTCGTGGTCGGCATGCTGGTGTCGTCGTTCGCCGTGGCCCAGCTCGTGAGTGCGCCGTTGTGGGGACGTTTTTCCGACAAGTACGGCCGCCGCCCGGCGCTGCTCGTGGGGCTTGGCGCATCTGCCGTGGCGTATCTCGTCTTCGCCTACGCCGACTCGCTCTGGCTGCTCTTCCTCTCGCGCATCGTCCAGGGCGCCGGTGGGGGGACCGTGAGCGTGGTGCAGGCCTATGTCGCCGACGCCACGCGCCCGGAGGATCGGGCGAAGTCACTCGGTTGGCTCTCGGCGGCGACCAACGCCGGCGTGGCGGTCGGGCCGGTCATCGGCTCGCTGCTCAATGGGGCCGGGCGCAGTACGCCGGGGCTGGTGGCGGCCGCCTTCTGCGTGATCAACGTGCTCTTCGCCTGGCGCTTTCTCGGCGAAACGCGCACGAAGGGGTCCGGCGCGGGGAAGGTTCGCCGTTCCTCCCGATCCGCGGTGTGGCGTGTGGTCAGCCACTCGGGCGAACCCGCGTCGCGGTTGATCTGGATCTATGCGGTCAACATGGGGGCGTTTCAGGGGGTCACGGCCATTCTGGCGCTCTTTCTGGCTGTCCGGTTTGGCGTCACCGAGCGGACCATCGGCTGGGTGTTCATGTACCTCGGCACGATCTCCGTGGTGGTGCGCGCGTTGGCACTGGGCAAGCTCGTCGACCGATTGGGAGAGGCCCGGCTGTCGCGCTACGGGGTGGTCCTGCTCGCCGGAGGGCTGGGGCTGCTGCCGCTGACCCGTGAGCTCTGGCAGCTCGCCGCAGTGGTCGCGCTCCTCCCACTGGGGACGGCATTCACCTTCCCCTGCGTGACGGCCCTGCTCTCCCGGGTGGTGGCCGGGGACGAACGCGGGCTGTACATGGGGGTGCAGCAGACCTTCGGCGGCGCCGCACGAGTGCTCTTTCCCCTCCTTACGGGTTGGGCGTTCGATCGTCTAGGAGTTGCATGGCCGTTTGTCCTGGCCGCTGTTCTGGCCTCGGGGACCCTGCTCCTGAGCGGGCACCTCGAGGCCACGTTCCGGCCACAGCCCGCCAGCCCGGATCCGGTGGGCTGACCCCGCCTCGTCTGTGGTGGGGGGACGCGGCGGCCGACACTCCCCCCTGATGCAGGCTCCCACCCCGAACGCCCCAACAGACGACGCGGCACACGCCCCGCGGGCGCTCGTGACGCGCCTGACGGTGGCGTTCAACCGCCGGCGCGCGTACCCGGTGGGCCATCCGCTGGTGCGGTCGGCGGAGCAGCAGGCGTACGAAGAGCTCCGCGCCGTGCTGTCGCATCGCCCGAGTGTGGCGTTCGGGGTGGGGCGCGATGAACTCCTGATCGACGACAAGCCGGCCGAGGACGCGGGCGCCGTCGCGCGCGAGCTCGCCGAGCGCCTTCGCTTGCGTGGCATCGGCTGCGTCACGTTCGACACGGCGACGACGATCGAGTCGCTGCAGACCGCACTCGCGTGGCTCGCGTCGGATCCGAAGGCTGCGGCCGAGGGTGATCTCGAACAGGCGCCCGCGATGCCCGGCGTGTCGATCGCGAAGATCGCATACGGTCGACTGGCGCTGGGTGACGGGGCGACCGAGAGCGCGACGAATGTGGACGCGATCTGGCGCGCGCTCGCTGCGGTGGCGCTGCTCAACGGCACGGACGAAGCGGTCGATGGCAGTCCGTTGATGGCGCTGACCGATGTCGACGATCTGCGCGTGACGCGGACGACGGCCCCAGGGTCGCGGGCGGGCGACTCGGCGCGGGGTGGCGCGGGGAGCGATGCGGGAGGTAGCGCACGGGACGCGCGGCACGCGAGCGGCGCGGAGGACACGCGCGCATCGGACGCGGGCAGCGGCGAGCACAGTGCGCCAGGCGCGATGCGCGATGTCACGGTCATCGGCGGGGCGACCCGGGCGAGTGACGGGTCCGCCGGAGGCGGCGGCGGATCCGGCGTCGGCTCCGGTGGAGGGAGCGGCGGCGGCGTTGGCGGCGGCGGTACCGCCGAGGACGGTGGGCCTTCGAGCGGCGAGGGGAGTTCGTCCTCGACCGGTGTTGGCGGCGCGGGAGCGGGGTCAGGTGGCGCGGCCTCAGGAGCGCTCGGCGGCGGAGGCGCGGGTGATGCAAGCGGCGACGGGAGTGCGTCCGGGGCGGAGGACGGTGTGGCGATCGCGACCGACATCGCGCTCGCGGCCACCGAACCCACCGAGGTGGCGCACGCCATCGAACGTCGCATCGGTGGCGAGGGATACGCCAAGCGTGTCGCCTACGTGCTGCTGCGCGTGGCGGGCCAGGTGGCGCAGGCGCCCCCGGAGCAGCGCGCGCTGTTGGGTGAACGGTTGCGTGCCGTGCTCTCGGCGCTCAAGTCGAGTTCACTGCGCGCGATCATCAAGTCGGTCGGCGTGGGCACCGAACAGCGCCGCTTCATCGCGGAGATGATCGACGCCTTGCCGGTCGCCGCGATCGTCGAGTGGCTCGAGACCGCGGCGCAGGCGAGTGGTCAGGATCTCTCGCACCACCTGCTGCGCATCATCGGCAAGCTGTCCTCGCGCGCCTACGCCGGTGGCGTCTCCGTGCGTCCCGATGCGGAGTCGGCGTTTCGCGGGGCTGCGCACGAGCTGGTGCGCGGATGGTCGCTCGAGGATCCCAACCCGGTCGAACATGTCGCGTTGCTCGACCACATCAGCGTCTTCGATCATCCCGTCGAACAGCGCGCGCTCGAAGACACCGGCGCATCGCGCCTCGTGCAGCTCGCTCTCGAGATCGATGCGTTCGGCGAGGACACGGCTGCGGCCGTCGATGAGCTGATTCGCGCCGGCCGCGTCTCGGATCTGTACAGTTGGCTGATCGATGCGCCCGGCGTCGACGCGGCCTCGGCGATTCGCGCGCATCTCGTCTCGCCGGCGGCGGTACGCGCCGTGCTGCTGCGCGATCCGCTCGATCAGGCGACCGCGCGCACCATGCTGGCATCGCTCGACCAGGGTGCCGCGGATATCCTGCTCGACGTGCTGCGCGACGCCACCGGACGGACGACGCGGCGCATGGTGTACGATCGACTGCGTGAGCTGGGCCCGGCGATCGCACCACTGCTCACGCGGCGACTCGATGGCGCCGCGTGGTACTTCGTCCGCAACCTGCTCGCGCTGCTGCGCGACCTGGGCTCCGCCGACGGCGGGCAGGCCGACGCGACGGTGCTCTTCCACTATCTCGACCACACGCACGAGCAGGTGCGCATCGAAGCGCTGCGCTTGCTCGTGGCCGATGCGCTGACGCGCGATGCCGCCGTGCGTCGCGCACTTGGCGACGGGAGTGATCGCGTGGTGCGTGTCGCACTCGAGGCGCTGAGCAATGTCGAGACAGCGACCCGGCGCGCCCTCGCGCCCGAATTGGTGCAACGCCTGCTCAAGTTCATCGATGCCGGGGAACATGCCGACGAACTGGTGGCCCGTGCCGTGCGCTCGTTGCTCGACGCGGCGCCGTCGGCGGTCGTGCGTGACGCACTGCTCGGGCTGACGACGCGACGGACGCTCGTGTTGCGACGGCTGGCCCTGGTCGAGGCGCGCGCACCGATGCTCGCGGCGCTCGAAGTCCTCGCCATGCGGTACGGACGCGACGCGCGCGGCGCACAGGTGATCGATCTCGCGTCACGTGCCGCCGATCGTCGCGTGCGCGACGCCGTACTCGCGTCGACCGCACGTCCCTTTGCCGCTGCCTCCTGATGCTCAACGCCACCGCCACCTTCCTGACCAGTCTCGGACAGGCGCTCTCGGCGCAGCACCTGTATCAGGACGGACATCCGATGCGCGAGACCGCGCGTCGGCGCGCGCTCGAATGCCTCCTCGACGTGCTCGGCGAACGCGGCGCCATCCGCTTCTCCTTTCTCGACGGCGCGGTGATCGTCGGCACACGCGTGATGACGGAGCTCAAGGGGTGGGAGTGGGCGCCGCGCCTGGCCGCCGTCGGCGTGCAGCGACTCGAGGTCGACTCGGTCCCCATGCCCACCGCCTCGGACATGGAGATCCTGGTGCAGGAGCTGCACCAGCGATTGGGGCACGGGGCCGACCATGGGGCCACGGTGGCGCTCCGTGGCTTCCGCTTTGGGCCACTGGGTGTGGCCACCGCTCCCGACGAGCACGACCAGGCCGCGGGCGATCTGCTCGATGCCCTTGCGCAGTTGCCGATGACGGAAGAAGCGTCTGCCGTCCGCTGGATCCACGACGAGATCGCCGCCGGCGGTGACGTACCGCTCGCGGAAGTCGAGGCAGTGGTGCACTCGCTCGCGATGGCGATCCACCGCGAGCAGGCGATCGTGCTTCCGCTGCTCGACATCAAGACGTTCGATCAGTACACCACGACGCACTCGTGCAACGTGGCGATGCTGTCGATGGGACTCGCCGAACAGCTCGGGCTCGCCGCCGCCGACTCCCGCGCACTGGGCGTCGCCGCGCTGCTGCACGACATCGGCAAGGTGCGTGTGCCGGTCGAGGTGCTCGTCAAGCCGGGCCGGCTTACGGAGGTGGAGTTCGCGCAGATGCAGACCCACACCGTCGAAGGCGCACGACTCCTCTCCGCGCGGGCGCGTGGACACGGGCTCGCGTCCGTCGTCGCGTACGAGCATCATGTGTGGGAGAACCGCGAAGGCGGCTACCCGTCGATGGCGTATGCCCGCCCCTGCCACTACGCGAGTCGCATCGTGCACGTGTGCGATCTGTACGATGCACTGAGCACGCGCCGCCCGTACCGCGAGGCGTGGCCCCGCGCGCGCACGATCGGCATGCTGCAGCAGCAGGCCGGCATCGAAGTCGATGCGGAGATCGTGCACGCCTTCGTGGCGCTGCTCGCCCGCGCGGAAGAGACGCGCGCCGCGGTCCGCGACGAGGCGCCCACGAGCGGCTGGAGCGCCGACGTGGCCGCCACCGCGCGCCAGTTGCACGAGGAGGCCGCCGCAGACGCGGCGGCCTGAGCGCGCTAGCCCTTCTTCGGCGTCGCCGCCGAGTTCATCCCCGGTTCCGAGTCGAGGATCGCCTTCGCGATCGACACCATCGGCACCGACCGATCCTGACTCGTGCGCTGCAGGATGCGATACGCCTCGGGCTCCGACGCGCCCGTCCGCCGCATCAGCAACCCCTTGGCCCGCTCGATCAGCTTGCGATGCTCGAGCTGCTCGCGCGCCTGCTGCGCCTCCTGTCGCGCGAGGAGCAACTCCTGCGCGCGCGTGACGGCCAGGCGCAGCGTACTGTCGATCGTCGCCGGCGGGGTGGGCTTGGGCAGCAGCGCCACCGCACCCGTCGCCAGCGCATCCTGCGCCGAGAGGGTGAGCGACGCGTCACCGGTCACGAGCAGCACGGCCACGCCGGGCAGCGCCGCGGCGATCTCCTGCGCCGCCTGCACGCCCGTCGCACCCGGCATGTGCACGTCGAGGATCACGGCGTCCGGAATGAGATCGCGCGCCTGCGTGATCGCGTCGGAGCCCGACGCAACTTCCGCGACGACGAGATGCCCCATCGCCTGCAGCAGCTCGACGAGCATCGAGCGCGCCGCATCGTCGTCCTCGGCCAACAGCACGCGCAGGGTCTGCTTGGGAATCACGGTATCGGACATGTCGATGGACGAGAAGTGGGTCAGGTATCAGGTGCGGCTACCACGGGACCAGCAGGTGCGGCAACGGGTGCATCGGGGGCGTGCAGTGCGGCCAGCAGATCGGCCGCGGCGACCGGTTTTCGGAGCACGAGATGGGCCGCCGCTGCATCGGCGACGCGTGGCTCCCACCCGGTCACGACCAACCGTCGCATGGACGGGAAGCGATCGCGCGCCAGCCCGATCAGCTCCCAGCCGCTGCCATCCGGCAGCCCCAGGTCGGTAATGAGCACATCCCAGCGCTTCTGCAGGAGCTGGTTGCGTGCTTCGGCCACGGAGGCGACGGTGTCCACGTCGTGACCGCTGACGCGCAGCAGCGTGCTGACGAAGTCGCGACCATCCTCATGGTCTTCGACCAGCAGGATGCGCTGTCGGCCGGTGATCACCGCTGGGGGCGTCGCGTCGTCGGCCGGTGACGCGGTCACGCGCGGAAAGCGCAGACGCACCGCCGTGCCCTCGCCGAGCGCCGAGTCGATCTCCGCCACGCCGCGATGCCGCCGCGCGATGCCGTAGACCTCCGCGAGCCCGAGCCCCGACCCCGCCGCACCCTTCGTGGAGAAGAACGGCTCGAACGCACGATCACGCACTTCGTCGCTCATGCCGATGCCGGTGTCGCGCACTTCGATCCACGCATCCGTGGCGTCGCACCCGGTGACGATGGTGAGGGTACCTCCGTTGGGCATCGCGTCGATCGCGTTGTGCACGAGATTCAGGAGCGCTTCGCGCAGCTCACCGCTGAGCGCGCGCACGTGTGCCTCGGGATGATGCGACGACGAATACGCCAGCGATCCGCCGTCGGCCCGCTCGGCCCAGAGCGCGTGCGTCATCGCGACGACTTCATCGGCGATGGTGGGCAGGTGCACCACTTCCTCGGCGGCCACATCGAGCGGGTCCTGACGGATGAAGCGCCCGACGCGCGCCGCGGTGGCGGCACCCGTCTCCGCGGCACGATGGATCCGCTGGGCGTAGTCGCGCACGGCGGCCGGTTCATCGGCCTTGAGGGCGAGCAACCAGGCCGCCGCCATGATCGGATTGAGGGCGTTGTTCACGTCGTGCATCACGCCGGCGGCAAGCTGCCCGAGCGAGGCCAATCGACGCTCGCGCGCACGCGCCTCCTGCATCGCCAACAGCTCCCGCGACCGCTGCTCGACCATGCGCTCGAGGCGCGTCGCCTCGACCGATACGCGCGCGTTGAGGGCGCTCGACCGATCGAGCTCCGCCGCCAGCGCGCGCCGCAACTGCTCGCGCTCGGTGACGTCACGATCGACCTGTGCGACGCCCACGATGGCGCCCGCGGCATCGCGCACGGGCGAGGCGTGGCTCTCGACGATCTTCACGCCGCCACCGCGCCGCACTTCGAGCAGATGAATGGGACGTGCCTCGCCGAGCAAGGCACGCTCGGACGGGTGCTGCCCGGCGGCGAGCGGTTCGCCCGTGAGTGCGTCGAGCGCGCGATCCTGCGCCAGCAGCTCCGCGAGCGTCCCGGGACGGTCATCCGCAGGGTGTTCCGATTGCGCGGCACGATTCGCGCGCAGCAGTCTCCCCTCCGCATCGAAGACGCGCACCGTCGACGGTGTGGCGTCGAAGATCGCGGCCAACTCGCGTGCGCGCTTCCCGAGCGCGAGGCGCAGCGCTTCCCGATCGGTCACTTCGCTGACGGCCGCGAGCACCGCGTCGTCTCCCTCGAGCACGGAGAAGCGCACCTCCAGGAGCCGCGCGGGATCCGTCGGCATCGGCACGCGCAGCGAGTCGACGCGTTCACCGGCGCGTACGCGCGCGAGCGCCTCGGTGAGGTCCGGCTGTGCGGGCCCCAACGGCGCATGGCGCGTGACCGCGGTGAGCCCCAGGAGCTCGGCGGCCGCGGCGTTGTGATAGCGCACCGCGCCGTCGCCATCGAGCACGAGCACGGCGGTCGCCAGAGCGTCGACCACCGCGGAGGCGAATGCGGCGGGAAGCATCGGCACCGTCATGCGGCGTTCACCTGCGGCACGGCGTCTTCCATTGGCAAGGTCGGGGCGCTCAACAGGCGCACGCCGCGCTGGAAGGTGAGATACGCGTAGCCCCACTGCAGCAGCACGCTCACGCGATTGCGGAACCCGACCAGATAGAGCAGGTGGATGAACAGCCACGCCCACCACGCGATCAGGCCACTCAGCTTGATCGGACCGAGCGCGGCGACGGCCTTGTGGCGACCGATGGTGGCGAGGTCGCCCTTGTGGTGATAGACGAACGGGGAGGTTGGCGCGCCGCGCACCCGTTGCGCGATCATGCGCCCCGCGTGCGCACCGCCCTGATTCGCCCCGGGTGCCACGCCCGGCACGAGCGCGCCGCCGATCTCCACGTGCGCGAGATCGCCAACAACGAAGAGCTCCGGATGTCCCGCGACCGACAGGTCGGGCTCCACGATCACGCGCCCCGCGCGATCGAGCGGCACGCTGAGCGACCGCGCCACCGGTGCACCCGCGTTGCCGGCGGCCCAGAACACCGTGGTCGCCGGGATGAGCTCGCCGCCCACGGTCACGCTGTAGGGAGTGATTGCCGTGACGGGCGCACCGAGGCGCAATTCGACCCCGAGCGCGCGCAGTGAGCGGGCCGCCGCGTCGGACAGCGCGGGGTCGAACGCGGGGAGCACGCGCGACCCCGCTTCGACGAGGACGACGCGCGTCTTCGCCGTATCGATGTGCCGGAACTCGCGACGCAGCGCCGTGTGCGTGATTTCGGGAATGATGCCCGCGAGCTCCACCCCCGTGGGGCCCGCACCGACAACGACGATCGTCTGCAGCGCGGCGCGCTCGACGGGGTCGGCGGTGCGTTCGGCGCGCTCGAACGACAGCAGAAAGCGCTTGCGCAGCTCGGCTGCGTCCGCGAGGGTCTTGAGGCCGGGCGCGAGGGGTGCCCAGTCGTCACGGCCGAAGTAGGCATGTCGCGCCCCGGCGGCCAGCACGAGATAGTCGTAGCGGAGCGTATTGGGCTCCACATCGAGCAGCACCGAGCGCGCGACCGGGTCGATGGCCAGTGCCTCGGCGAGCAGGACCTCGACATTGCGCTGGCGACGCAGCAGCCAGCGGATCGGCACGGCGATGTCGCCCGGCGAGAGGCCCGCTGTCGCCACCTGGTAGAGCAGCGGCTGAAACAGATGATGATTGGTGCGATCGACGAGCGTGATGTCGACCGGCGCGTCGCGAAGGGCCCGCGCCGCGGCGACGCCGCCGAAACCTCCACCGATAATGACGACCCGGGGTCGGACCACGCTGCCCATATCGGTAGCCTATCGGGGGGCCCGCCGCCACACCAGAGCCGTGCGGACTGGCCTATCGGTTCGTTTTTTCTAACTGTTGCAGAGTTTGCTTTACTTCAACACATCGTCTGCCGGCGGGCACACCACGCACACGTGTCCGTCGCAGGCATGTACGTGCACCACGCTGCCGTCCGCGATGGGCGCGCCGGCATGGGCAACCATGAGCTCTGGGCCGCCGGCGATCGCCACCCGATAGCGATGCGTGGCACCGGCGAACCGTCGGGCGATGACGACACCGGGCCATCCAACGGGCGCCCCCGGCGACGGCACTGCCAGCGTCAACGCGTCGGGACGCAGCACCGCAGTACACGCCCCTCGTGCCGCCGGCGCTACCAGCGGTGCGAGAGCGGTCGTCGTGCCGCCGAGCGTGAGCTGCACGCAGGTACCATCGAACGTCGCCGGCAGGAGCACCGCATCGCCGATCATCGCGGCGACGGCGTCGGAGGCGGGCGCCACGTAGAGCCGTTCCGGCGTCGCGACCTGCACGAGCGCACCGTCGCACAGCACCGCCACACGATCGGCGAGGGCGAAGGCGTCGGCATGGTCGTGCGTGACGAGCAGCGTGGTCACGCCGGACGTGCGCACCACCGACTGCAGCGCGTCGCGCCACGCTCGGCGCGTCGCCGGATCGAGCGCGGCCAACGGTTCATCGAGGAGCAGCACGGCGGGCTCGACGGCAAGCGCGCGCAAGAGGGCGACGCGTTGACGCTCACCCCCGGACAGCGCGTCGACCCGACGATGCGCGATGCCCCCCAGGCCGTGAGCGCGCAACTGTACATCGGCGCGCGACTCCCGCTCGCGGCGCGGAATCCCGCGTGGTTCGAGCCCGAACGCCACGCTCTCGCGCGCGGAGAGATGCGGTGCGAGTGCGAGCTCCTGCACGACGATGGCGATCCCGCGCGCCTCCGGCGCGGCCTGCGTCACGTCGCGACCGCCTACGCGGACGCGCCCACTCTCGAGCGGCAGCAGGCCGGCAACACATCGGAGCAACGTCGACTTCCCCGCCCCGCTCGGCCCCAGGAGCGCGACCGTCTCTCCGGCCTGCACGCGGAGGTCGATGGCGCGCACGCCACCGCCAGTCGGAAACCGCTTCGTGAGCCGCTCGAGCGTCAGCGCGTCGGCAACGTCGGCGTTCACCGCGAGTGACGTACGCCACACCCGGCGCATGCGTGCGACGCCGTCACGGCACGGGCGTCGGCGCCGGGCGCGCGGCTAGCAGGTTGACGAGGAGACGCGCCGCACCCGGCACCGCCTGCGGCAACTGCCGGAAGAGCGAGAGCGTGGTGTACACGTACAGACCGCGACCGACGGACGCCACGAGCACGCCGCCGCGATTTTCGGGCTCATCGGGATCGCGCATCGCGACGAGCGGCGTGTAGCGACTGTCGAAGGTGCTCGGCATGTAGAGCCCGCGCTCCTGCACCCAGCCGACAAAATCGTCCGCCGTGATGCGATTGGGTCCGGCGAGCACAGGATGCCGCGGCGCCAGCACGGTGACCGGCGCCGTCTCGAGCGTCACGCGCGCTGCCGGACGCGTGAGCGTGATCGGGTAGGGCATCACGCCGGGCTGCAGCATCTCGTACTGTCCAAACTGCACGACCAGCGTGCCGCCGCCGCGCGCGTACGCGAGCAGCGCGGCGTTGCTCGCGATCAGCGCGGGCTGCGCATCGTAGGCGCGCGGTCCGACCACCACGGCGGTGAAGCGCGAGAAGTCCGTGGTCGCCACCGCATCGGGCGTGACGCGTGTGACCGGGATGCCCAACTGTTCCAGCGCGACGATGCCATTGTCGCCCACGCCCTGCACATACGCCACGCGCAGTCTCGGTGGCACCGTGATCGGCACCGCCTGGAGCCAGAGTCCCGCATGCTGATAGAGCCGCTGCGGTGCGATGTGATCGTACGCGACCTCGACGGCGCCGCTCGTCACGGTGACATCGGCGAAGCGCGCGGCGGCCGTGAGCGGGTAGCGACCCGGCGCAAGCCGTCCGCGCACGCGAAAGGTGACCGTGCTGTCGGCGTCGGGCGCCAGCGTGCGTGCGCGTTCGAGCGAATCGGCGACGAGGCCGGGCGGCAGCGTCAGCGACACGCGCACCATCTGCGCCGACGGATACGCGGAGCGCACATGCACCGCGATGGTGCGATCGATCGACTGGTCCGCGCGCACGTACGCGGCGGCGCCGTCGAGCGCGACGGTGATGCCCGGCACCGCGACCACGGGGCGCTGACGCTCTCCCTGCACGGGATCGGCGTAGCGCTGCACGATCGGCGCACGGACGGTCAGCGGCTCGCCGGCGATCTCGAGCTCCAGGGTGGCTTCGAGCCGGCTGTCGGCGGTGCGCGTCGCGTCGTCGCGTGCGTCGATCGGCACGCGATACAGGTCGTCCGCGCGGGGCGCGAGCCGCCACCATGGCGTGGTCACAACCTCGGTGCGCGCCAGCAGCGCGCGGCGCACGGCGCTGTCGGGGAGCACGGTGCGCCGCGTGGTGTCCCGTCGACCGATCGGCCCCGCAAACGCGCGACGCCACTCGATACTCGCACGCCCGCGATTGTACACGGTCACGCCGACGCTCAGCGTGTCGGGCAGCGCGGCGCCGAGTCCGGGGAGCGAGACGGGCAGCACGGGACGCGTCGCGGTCGCCTCGATCGCCACGCCCGCCGCGAGCAGCAGCGCGCGCTCGGTGCGCGTGGTGGTCAGTCGGAGCGCGTCCCACGCCGCTGCCGCGAGCGGCGGGCGATCGGGTGTGGCAGGTCGCCACCACTCGTCGAACCTCGGCAACAGCATGGGCGGGCGCAGCCCCGCCGTCGCCAAGAGCGCGGGCGGAGCGTCGCCCAATTGCGCACGTGCGGCGCGCAGCAAGCGCAACGCCGACGCAAGCGGCGCGACGGTGGCCGAGGGATCGTCGGCGCGAAACGCGACGCGCGCTTCTCTCACCTTTTGCATCGCGCTATCGAGTTGCGCCGCTGCCGCCGCGTTGCCCACCGCGCGCATGACGCCCGCCCACGTCGTGTCGATACCGGCAAACAGGTCGCGCGCGTTCGGTGCATCGCCCACGCGCGACGCCTCGCGGCGCACGTAGTCGAGCTGCACACCCTTGCGCTGCAACACCCCGAACCCCTGCGACTTGTGCTGGCTCCGGCTTTCGGCCGCCAGCTCGGCGAAGCTGCGACCGAGGAGCGGACTGTACTCACCAACATTGATCGTGAGCGTCGCCTGATCGGGCATGAAGCGCGCCGCGCGATAGAACGTCGACACCGTCCACGACGGGCCGTGTGTGGCGAGCGGGAAGCGCACCGTGTCGGCCGCGAGGTCGTAGGCCTCGCGCGCGAGCAGCCCCGAGACCTGGTGATGTCCGTGCCCATCCCGCGGCGTCCCGGTGAACACGGCAACGATCACGTGCGGGCGGAATGCGCGCACGACGCGCACGACGTCGCCCAGCACCTCCTCGCGCGGCCAATGGGCCAGCGTTTCGTCGGCCGACTTGGAGAAGCCGAAGTCGTACGCGCGCGTGAAGTACTGCCGGCCACCATCGATGCGTCGTGCCGCGAGCAGCTCTTCGGTGCGAATGGCACCGAGCGCCTCGCCCAGCTCGTTGCCGATGAGGTTCTGCCCGCCGTCGCCGCGCGTGAGCGAGAGATACGCCGTCTCCACGTGGCGTGCGCGCGCGAGCCAGGCGATGAGGTTGGTGTCCTCGTCGTCGGGGTGCGCGGCAATCATCAAGACGCGCGCCGTGGTGCCAATGGACGCGAGGGCGTCGGCAATGGCCACGGCGCCGCGCTCCTGCGCGCCGAGCGTATTCGCGCCGGCCAGCGCGGCCCCGATGCACCACGCGGCCCGACGAAGCTGTCGGACCGCGTGGCGTGCGTGATGCCTGAGCATGAATGACGAGCGGGCGTGACGACGATGCGCGCCGGTCACCGCGCGGCGTGCGCCGACACGCCGCCGGCTGGGGTGAGCGCGTCGTCGTCGGAGACATCGAGTGCATCGCGCACGATCCGCTCCTGCTCGTGCTTGTGCGCATCGAGATGCCCTTCGGCCGGACTCGCGCGCTCGCCGCGCCCGACGTAGCGCACCCCGACGGCCGCGCCGGCCGACGCGCGCAGGCGCGGCTGCACGAACGTCCACGCCCCCATGTTCCGCGGCTCCTCCTGGCACCAGACGACCTGCTCGATCGCCGGATAGCGGTCCATGGCGCGCTGGATCGCCTCGTGCGGCCACGGATAGAGCTGCTCGATGCGCACGAGCGCCACCGACGACGGTCGCGGTGCCGCCGCGAGATCGTAGTACACCTTGCCCGTGCAGAAGACGACGCGGCGCACCTCGTCGCGGCGACCGTCCGCTGTGGGATCGTCCACGACCGCCTGGAACGTGCCCTGCGCGAGCTCGGCGAGCGTGCTCGCCGCCTGTGGCAGGCGCAGCAGCGACTTGGGCTGCATGAGCACCAGCGGTCGCCGCGGCAGGCGCACCGCGTGCCGCCGGAGCACATGGAAGTACTGAGCGGGCGTGCTCGGATACGCAACGACCATGTTGTGCTCCGCACACAACTGGAGGAAGCGCTCGAGGCGCGCACTCGAATGCTCCGGCCCCTGCCCTTCGTAGCCGTGCGGCAGCAGCAGCACGAGTCCGGTGTCCTGTCCCCACTTGGCGCGATCGGCGACGAGGAACTGATCGATGATCGGCTGCGCGACATTGGCGAAGTCGCCGAACTGCGCTTCCCACATCACCATCGTGTCGGTGGCCGCCACCGAGTAGCCGTACTCGAAGCCCAGCACCGCCGTTTCGGAGAGCGGACTGTTGAACACATCGAAGGTCGCCCTCACACCGGGCAGTTGCGCGAGCGGCACGCAGGTCGCGCCGCTCTCGACGTCGTGCAACACCGCATGACGATGCGAGAAGGTACCGCGCTCCGCGTCCTGCCCCGTCAGCCGGATCGACGTCCCGTCGGCGAGCAGCGTCGCGAACGCGAGCGCTTCCGCATGTCCCCAATCGATGCCGCCGCCCGGCCCGATCGCTTCGCGCCGGCGCTCGAGCTGCTTGGCGAGGCGCGGATGTGGTTGGAAGCCGCTCGGCCAGTGGAGCAGCGCTTCATTGAGCGTGACCAATCGCTCGGCGCCCACGGGCACGACATCCGCCGTGAAGGTGGGCTCGGCGATGTCGTCGTGCGCGTGGGCATCGTGTGCGGCACCAGCGGCCGCCGCCTTCATCGCGGCGTGACGCGCGGCGAGTCCCTCGGTGACTTCGCGCTCGATGAGCGCAACCTCTTCGGGCAAGAGCAGCCCATCGGCCACCAGCCGCGCGCCCCACACTTCGCGGGGCGTCGGATGCGCCTTGATGCGCGCATAGCGCGACGGCTGCGTGAAGGTGGGCTCGTCACCCTCGTTGTGTCCGTGCCGGCGATAGCCGACGAGGTCGATGAGCACATCCTTGCCGAACTTCGCGCGATACGCACACGCCACGCGCACCGCCTGGATGCACGCGTCGGCGTTGTCGGCGTTGACGTGGAAGATCGGCACCTCGAAGCCCTTCGCGAGGTCGCTCGCGTAGTGCGTCGAGCGCGAGTCGATCGGATCGGTCGTGAAGCCGATCTGGTTGTTGACAATGAGATGGATCGTGCCGCCCGCGCGATAGCCGGCGAGCGCAGACAGATTGAACGTCTCGGCGACGATCCCTTCGCCGGGAAACGCCGCGTCGCCATGGATGACGATGGGCACCACGGCGAGTTCGGCACTCACGCCGCCGCCGCCGCCGAGCGCACGCTGCTTGGCACGCGCGAGTCCCTGCAACACCGGATTGACGACTTCGAGGTGGCTCGGATTGGGCACGAGGTGGAGCACGACGGTGCGCCCATCGGCGAGGGTACGCGTTCCCTCGAAGCCCAGGTGGTACTTCACGTCGCCGGTGGAGACCTCGTCGCTCTCGAGCTCGAAGCGCCCTTCGAACTCCGCGAAGAGTGCCTCGTACGGCTTGCCCATCACGTTGGTGAGCACATTGAGCCGTCCGCGATGCGCCATCGCGATGACGATCTCACGCGCGCCCGCGGCGCCGCTCTGCGCAATGCACTCGTCGAGCATCGGCACGAGCGCGTCGGTACCCTCAACGGAGAAGCGCTTCGCGCCGACGTACTGCTTGCCGAGAAAGCGCTCGAGCCCGTCGACTTCGGTGAGGCGGCGCAGCATCGCGCGCTTCTCGTCGGCGGAGAGGGGGCGGAGCAGCGCGCCGTCGCGAAACGTGGTGCGGAACCACTCACGCTCGTCTTCCTCGCCGATGTGCCAGACTTCGAAACCGATGGTGCTCGAGTAGACCTCGCGCTTGCGCGCCACGATGCCGGCGGCCGTCGGCCAGCGCGTGTCGCCGAACGCGGAAGCGGGGATCGTATCGAGGTCGGCCTCGGTGATGCCGTGGAACTCGGGGGTCAGTTCGGCGGCGCCAATAGGCGGGGTGCCGAGCGGATCGAGCGGTACGGCGAGGTGCCCGTAGTCGCGAATGGCCTGAATGAGGTTGGCGGCGGCGGCCACCTTCTGGAGCAGCGCCGCGTCGGGGGCGCCTGCGGGAGTCGCGGCGGTCGGCGTCCCCCCGCCCAGCAACGTGCGGGCGATGCCGAAGTACTGTTGCCAGCTCGCGTCCACACTGGCCGGATCCGCGGTCCATCGCTCGAACTGTTCGGCGATGAAGCCATCATTGAACACGCTGGTATGCGCAATGGAGTTCATAGCGAAACGAATCTAGGGCACGGTGGGACAAATGGCGGTGGGGCGCGCCGGCGGCCGGACGGATCACCCGGCCGGATCACCCCGCCAGAGGCGGCTCCGCGGGGAGTGTGATCCAGAACGTCGTCCCCATCCCCGGCGTCGAGTCGAAGGCGATCTCGCCGCCGAGGGCGTCGACCAGCCGGCGGGAGATGTAGAGGCCGAGCCCGGCCCCGCCCTGGCTGCGGCGCATGGGTTCGTGCAGTTGCCCGAAGGGGCGGAAGAGCCGGGTCCGATCTGCTTCGGCGATACCCACGCCGGTGTCCATGATCGCCACCCGCAGCCCGCCGCCGGGCGCCGGCGCCGCGGAAACACGCACCTCCCCGGCCTCGGTGTACTTGATCGCATTGCTCGCGAGGTTGAGCAGCACCTGCTGCACCTTCCCCGCGTCGCTGCGAATCGAGGGGGTGCCGTCCTCGAGTGCCACGCCAAAGGCCAGCCCCTTCCCGCGGGCGAGTGGTTCGACGAGCGCGGCGAGCTGCTCGAGGATCTCACCCATCTCGAGCGGTTCGACGTGAAGGGCAATGCGGGCGCCGGGGGTGCGGGCTTCGATCGCGGCAAAGGCCAGCAGCTCTTCGATCATCACGGTCAGATGCTGCGTGACCGTGCGGAGGCGGGCGACGGTGTCGCGCTGGGTGGGGAGGAGGGGGCCGTCCACTTCGTCTTCAAGCAGTTCGCCGTATCCCGCGATGGCGGCGAGCGGTGTGCGCAGCTCGTGCGAGAGGGTCGCGAGGATCGCGGTCTTGGCCTCATTGGCCGCACGCGCCTCTTCGAAGAGCGAGCGCAGGAGCTGCGACTGCCGTTCGCGGTCGCCGACATCGGCGAAGATGACGAGAATGCCGCCCCCTTCAACGGGGTAGCTGCGTGCGTCGTACACGCCTTCGGGAGCATGGCGCCCCGGGGTGCGCGAGAGCGCCGGGCGATACTCGATCGCGTGGGCGGTACCGGCGACGCGTTCGTGCATCGTCTGGCGGTAGAGCCGTTCGAAGGAGGTGCCGACCAGGCCGGGGAAGGCGGCCCACAGGTTGTGCCCCACGACCGACGCGCGCCGCCGACGCGTGATCCGCTCGGCGGCCGCATTCCAGTACTCGATGCGCCAATCGGTGTTGCAGACGAACAGCCCTTCGCCGATCGAGTCGAGCAGTCGATCGTGCACATGCTCGAGTCGCGCCTGCTGCGTCACGTTGCGCGAGGTGATCACCAGTTGACCGCCGGGCTCGCGTGTGCAGATGACGTCCCAGATTCCGTCGACCGTCTGATCGGCGAAGTGCACGCGATAGTCGCGCGTCTGCCCATCGACCATGGTGGCGTGGAGTACCGCGACCTCGGGCGCGCCTTGCAGCCGCGGGAAGGCATCCCAGAGCGTGCGGCCGATCAGCGAGTCGAGCGGACGCCCGCGCTGCCGCGCCCAGGTGTCGTTCGCGTAGGTGATCACCCAGTCGGGGGCGACCGCGAGGACAGCCAGGTCGAGCGTGTCGAGAATGGCCGCCGGGGGCGGGGCGGTCGGAGCGATCGGCGCGGTCACTCGCGGATGGTGGTGGGGCGCCGGGCGGGAAGCAACCGGCGCCAGCCATCACCTACCGCACTCGCCGATGCCCCAGCGGCGAGTGAGGCGCACGGTGCACCGGCGCCTCAGAGCTTCGTGCCGCCGCTGACGTCGAGGATCGCGCCCGTCGTCCAGGTGGCATCCGGCCCCGCGAGATACGCCACGGTCGCCGCGACCTGCGCCGGCTGGCCGATGCCCGGAAGCGCCTGCATCTGCGCGAGCGTGTCCGCGCCACCGGGGCCGTGAATCCAGGCACTCATGCGCGTGTCGATGGCGCCGGGGTGCACCGCATTGACGGTGATGCGCCGGGGCCCCAGCTCGGCGGCCAGTTGCAGCGTGAGCGTGTCGACGAAGCCCTTGGTCGCGGCGTACGCGGCGATCCCCACGAACGCGGTCTGCGTGACGCGTGTGGAGATGTTGATGATGCGCCCGCCGTCAGGCATGCGGGGGAGAATGCGCTGCGTGATGAAGAAGAGGCTGCGCATGTTGATCGCCGCGAGGCGATCGAAGGTCGCCGTGTCGGTGTCGGCGAACGCCGCGAACGGCGCCACGCCGGCGTTGTTCACCAGGATGTCGATGCGCGGCGCGGCAAGCTGCGCGAGCAGGCGATCAGCGGCATCCGGCTGCGCAAGGTCGGCCTGCACGAGGTCCGCGGTGCCGCCGGCCGCGCGGATCTCTTCGGCGACGGCATGCGCCTCGGCGCGCCCTTCTCCGTAGTGCAGAACGACGTGGGCACCGTCGGCCGCGAGGCGACGCGCCGTCGCGGCACCAATGCCGCGCGATGCGCCGGTGACGAGGGCCGTGGTGCCGGCGAGCGGAGCAGAGCGGGTGGTCATATTCTGGAATATCTGGTCAAAAATGAGGACTGCGTCAGCCGGCGCGCCGGATGGCGCGCCGCGTTCGTGCGTGTGCGATGCGAGGCTACCCGCCTGGTGCGCCGGGCGGATCGAGCAGGTGGAGCGCCAACGCGGCGCTGGCGCGCAACCGTTCGACGCCCACGCGCGCCCGAGCCGCCACGCGCAAGCCGCTCATGCTGGTCATCAGATGATCGGCCAGCACGTCGGCCGGAACCGCGCGCGTCACCGACCCGTCGTGCTGCCCGCGCAGCAGCGTGGTGCGCAACAGGTCGCGCGTCTCCACCCACGCCCGCCGGAGCGCATGCTGCACATCGGTGTCATCGATCCCCTCGAGCAGCCCGGCGCTGACCATGCAGTGGCGGCGCACCGGGTCGGCACTCGCACAGTCGGTGACGACCTGATCGAAGAACGCATGCAGCGCCGCACGCCCCGTGGGCGCGGAGGCCATGCTGGCGACCGTTGCGCCCACACGCCCCGCCGCGCAGCCCAGCGCCTGCTGGAAGAGTGCCGGCTTGTCGCCGAAGGTGTTGTAGAGGCTCTGCTTGCCGACACCCGCCGCCTCGGCCACCATCGCCACCGACGTCCCCGCATAGCCATGCGTGAGAAACGCATCCGCGGCCACGGCAAGCACCTGCTCGGGATCGAACTCCAAAGGACGGGGCACACGACAACGCTAGCGATTATTGACCGCTACGTCAAGAATAGCGATTCCCCGCGCCAACCGGTCGACGTCAGCCGACGATCGCCGAGACCAGGCGTTCGCTGTCGACGGGCTTCTCGAGCACCACCGCCACGCCGAGCTCTTCGAGCCGGGCCGCGGGCAGGTCTCGACTGAAGCCGGTCATCAGCACAATGCGCAACGCCGGACGCAGCGACCGCGCCAGAGCGGCGAGTTCATCACCCGTCTGTCCCGGCATCGTCTGGTCGGTGAGCAGCACGTCGATGGCCACCGTCGCGTCGGCAAGCAACGCGCCCGCCTGCTCCGCCGACGCGGCGACGATCGGCAGATGCCCCGCGCGCTCGAGCAAGCGGGAGAGCACCTTCCGGATGCTCGGCTCATCGTCGACCACGAGGACCCGTCGCGCCGGCACCGACGGAACGTGCGTCACGTCGCGCGTGGTCGCGCGGGCACCGGGCGCGAGCGGCAGGAGCATCGTCACCGCTGTTCCCACTCCCGGGGTCGAGTCGATCTCGATCGTGCCTCCGGCAGCCGTCACCGTGCCGTGCACCATGGCCAGCCCCAGCCCGGTGCCTTCGCCTACCGGCTTTGTCGTGAAGAACGGCTCGAGCACGCGCTCGGCAACATCGGGCGTCATGCCATGTCCCGTGTCGCGTACCGAGACCCGCGCGTACGTCCCTGGCGCGACCCCGCGCTGCGCGGCATGCGTGGCATCGATGCGCTCGCGGCGGAGCGCGATCGTCAGCACGCGCTCGGCGCTCGAACGCATCGCGTGTTCGGCGTTCACGCAGAGGTTGAGCAGCGACTGCTGCAACAGCGACGCATCCGCGACGACCACGAGGTCGGGCGCCGGATCGACCTGTGCGTCGATGCGGACCGTCGACGGGAAGGTTGCCCGCAGGAGGCGATGCGTCTCGTCGATGAGCGGGGCGACCGCGACGGGGACCCGGCGTGCGTCGTCGGTGCGGCTGAAGGCGAGGATCTGCCGCACGAGATCGCGCGCGCGTTGCGTCGCGTTGGTGATCTCCGCGATCGAGTCCGCCGCATCGCTGCCGGGTGCGACGTCACCGGCGGCGAGTTCGGTGAAGCCGACGATACCGGTGAGGATGTTGTTGAAATCGTGCGCGATGCCGCCGGCGAGCGTGCCAAGGGCGTCGAGCTTGGCGCTCTGGCGCAAGCGCGCCTCGAGCGCCCGACGCGCCGTCTCGTCGGTGAGCGAGCCAATGACGCGAACGGCCGTGCCACTCGCATCGCGAATGATGCGGGCACGATCGACGACGACGGCGTACTGACCGTCCGCCTTGCGGAAGCGGTATTCCATGCGCCAGGCGTCGGCGTCGCCGGCCAGCGCCGCTGAGACGATCTCATCGGTACGGGCGATGTCCTCGGGATGGAGCCGCGCGTTGAACCAGTCCCACGGCGAGATCCCATCCGGCCCCACGTCGTGTCCGAAGACGGTACGCATCGCTTCGTTCCAGACCATGCGCGGTGCGCCGACGAGTTCGGCATCGTAGACGGCATCGTTGGTGATCGCGAGCGCCTGCCGGTAACGGGCTTCCGAGTCGCGCGCGGCCTCGAGCGCCATGCGCAGCTCCGTGACGTCCTGCGATGTGCCCGTCACCTTGGTGGCGCGACCGTTCGCGTCCCGACGGATCGACCCGCGGCACTGGATGCGCGGCTCACCGCCGTCGGGGCGCAGCACCCGGTGATCGAGGCGGAAGGTGTCGGCGGTGCCGGTGATCGCCGCCGTCAGCGTGGTGACCATCTCACTGCGATCAGGCTCCGGAATCGTCTCCAGGAACTGGTGATAGTCGGGTGTGGGTTCGCTCGGGTCACGCCCCCAGATGCGCGACATCGCTTCGGACCAGGTGAGCGCGCCGGTCGCGGGATCCCATTCCCAGCTTCCCATGCGTCCGATCTGCTGTGCCTCACGCAGGCGACGCGCGGAGTCCTGCAGCGCCGCGAAGGCCGCATGCCGCTCGCTCACATCGGTCGCGACGGTCAGCATGGTGCGCGGTCGCCCGTCGGCGTGTCGTGCGAAGACGATGCTGCGCGTGTGCGCCCACACCCACCCGCGCGTCGCGTGGCGCGCGCGAAACTCGGACTCGACGATTTCGCCGTCGTGTGCGGCGAAGAGTGCGCCAAAGCGCGTCGCGACGAAGGGCTGATCCTCCGGATGCACCAGCGACGGGACGAGCGTCCCTCCCATGGCCAGCAGCGCGTCGACGTCGTACCCGAGCAGCTTGCCGTACTCGGCGTTGGCAAACTCCGCGGCCATGGTGTCGAGATCGAGCACCAGCACCGGCTGCGGCAGCTCATCGATGATGCGGCGTACCCGTTGTTCGCTGGCGGCGAGCGCCGCCTCGGTGTCGCGGCGGCGCGTGACGTCGCGGGCATGCGCAAGCGCCCAGGTGGCCACGCCGGTCTCGTCAAGAACGGGGAGCATGCGCACGCGCCAGAGTCTCCCTTCGTACGGCACCTCCTGCACCGACTCCTGGCCGGCCAACGCCGCGCGCAACTGCGGCTCCAGTACCGCCACCGTCTCCGGCGGCCAGACATCGCCGATGTGCTGCCCTACCATGCGCGCCGGATCGATGCCGGCCTGTCGCAGCGCGCGCCCATCGACGACCACGAATCGATGCGACGGATCGCACAGGAACACGATGCCCGCGGGGTAGCTCCGCAGGATCGCCTGATACATCGCGAGCGTCGGCGCGGAGGCGTCGGCGCGTGATGCCGGCGTCGGCGTCGGCAGGGTGGACGGTGCAGCGGACATCGGCGGGGGGAGGCCGCGGGCCGCTTGCGGCGCGAATGCGCGCGAGCATGGTCCCGGCGGAGCAGCGGAGGGCGCGACGAACCAGCAGCGGCTCGCAGCGGTCGTACAGTGAGACGACGACCTTGCTCAACGAGTATCGACATCAACGTGTTGGAGCATGACCGCCGGCCGCTCGGACCATGAGACTTAGGGGAAAGCCGGACCTTTCGGGTGGGGATGCGGGTTGGACAGGTATGGCGACAATTGCTGCCGACATCGAAGCGGCCGTGCTGGCGTGGCCGGGCGTCTCCGTGGGGCCGCACCGCTTCGGCGGACGTGAGTTCCGGGTCCGCCACCACGAGATCGGACACCTGCACAGCAGTCACCTGGCCGACCTGCCCTTCCCTCGGCGCATGCGTGAGGAGCTCGTCGCTGCCGGACGCGCCGAGCGTCACCACGTGTTGCCCGAAACGGGGTGGGTGAGCAAGTACATCCGCAGTGCCGACGACGTCCCCGACGTGATCGCGCTGTTCCGGCTCAACTACGATCGCCTCATGGCTGCGGCGCCCGGTTCGGGCGATGACGAGGCGGGCGCGTAGCGCCCGCGAGGTCCACAGGTAGACTGGTGCGCGCGATGCGTGCCCTCCAACTCGTTGCTCCTGGCCAGCCGATCGCGCTCCGCGATGTGGCCCCCGACCCCGTGGGACCGCGCGATGTGCGCGTGCAGGTGAAGGCGGCCGGCATCTGTCACTCCGACGCGCACTATCGCGCCGGGCGCTCACCGGCCCGTCCGCTGCCGCTCACACTCGGTCACGAGGTGGCGGGTGTGGTCACCGAGGTGGGCGCCCTTGCCACGCGTGTCCGCCCTGGCGATCGCGTCTGTCTGCACTATCTCATCGCCTGCGGCGACTGCCTGCACTGCGGCCGAGGCTCCGAACAGTTCTGCGCGACCGGTTCGATGATCGGGCACTACCGCGCGGGGGGCTGGGCGGAGGAGATCGTGGTGCCCGAACGCAACTGCGTCGCGCTGCCCGAGGAGATTTCGTTTGCGCACGGCGCCGTGATGATGTGTTCGTCGGCGACGGCGCTGCACGCGCTGCGCCGCGGGCGTCTCACCGGCGGCGAGACGGTCGCGGTGTTCGGCGTTGGTGGACTCGGCATGTCGGCCGTGCAGCTCGCGCGCGCGCTGGGAGCGCGCACGGTGTATGCCGTCGATCTCGACGCCGACAAGCTGGCCCTGGCCGCGTGGTACGGCGCGGTACCGATCTCCGCACGCGAGGGCGACCCGGTCGCGGCGATCCGCGAGCGCACCGGAGGCGCGGGCGTCGACGTGGCGCTCGAGCTCATCGGCTCACCGGTGACCATGCGGCAGGCCGTGGAGGTCGCTGCGGTGCACGGGCGCGCGGTGATCGCGGGGCTCGCGACAGCGCCGTTGTCCATCGACAGCTATCGCGATCTCATCGGGCGGGAGGTGGAGGTCATCGGGGCCAACGATCACCTCCTGCAGGAAATGCCGTTGCTCCTCGAGTTCGCGCGAAGCGGACGGTTGCACCTCTCGAAGATCGTGGCGCAGACGGTGCCACTCGACGCAGACGCGGTGAATGGGGTGCTCGACGCGCTCGATCGATACGCCGCCCCGGTGCGCACGGTCATCGTGCCGTAGCGCGGTCGTTCGTCAGCGGCACGGTCCACGCGCGCGTCGCGGTGGTTATCGTCGTGCGCGATGACTGCGTCCGCTCACCCCGTGCCCGCCGGCGCACGCCCTCCGCGCAACATGACGATCGCGCTCACGCTCGCCGCACTCGCGGCGTTCGCGGCGAATTCGCTGTTGACGCGCGCAGCGCTCGCACCGAGTACGCCACGCATCGACGCGACCGCGTTCACGTTCATCCGCCTCGCGAGCGGCGCGGTGGTGCTCAGCGCGCTCGTGGGGCGCCGTCTGCTCGCGCCGCCCACACCGGCGACGCGCGCGTGGCTCGGTCCGCTCGCGCTCTTCTTGTATGCCGCGCCCTTCACCTTTGCGTATCGTCGGATCGGGGCGGCGATGGGGGCGCTGCTGCTCTTTGGCACCGTGCAACTGACGATGCTCGGCTGGGGAGTGCTGCGGGGCGAACGATTGCGACTGCTCGGCTGGCTCGGCGTGGCACTGGCATTCGGTGGCTTGCTGGCCCTGCTGGCGCCCGCGACGGCGCGCCCGGACGTGACCGGCAGTCTGCTGATGGTGCTGGCTGGCGCCGCGTGGGGGGTGTACTCGCTCCTCGGCCGCGGTACGGGTGATGCCCTCGCCACGAATGCATGGAGCTTCGTGTTGAGTGTGCCATGCGCGGCCGTGCTGGCGCTGCTCGCGCCAAGCACCGTGCCGTCGTCACGCGTGGGTGTTGCGCTCGCGATCGTCTCCGGCGCGGTCACCTCGGGGCTTGGCTACGCGATCTGGTATCGCGCGCTGCGCGGGCTCACCGCCACGCGCGCCGCCGTGGTGCAGGTGAGCGTGCCGGTGGTCGCCGCACTCGGTGGTGTGGTCACGCTGGGTGAGCCGCTCTCGCTTCGGCTCACGCTGTGCGGGGCGCTGGTGCTGAGCGGCATTCTGCTCGTGGTGCGCGCGCGGGGGTGAGCGCGCGCGTTGCGGCCGATCAGTCGGCGCTACGGCTCCGCATGCCAAAGAGCGCACCGACGGCGAACACCGTGACAACGCCAATCAGGTTGTGCCAGAGAAACGACACCTGCGGAACGCCAAACGAGACCGCGGCGACGGCGCCCATGCCGGAGAGCAAACCAACGAAGGCGCCGCGTGCCGTGGCGCGCTTCATCATCGCGAGGAGGAAGACGCCCAGGATCGACCCGTAGAAGAACGACCCGAACCGGTTCACGACCTCGATGAGTGAGCCGAGTGTCGCGGCGTACGTGGCAACCACACAGGCAAAGATGCCCCACACGGCCGTGGCAAGCTTGCCCGCAGAGAGCAGCTCCGCTTCGCCAGCAGCGGGGCGCCACCAGCGCTGATAGAAATCCACCACTGTCGCGGTGGAGAGCGAGTTGAGTTCGGCGGCGATGCTCGACATGGCCGCCGCGAGCACGGCGGCGAGAAAGATCCCCGTGAGCCCAAGTGGCAGCTCATGCAGCACGAAGCGCGGAATGATGTAGTTGACGTCGCGTGACGGCTCACCGGTAGTCTGCTGTGCAAGGGCGAGTGCATCGCGACGCACGGAGTCCACGCTGGCATTGGCGGCGCGCCAGGTGCTCAGTGCCGTGGCACGGCTCCCCGCGTCGGCGGCACTGGCGCTCGCGCGCGCGGCGGCCGCGCGGGCATCCCACGCGGTGGTGTATCGCGCGTCGAGTGCGGCGAGTCCGGCCGAATCCGCGCGCGCCACCTGTGCGGCGTGCGCGGGATTGTAGAGCAGCGGCGGACGCTCAAAGAGATAGAACAGAAAGACCAGCACACCCACGAGCAGCACGAGCGCCTGCAGTGGAATCTTCCAGTACGCGCTCATCAGGAGCGAGCTGCGCGCCTCGTCGACCGAGCGCGCAGCGAGATAGCGCTGCACCTGGCTCTGGTCGGTGCCGAAGTACGACAGCATGAGAAACGTGCCGCCCAGAATGCCCGACCAGAACGTGTACGTCTTCGAGAGGTCAAAGGAGAAGTCGAAGGTGGTC
>JALOPS010000200.1 GCA_025453745.1 Gemmatimonadaceae bacterium
CCGACGCCGCCTTGTCCTCCGGCCGCTTGAGGAACTCGTACGAACCGCCGTCGGTGCGGAACTGATCACTGAGCGCCCGGAAGTTCGGCTCGTCCTTCAGGTCGCCGATGAGCAGCATGCCCCACGCGTTCGAGATATCCTCGAACCGCTTGCGTACCCGATCCGGCACGTAGCCGGGAATGACCAGATTGCAAATGAACTGCCGGAAGTTGAACGTGTCGTTGCGCGACTTCACGAACTCATCGACGGCGAGGATCGTGGAGCTGTCGATGTCGTTCTTGATCGCCTTGGTGTCGGCGTTGAAGATGAAGAAATCGACTGGCGGACGCTGGACGGTGTCGCGGACGTCGACGTTCTCGAAGAACGTGGCCAGCAGGCGATAGCTCCGCTCGACCGGCCGCAACTGCTCGTAGAGCTTGGCGAGGACCTCATCGCGCAACTTCTCGAGGCGCGCGATCTCACCGTCGAGCCGCTTCATGGCCGCCGCGTGGTTCTCGGTCGGAGAGAGCAGACGCGAAAAATCACTGACGCGCGCGAGGAACTGGGCGGCGCTCTCGCGCGTGAAGATGTCGCCGAGCGCCGCCTTCACGGGCGCTGGATGGATGACCGAGAAGATCTCCTCGATCGCCTTGCCCGCCTTGCGCGTGCCGATGATATCGGCCTTGGTCGCAGTCAGCACCTTGTCCTCACTCATGCCGCATCCCCCGATTCACCGGCGCCGAGCAGACGAGGACCGTCATCGCCCGCCAGTGTCTGCAACTGCGCCTGGAACTCGCCCAGCGCGTCGATGATCTCCTGGCGCTGCCCCTCATTCTCCCACGCACGCTTCACCGCGAGCAGCCCGAAGCTCTCGCGCATGCGGTGCAGCAGGTCGATCTGGCTCTGCAAGTCGGCGATGTCATTCCGCTTGCCCGGTTCGCGCGAGCGGATCTGCTTCGGGTCGAAGTCCTTGAGCGACTTGAACTCGAGTTCGGCCACGAACTCGGTACCCTCGTCGCCAGCCGTCGTCTGAAAATCCAGCTTGGGCTGGAAGGCCGAAAAGGCATCCGCGAGCGTGCTGATCTTGGTGGGGGTCTCGTCCTCAGGCGCTTCCTGTCCCACACGATCGAACGTCATGGGGAGGATGGTCGCCGTGGTGTCCGTGGGGACCTGACGCGGGGCTGCGCGGATTCCCGTGCGCGTGACGCGAACGACTGGCATGGCTGATCGGGCCGAGGGTGAAGGAACGACGCGAGGCGAACGAACGCGCCTCGTACGTCAAGAAGGGATGGGAAACTCGCCGGTAATGGCATCCGGCATGCGAGGTGGTGCTTCGGTCGCGCGTCGGCGCGTCGGTGTGACCGGAGTCACATCGGGCGCGATCTCCGCCACTTCGCGCACCACATTACGCTCAACGACGACGGGTGGCCAGAGCCACGCCGGGACGAGGAGCCAGAGGAGTGCCAGACCGAGGCCGAGCACAAACACCGCGATCAGGCGTTCGAGCGGAAAAACGACCAGAGCCGCGATGCTTTTCTCGTACGCCGTGTCCGCCGCGGCCACGGGGACGCTGCCGGAGAAGCCCGCGAGCGTGACGAGCGGAGGGCGCCAGGTCAGAGCAATGCGCCCGTCGTCACGCTCCACGCCAGCGTTCCGCCGCATACGCGACAGAGTCGAGACATCCGACGTGGACACAAACGGGCGTTGCGGCGGAAAGAGTACCGCGTTCGCGGAGTCGACCAGCTCACCCACCGCACCGAGTTCCAGAATGGGCGAGGTAAACACTCGGCCGCGAGTCCCCGCCAGCGAATCGAGCGCCGGACGCGCGATCGCGTCGTTGTCGCCGAAGCCGAGCAGGATGGGGATCACCGCCGCGCTGTCGAGGAGCGCCCGGACGCGCGGCAGCTGCTCGTCGCCAAGCAGCGCCGCATCCTGCCGTCGATCCTCCGGCTGCACATCGTTGCGGCCGTCGGACAACACCAGCAAGGCACGGCGAATCCCGGGCGCATCAGGCTCCATCGTCAACAGCTGCCGGGCGGCAACTTCGACGGCGCTGTACAGGGCGGTGTTCTCCGAGCCACGCGTGGACGGCAACTGTCGAACGGCCTCTAGTGCGGCCTCCGGTGAACGGAAGGGCGCGTTGACAATGCGCTGGCGCACCTGACGGCTCCCGAACGTGGCCACCGACACCGCGAGCCGATCACGGTCGGCACGACGCGACTGCAGCCACCCCTCGAGCACGCGGCGCACGGCGATCAGGGCCGTCGGCGCCATCGAGCCGCTGACATCCACGAGCACCGTCAGGTACGTGGGCGGACCGATGAACGCTCCCTGCTGCCGCATCATCGGCGTGAAAGGATCGGCCGCGCCCGCGTGGACGGCGCGGCCACGCGGGTCCTCGAGCAGGAAGCAGGGCACGCGAAAGGCCGGATGACATCGCACGAGTTTGGCGTTGACTGCTGGCGGCTCGACGTCCTGCGCAGGGAGGGCAGCGCCAGCCAGCGCGGCAAGCAATCCGGCGACCGCGACCACGCGAAGTCGCGATCTCGACCGCTTCGAGCCGTTGTGCAGAGTGCTCACCACGCACCGCTCCGAAGCACGTGAAGCCGGTAGCGGGTATCGCCCACATCGATCGTCTCGCCATCACCGAGGCGGAGTGGCGCCACGAGCGGCGTGCCACTGACGCTGACCGGCGCCGCCTCGAAGCGCGGATCCTCGAGGGGCTGCACGATGACCTCCTCGCCGTCGAACCATGCCGACGCCCCATACGCCGGACGCGTCCGGTCCCCCGCGCGTACATCACGCAACGGGATCTGTTCACGCGAGCTCAAGACGAACGCGCGTGTCCGCAACAACCCGACCCGACGCCGGTTCGAGGCCTCGAGTTCCACGAGCGCCCGCGCACCACGAAGGCGCATGCCCGTCACGGCGTAGCCAACGCAGGCGCCGCCCATCGCGAGCGCCAGCCCCTGCCAAAGGGCAGTCATGGCACCCGGCAGGTTGAAGAGCAGGGCTCCCAGCGCGCCACCACCGGCACCCAGGAGAAACGCCGCCCCCGGCGCGCGCTCCTCGCTCGGCTGGTGCAGCCACTGCAGGGTGCCAGCCAGCCCGCCGAACAGGCCGGCCCAGGTCAGCAGCCGCACCGGCAACGCGAGAAGGCCGGGCGGCACGATCATGTGGAGCAGCGCGCCGACGGCAATCGCCAGCAGCGCGCTGACGGCGCCCACCAGCGAGCCGCGCGACACGCTGGCGACCACCGGCGTGCCGGTGTGCTGCGCCTCCCAGCCCGAGACAACCCCGCCGATGACCACCCCCAACAAGGCGGCAAACCAGCCATCGGCCGCGAGGTGTTGCCAGGACGCAGGTACCGGCGGCAGGTCGTGCACGAGCAAGCCGAGCGCCCAGACCGCACTCGCCGCCATCGCGCCCAGCAGCACCGCCGCATACGAAACGCGCGAGAGGTAGCGATCGCCGATGAGTTGATGGCTCGCGACCGGTTTCGGTCGCATGCGCAGCTCCAGCGGCCGCGAGGCACGGACGCCGAGCGTGCGTGGCGATTGGCGCAGGTCCAACTCCTGCCCCTGCCAGAAAACCGCCAGTTCATCACTCGGACCACCGCGCAGGACGTGCCCCTGCAAACGCAACTCCTCGATGACCTGCCGCACCTGGGGCTCCAGGGGGGCGTCGTCGTCGAGCGTGAAGTGCGCTGCGTGAACGTCGCTGGGTGTCGTATACTGGATCAGGTACGAAGGCACAGGCGGCGGCCGAGCGGGCGGCACCGATCGCGAGGGTCGGCGCTAAGGAGGGTCCGTGGGTCGCGAAGGTGATTCGCCTCACGCG
The DNA here is from genome assembly GCA_025453745.1 of Gemmatimonadaceae bacterium. Taxonomy (GTDB): domain Bacteria; phylum Gemmatimonadota; class Gemmatimonadetes; order Gemmatimonadales; family Gemmatimonadaceae; genus JALOPS01. The sequence goes on from JALOPS010000200.1 coordinate 3,820, forward strand.
CAGATGCAAGTCCGACACCAGCGAGGAGGGTGCATGGAGCACGCAGCGGAACACGGTCGGGCGCCGGCCACGGATCGCCTCGGCCTGTTACTCGGCGGGACCTACCGCCTCGAGCGCGTACTCGGGGAAGGGGGGATGGCGACCGTCTATCGCGCGCTGAGTCTCGTGGACGGACGAGCGTACGCAGTGAAGGTGCTCGAGCCTCGCGGAGAGGACGATCAACTCGCGCGGCGACGCTTCACGCGGGAAGCCACGAACGCCATGCGCATCGCGCATCCGTACGCGGTCCGCACCTTGTCGGTGGGCGAAGGACAACAGTTCGCCTGGCTGGTGATGGAGTACGTGGAGGGCGAGACGCTGCAGTCATTTGTGGAGGCGAACGGCTGTTGCGAACCGGCAACGATTGTGGCGTGGGTCCGACAGCTTGCGAGCGTGCTCGATCACGTCCACGCGCTCGGCATCGTGCACCGCGACGTCAAGCCGGCGAATGTGATGCTCCAGGCGGCGGAGGGGGCGCGCCGCGTTCGGCTGCTCGATTTCGGGTTGGCACGGGACTTCGGGCTGGATTCGCAGGCGATCACCATGCAAGGGACGGCCTCGGGGACGCCCGGCTTCATTGCGCCGGAACAACGATCGGGGCTCGCCCCCGATCATCGTGCGGATGTCTTTTCGCTGGCGGCGGTCGCGGCGTACCTGCTCGCCGGTCGCCTGCCCGTTGCAGCGTGGGCGCTACCGCTGCGTCCGGAGATGTTCGGGCGACGGCGGCGCTGGTCCGAGGCGGTCGACCTCGCGCTATCGGAGGGACTCGCGGTCGACCCGACGCATCGTCCCGCATCGGCGGGGGCGTTCGCGCGCCGGCTGGGCGAAGCGCTCGGCCGTTCCGCCTGAGGGCACGCCGCGTGCTCAGCGCTCGCCGATCATGCCGCTGAGTGCGTCGGCCAGACGCTTGCGCGCGCGATGCAGCCGTACGGTGGCCGCGTTCGGTGAGATCCCGAGGTGCTCGGCGATCTCGCGCGGCTGATAGCCCTCGAACGAGAGGCGCCAGGCGACGCGCTCGCTGGGCAACAGAGTGGCCATGGCCCGTTCGTACACCGCGAGCGTCGTGAGATCGTCCTCGATGGAGGACGAAGTCGCCGGCTCGACTCCTTCTGGCAGTCGCTCGCCGTCGGGCCGGCGACGCTCGGAGCGTGCCCGTGTGCGAGCGCGATTGAACGCGACGCCGAAGATCCACGCGGCGAAGCGGCCGTCGTCGAAGTACGCCGGGAGCAGGCGCGGTAGCGCCATGAACGCGTCGTCTACCACCTCGGCCGCGTGGTCCCCGACAATCGACTCGAGCGCAAACTCGATCTCCTCACCGTAGCGCGCCCGCAGTTCCCCGATGTATGGCGCGTATCCGCGGCGGGCGCCTTCGATCAGCTCCGGCAACGCCATCGCGCGGGCGCTGACGATGTGACCGGTCGAGAGCTGAATCAGCGTCGTGTAGGGATCACGCACGGCGGGAGTTCCGAAGGCGGGAGCGGCGCAGGCGGTGCAGACGATGGCGGCGGTGGGGGAGGACGCGCGCCAAGGTACGCGATCGACCGAGGTCGCGCCAACGGCGCCGCGAGCCGGCGAAAGAATGCCGGGGTGGGCGGCACTCCTGCCAGAGCGGCGTGCCGCTTGCACGCACCCTGATTGCGCGGGAGCGAGCGGTAGCAGTACCGTTGCCTGTCCTTCCACTCTCGGTGTGTCTCGTGAAGCCTGCCGCCCGCCTAACCGATCTGCACACGTGTCCCATGGTGAATGGGCTCGTGCCGCACGTCGGAGGGCCCATCCTGCCGACGTGTCACGTGACCACGCTGATCGGTGGGCTGCCAGCCGCCCGGGTCACGGACAAGGCGCTGTGCGTTGGTCCGCCGGATGTGATCGCCTCGGGTGCTCCGTCCACCTTCATCGGTGGGCTTCCCGCCGCGCGGCTTGGTGACCAGACCATGCACGGCGGCATCATCACGATGGGGTGCCCGACGGTCCTGATCGGTGACCGGAGCGGCGGCGCGGGTGGCGGCAGCGGAGGCGGCGGCGTCGCGCGCGCTGCGGCGGCGGCGCTGCTGCAGGTCATGACCATGCGTGACGCGAAAGCGGCGGGCGCGCCCTTCTGCGAGGAATGCGCGGCGGGTTCAGCGTCTGCGGTGTCGCCGTCCGCGTCGCCCCAGGCGGACACACTGCGCGCGGCGCGTGCTGCGGGCACGCCGTTTTGCGAGGAGTGTCCCTGATGCTCGCGAGCGAAACACTGACGGTGGAGCTGCTCGCCCCGTTCCGGGACGCGGGGCAGCTGTTCGTTGTCCTCGATGCATGCGATGCGCCGTCGGTGCCGGTGCTGTGTGAAGGCGTCGGACCCACACGAGCCGTGTCGTTGTACCGCGGCGACGCGGAAGAGCGCTACGCCGACATCGCCCCGTACCTTCTGCACGTCACGGACGAGACGCTTTTCGAGTGGGTCATGGCGTATGCGGTCACGCCCGGGTGGGGGATTCTGGTGATTGCGCCGGTGGCGTTCGAGGCGATGCGGACGCACCTGCGCAAGTTCCTCAAGGTCATGGGTCCGGACGGCCGTCGATTGTACTTCCGCTTCTACGATCCGCGCGTCCTACCGGTGTTCCTGCCCACCTGTGAGCGAGCGCAGCTCGATCAGTTCTTCGGTCCCGTCCTCGCATACGGCACGAGCGATGGCGAGGGCTCGGCCACCACGTACCGTCGAATCGGTGCGCCCACCGTTGCAGCGGCCAGTGCGCGTCTTGCGGCTGAGCAGCAGCGGGCCGCGACTGCCGAGGTGCACGGCGCATGATGGCGCACTCCGTGCCGGGGGTGGCGCTGCACATTACCGCGGCGCAGGAACAGGCGCTTGCGGAGGCGGTGACGGCGCGATTTGTCGAGCGACTGATTGATGCGTTGCAGGGTCCGATCGCCGAAGGATCGGTGCGCGACGGTCACCGCGCGCGCTACCGTCGGCTGCTCGAGCGTGCGTCGACGCTCGGCTTCGTGAGCGAGTACGATGTGGCGGTCTTCGCGGCGGCGAGTGATCGCTTCGGGGAGGGGTTCGAGGCCGATTCGGATGCTGAGGCCGGGCAGGTCGCTTCGGCGATACAGGTTCCCTCGGCCGATCGCGCAGAAAGACTCGTGGCGCTGCTCCAGTCTGAGCCAGCGGAGGTTCGCAAGCACGCACCGGCGCCCAACGAGACCGCCACGACATGACGACGAAGCTGGCAGCCGCATTTTCCTCGCGGCAGGCGCCGGGACAGCCCGCTGCGTCGTGTGCGGCGACTCCGGCGGCTGCGCCCGCAGCGCGCGTCCCGTGCAACTTGCGGAGTCTGCTCACCACGCGCGTCAAGACGGGCGACGAACATCACGAGCGCGTCGATGTGATGCTCGAGCCTGGTGCCGCGCCCAACTTGCTGGCGTGCCCCGTCCAGCTGCCCGCGCAGGAACCGCTGGAGTTGATTGCGCCAACAGCAGGGAGGCGCACGCCAGGGCAAGGACGTGCGGGCGTGCACCGAGGCATCGTGCTGCACACATGGGCTTTGTGCACAGTCGCAGGCGCCGGCGACGGCATTCGCCTTCAATTCAATACGGCCCCATTCCGCCTCACAGCATGGTGCCAGCTGAATGGGGAACCTGCCCCGCCCGCCAACCCCCAACGCACACGCACACGGACCCCACCATGACAGCATGCAGCTGATCATCAGTAGGCTCATTCGCCGCCGGTAGTGTTACAGCGGGCTATGGGCTATGGGCTACGGCATGCTGTGCACAGCATGGTGGAACCGTAAGGGGGGGTTCCATTTGGGCGATAAGGCATATCGCCCGGCGATGAATGCGGGCGTCGCGATCGCCATTCCCTCAAACCCTTGTCGCCCCCTCACCCCTGCTGCTTCACTCCTGCCAATCTCACCTCCCATCGCCCCTTCCATCC
>JALOPS010000201.1 GCA_025453745.1 Gemmatimonadaceae bacterium
GGCTCGCGGATCCGCAGGTCCTGTGAATGCCACACGCCCCGCGACCCGAACCCATCCTCCCGGTCTGCGCCGCACCACTCCTCCCGGTCTGTACACAGCCAGCGCTCAGCTGAGAGCTGCCCGGCTACTGCTCTTCGCTTACGGAAGTCTCGTCTTCCCACCCGCCGTGAACATGAACTGCCGCGCGAAGTTCACGCACACCACCGCCAGCGCGCCGCAGATCACCGTCGCCGCCATCCGCGCGATCAACGCGCTCGTCGGATCGATGCCACCCCACGACGTCGGCGCAGCCGCCCACATCAGCGCGGCATACAGCCCCGCGATCGGCAGCAGCGCAGCAAAGAACAGCAGGCCCCAGAAGCGATTGGCAGACGGCGACATGCAAAGACCCGTGGAAAGGACGGCGGGAAGCTAGCCTCGCAGCCACCACGAACAACCCCGCTCCGCTCGGACTCGGGGTACGCCCGTGCGGGCACCCCGCCACGCGCACGCGCGCGCCCACGGGGCGGCGCCCCCAACGACGCGCGCGCGATCACGCCGTACCACCCGCCGTCACCCGAACATCGATCAACGGAAGAACCCGCGCCTCGCCCTCTCCGATCCGGATCGCAAGTCTCAGCGCCGACATCCCCTTCGCGACCCCCGTGGCATCGCGCGCGAACACCGTCGCCAACGGCTCTCCCGCCCGCACCCGATCTCCCGGTCGCGCACTGATCACGAAACCCACGGTCGGATCCACGACATCCTCCACGCGGCTCCGGCCCCCGCCGAGTGCGGTGATGCCGAGCCCGATCTCGCGGGGCCGGATCTCGAGCACCGTTCCCGCCGTGTCCGCGCGGAAGAACTCCACCGCCGCCGCCTGTGGCAAGCGCGATGGATCGGCGACGACCGCGGCGTCGCCTCCCTGTGCGGCAATCACCGGCTCGAACCGTTCGGCCGCGCGCCCGGACGCCATGGCGTGCTCGAGCTGGGCGCGCGCGTCGGCCGCATCGCGCGCCACCTCGCCAAGGCAGAGCATCTCGATGGCGAGCGCCATGGTCACCTCGATCAGATCGGCAGGGCCCTCGCCGCGCAACACCATGATCGCCTCCTCGACTTCGAGCGCATTGCCACACGCACGCCCCAGGGGACGATCCATCGCCGTCAGCAGCGCGACCACCGGCACGCCGTGCTGTGCGCCGAGCGCCACCATGAGCTGCGCGAGTGCGAGTGCGCGCTCGCGCTCGGGCATGAAGGCGCCCGAGCCGTGCTTGACGTCGAGCACCAGCCCGGTGAGTCCTTCCGCGAGCTTCTTGCTCATGATGCTCGCGGCGATGAGCGGGATCGACTCCACCGTCGCCGTGGCATCGCGCAGCGCGTACAGCTTGCGGTCCGCCGGCGCGATCTCGGCGGTCTGTCCGATCAGGACACAGCCGATCTCCTCGACCTGGCGTCGGGCGCGCTCCAGCGAGAGATCGGTACGAAAGCCGGGGATCGCCTCGAGCTTGTCGAGGGTACCACCCGTGTGCCCGAGCCCGCGGCCACTCATCATCGGCACCGCAACGCCGCACGCGGCGACGAGTGGGGCCAGAATGAGCGACGTCTTGTCCCCCACGCCGCCGGTCGAATGCTTGTCGATGCGCGGCGCGCGCAAGTGTGAGAAATCGAGACGCGCTCCACTGGCGAGCATCGCCTGCATGAGGGCGGCCGTCTCGTCGTCGGTCATGCCGCGAAACCAGATCGCCATCGCGAGTGCGGCCATCTGGTAATCCGGTACGCGTCCGCTCGCGTAGTCGTGCATCAGTTGCGTCCAATCCGTGGCGGAGAGGCGACCACCGTCGCGCTTCCGCTCGATGCATTCGCGTGCGAACATGGGGGAGAACATTGCCATCAACCGGACCAGTCCGCGAGGAGAGATCGGTGAGAGCAGTCATGGGAGCCGTGCGCTTCCTGACCGTCCTGGGCGCGCGCGCGCTGCCGGCGGCGGTCGCGCTCGTCGTGGCCAGTGCGCCGTCGCCGGCCCAACCATCGACCACGGTCTCGCCGCCGGCGCCGCTGTCGGCACGCGAGCTGATCACACGCGGCGACCGGGAGTTCATCGCGCGGCGGGCAAGCGCGGCGCTCTCGCTCTACGAGCAGGCGTTGGCCGTCGAGCCGCGCAACTACGACGCGCTGACGCGCGCCGCCCGTGATGCCATCGACGTGGGCGAGTTCATGACCGACGCGCCCGCGCGGACCGGCCTCTATCGCCGCGCCGAGCGGTATGCACGAACGGCGGTGGACGTGAATCCCAAGGGTGCCGAAGGGCACTTCGAGCTCTCGCGTGCGCTGGGTCGCACGGCGCTGGCGGCGGGGCCACGCGACCGGGTGAAGTTCGCCAAGGAGGTGCGCGCCGCGGCGGAGGCCGCAGTCGCCATCGACCCCAACCACGCAGGCGCCTGGCATGTGCTGGGTGTCTGGAACGCCGAAGTGATGCGGCTCAGCGGTCTGACGCGCGCCTTCGCGCGCACCTTCCTCGGTGCGCAGGTGTTCAACGAGGCGAGTTGGGAAAAGGCGCGCACGATGATGGAGAAGTCGGTGCAACTCGAGCCCACCCGACTGGTCCACAAACTCGATCTCGCCCGCGTGTACCGTGACATGGGTCGCGCGGCCGACGCGCGGACGACGTACGAGGCCGCGCTGGCGTCGGCGCTGATCGACGCGAATGACGAGCGGTACAAGGCGGCGGCCGAATCGGAGCTGGCCCGGCTCAAGTAGGGTACACGCGGACGGTCCGCTTGCCCGACCCTGCAGGTCGCTCGACCGGCGGAGTCGAACGCGTAGATTCCCAGCGACCGTTCACCTGATCGTCCCGAACCACCAGGATTCTGCCATGCTGCTCTCCGACGCGATGGTCGCCGCCCTCAACGAGCAGGTCGGCAACGAGCTCTCTGCCTCCAATCAGTACGTGCAAGTCGCAGCCTACTTCGACGGCGAAGGGCTGCCGATGCTCGCGAAGCACTTCTACAAGCAGGCCAGCGAGGAGCGCGACCACGCGATGCGCTTCGTGAAGTACCTGATGGATGCGGGCGGTGAACTCGCGATCCCGGCCATTCCGGCGCCGCAGGCCCGCTTTCAGCACGCCGCCGAGGCGGTGGAGCTCGCGCTCAAGAGCGAACTGAAGGTCACCAAGCAGATCAACGGCATCGTCGATCTGGCGATCAAGGAGAGCGACCACCTCTCCAAGAACGCGCTGGAGTGGTTCGTCAACGAGCAGCGCGAAGAGGTCGCGAGCATGGACAACCTGCTGCGCATGGTCAAGCGCGCCGGCGAGGCCAATCTCTTCTTCATCGAGCAGTATCTGATGCAGGGCGGCGGCGGTGAGGCTGCCGACGAGGCCGAGGCGAAGGCCGACTGATCGCGTGATGTCCGCACGCTCGGCGACGCCGCCGACCGCGGCCGATCTGCTCGCATCGCCGCCCGCCACGCCGACACCCTCGGCGCGGGCGGCGTTGTTGCGTGCGGTGCTCACGCAGGCGGGGCTCGAGTACTACCGCGCCGATGCCCCCTCATTGAGCGACGCGGCGTACGATCGGCTCTACCGGGAGCTCGAAGCGCTGGAGGCCGACGACCCCTCGCTGCGCACGCCCGATTCACCCACGCAGCGCGTGGGCGTGGCGGTGCAGTCCGCGCTGGGCGAACACCTGCACCTCGTGCGCATGATGTCGCTCGACAATGCGATGAACGACGATGAGGTCGCGAAGTGGGAGGGCTCCCTCGTGCGCCTGGTCGGCGAGCGCGTGCGCACGAGCGGCTACTCGGTCGAGCTCAAGATCGATGGCGCGGCGATCAGCCTCACGTATGCGGACGGCGTGCTGGTGCGCGGCGCCACGCGCGGCGACGGCACCACCGGCGAAGATGTGACCGCCAACGTGCGCACGATCCGCGACGTGCCGCTCCGGCTCGCCGGTACGGGACATCCGCCGCTCATGGAGATCCGGGGCGAGGTGTATCTGCGCTTCGATGACTTCGAGCAGTTGAACGCGCAGCGGACGGCGCACGGCGAGCCCCCGTTCGTCAATCCGCGCAACTCCGCCGCCGGCTCACTGCGACAGCTCGACACGCGCATCACCGCGTCGCGTCCGCTGCGCTTCTTCGGCTATCAGGCAGTGCTCCCCGACGGCACGACGCCCGCGCGATCGCAGTGGGCACTGCTCGAGCAGTTGCGCGGGTGGGGCATTCCCGTCGCGCCGCTCGCGCGGCAGTGCCACACGCTCGGGGAGATCGCCGAGTGGGCACACGACATCGAGTTCACCCAGCGTGCCACGCTCGGCTTCGCGATCGATGGCGGCGTGATCAAGGCGGACGACGTGGCGCTGCAGCTCGAAGCCGGCGTGCGGAACGACCGCACGCCACGGTGGGCGATCGCGCGGAAGTTCGCGCCGGATATCGCGACGACGGTGCTCGAGAAAATCATGGTGAGCGTTGGTCGTACTGGGGCGCTCACCCCGTACGCGGTGCTGAGGCCGGTGGAGGTGGGTGGCGCCACGGTGACGTATGCCACGCTCCACAACTTCGAGCAGGTCAAGGCGAAAGATCTGCGCGAAGGCGATGTCGTGCAGGTCGTGCGCGCCGGCGACGTGATTCCGCGCGTGCTCGGGCCCGATCCGTCGAAGCGCGACGGTTCGCAGCACGCGTGGCGGTTCCCGGAGGTGTGTCCGTCGTGCGCGACGCCGGTGGAGCTGGATGCCGGTGGCATCCTCCGCTTCTGCCCGAACATCGGGTGTCCGGGCCGACAGCTCGAGGGAATCGTGCACTTCGCCTCGCGCAAGGCGATGGACATCGAGGGGCTGAGCTACGAGCGCATCCAGCAGTTGCTGCACGCCGGGCTGATCGCAACAGCGGCCGACCTGTACGATCTCTCGGACGATCAGCTCGCCGCGCTCGACCGCTTCGCGGAGACGAGTGCGCGCAACCTCGTGCAGGCCATCGCCGCGTCGAAGGCGCAGCCGCTCTCGCGGCTGCTCTTTGCGCTCGGCATTCGGCATGTGGGTGAGACGGCGGCGCGATTGCTCGCACGGCAATTCGGCACGATGCCGGCGCTGCGCGCGGCAACGGTGGCCGACATCAACGCCATCCACGGCATCGGCGAGGCGATCGCGCAGTCGGTGGTGGATTTCTTCGCGAGCGACACCGGGGCCGCACTCGTGGATGCGCTCGCCGCACACGGTGTGTGCATGGACGAGCCGAATGCCGTGGTGGCGGAAGGGCCGTTTACCGGCAAGACGATCGTGCTCACGGGCACGCTGCCCACGCTCTCGCGCGGCGAGGCCACCGCGCTCATCGAACGACTCGGCGGCAAGGTGACGAGCTCCGTCTCGAAGAAGACCGATCTCGTTGTCGCCGGTGCGGACGCGGGGAGCAAGCTCGAGAAGGCCACGCAGCTTGGCGTCGCGGTGATCGATGAGGCCGAACTGCTCGCGCGCGCCGGTGCGGCGGCGTGACCCGGCGCCCCTCGCGGGCGTCCCTCAGGCAGCCATCGTGGTAGCTTGCCCACCGGTCCCCGTCACGAGCCCAGCATGAGCATCACTGCCCTCTCCCCCATGTCCGCTGCGCGCCTGCCCCTGTCGGCGGCGTTCCTGCAGGCACTGCACGGTGCCGCGCGACACGATGCGGCGCTGGCGGAGACGATGCGTGATGCGGGCTATGCCGCCGGCCAGGCGCTGCATGTGCAATTCACCGAATGGCTCGCCCAGCGACACGAGGCGCCACCCGCGCAGCTCGGCGATCAGCGCTTCCCCACCCTGCTCGCGGAATTCCTGGCGGCAGACGGCTGGGGCACGCTCACCATCGAGTCGATCGGCGAGTCGGTGCTGTCGCTCTCGTCACCGGACTGGATCGAAGCCCCCGTGCATCTCGAGCCGTCAGGGCAGCCGAGCTGCCACGTGAGCACGGGACTGTGGGCCGGACTGCTCGGCGAGATCGCGGGCGCGCCACTTGCCGCGCTCGAAGTGGAGTGCCGCGCCGCAGGCGCCGAGCAGTGCCGCTGGCTCATCGCCAGCCCCGACGTGCTCGCCTATGTGTACGAGGCGATGGAACGCGGCACCGACTGGGACCGCGCGGCCGCCAGCGCCTGAGGGCGCGTCAGGTCAGGTCGATCCCCTCGTAGCGGGGATTGGCGACCAGCTCGCCATCGACGAACATCTCGCGATCCCACGGCAGCACGATCGACGCTTCGGTCGCGAGCCCGTGGAAATCGGGGGCGTAGCTCCCCGTGCGGAAGCTCACCGCCGTGCGCACTTCGCTGGCGCCGGCGTTCACGAGTGCGGCCACCGCCAGTCGCAGCGTATCGCCCGAGTCGCACGTCTCGTCGACGAGGAGCACGCGCTTGCCGCGTACATCCGACGGCGCCTGCCCGAAGACGGCCGGCGTGTCGCGCACCCGCTCGGTACGGAAGCGGCGACTGACAAGGATCGAGTGGAAGGGCCGATCGAGCAGCCCGGCGATCACTGCACCGGGGACGACGCCAGCCGTCGCGATGCCAACGACCAGCTCGGGGTCGTATTCGCGTGCGACCTTGACGGCGAGCGCACGCGAGAGCTCGCCGAAGAGCGGCCAATCGACGAGGAGGACACCCTTGGCAGGGTCGAATGCGGCGGCGCTACGCGGGGACATGCGACCTCTGCCTTGATCTCGAGAGCGACACGCATCGGCACCGACGCGCCTGATGCCCCTGATCCTACCCCACCCCTGCAGAGGGGGGAAGCGGTGTGCGGCAACGCGCTTGTGATCGGCGGTGCGCCCCGTCAACTTGCTTGCAATCCCAACCCTTCCCTGCCCATCGCATGTCCTGGCTGCGTCGTCTCTTCGGTGATGAACCATCGCGCCCCTCGGGTCCGGTGGATTTTCTGGCCGAAGCGCTCGCGCTCGAGAGTGCCGGCGACACGAGCGGCGCGACGACGTCGTACCGTCTCGCCCTGCGCGATCGACCGAACGACCCGAAGGTGCTGCAGAATTTTGCGATCCTGCTCTCGAAGACGGGACAGCCCGACGAGGCGATCCGCCACTATCGGCGCGCACTGGAGGCCGATCCGTCGCTGGCGGGTGCGCACTACGGCATCGCGTTCCTGCTGCTCAAGCGGAGCGACGTGCGCGGCGCGGTCCGTCATCTCGAGGCCTTCATCGCGACGGCGCCGGCGACCGGCGAGAGCGCGCGCTGGGTGGACCACGCGCGTGTCACGCTCGAGCAGTTGCGCGTGCGCGAGGCATCGATGAGCGCGAGCGCCGGAGCGCTCGAGTCCGCGATCCTCGAGCCCTGACGTGGGACGCGTTGTCTCCATCGTCAGCCAGAAGGGAGGAGTCGGCAAGACCACGACCGCGGTCAATCTCGCAGCGGCGTTTGCGCGACGCGGCCTGAAGACGCTGCTGATCGACACAGTTTGCGTGACGTGCTGTTGCCCACCGCGCTGCCGTGGTTGCGCGTGATTCTCGCGGGGTCGGTCAGCGACGAGACCGATCACTTCGCCTTTCAACAGCAGATCGGCAGCACGCATGTGCTGGACGATCTCCTGCATCTCGCGCGCGAGCGGTGCCATGTGGTGGTGGTCGACACGCCGCCGGGACTGGGCGCGATCACCCGACAGGTGCTGCTTGGCACCCAGCATGCGGTGCTTCCGCTCCAATGCGAGCCGCTCGCCCTGCAGACGACGCCGCAGATTCTCCGCTCGATTCAGGAGCTGGTGCGGGTGAACCCGGAGCTGGCGCTGAGCGGGTAGTACAGTACGTGGCGCAGCATCTTCCGCAGCATCTCGTCTTTCCCATGCGCGTGCCGCGCTCGCCGGCGGCGGCCGACGCGTTCGCGGCGGGGCAGCCGGTGGTGCTGCGCGCGCCGTCGGACCCGGCGAGCCAGGCCTACGTGAACCTCGCGACGCTGCTCGCCGAGCGCTTCGACGGCGCATGAGTGGCGCACGGCGGGTGGTGACGGCGCTGCTGATGGCCGCGACGTCCGGGTGCGTGCAGCCCGACACGGCACCCGACACCCCGGCGGCCATCGAGTTCGAGCCGTTCGCCTGGCCATCGGTGGTGCAGGGGGATGTGCTCCGCAACGAACGCGGCGACTCGGTGCCGTTGCGCGCGATCGTGCGCAACGTCAGCGGCGAGACGCTGGCGGACGTGCCGGTGCGTTTTCTCGTGCCCGACAGTGCGAACCGTCGTCGCGTACGCGTCGATTCGCTGCGCGGCTTCGTGCGCGGCGACTCGATCACCGTGCAGCCGATCCGCGTGATTGCGCGTGCGTCGGACGAGCTGCAGGCCGTCTCGCCGGCGCAGGGGCGTCCGGACGGAGGCATCGTCGTGGTGCCGCGCCCGACTCGGCTGCAGCGCAGCGCGGGGCGCACCGCCGACACGCTCATCGTCGCCCCGACGATCGATCGCGATACCACCGTCGGCAGCATCACCGGCAACCTGTCGCCCAACTTGCCCGTCATCCTGGCCAACACGGACAGCGCGACAGCACGACCGGTGCAGCGATGGATCGTGCGGTACGCGATCACGCGACCGGCGAACCCGACGAACGACACGACGCAGACGTATTTCCTGGTCAATCGCGATGGGAATCCGCGGCGGTCCAGCACGGAAGACACCACCGACACGCAGGGCGAGGCGGGGCGCGCGCTGCGTGCGCGGGGGACGCGCGTCGCGGCGGCCGTTGAGACCGTCACGGTGGAGGCGCGCGCGACGTACCGCGGGCAGCCCGTGACGGGAAGTCCGTTCCGTTTCCAGGTTCTCGTTCGGCGTCCCTGAGCCGTCCGTCCCCATCCGGGGATTGCCCCTGTCGCGGGTGGCGATGATGCTTCCCGACCAACGGCGCCCGCTTCGCGGCGCGCTGCCCACCGCATCGATCACCCTCCGACCATCGGAGGTCCTGCCATGGCGACCACGCTCGGTCCCTCCCCGTCCGCGCCTGCGCGTGCGACATCCCCGTCCATGCCCGCCGGCGCCAGCGCCGCGACGTACGCCTACGGCGGTCCCGGGCCGGATGCGACGACGGTCAACGCACTCTTCTTCTCCGCCGTCGAGCGGTACCATCGCCCCGATGCACTGCAGGTGCGGCGTGACGGCCGCTACGTGCCGATCTCGCACGCCGAACTGCTGCAACACGTGCAGCGCGTCTCGCTCGGTCTCTCGGCGCTCGGCATCCGCACCGGGGATCGCGTGGCGATCCTGTCGGAGAATCGACCCGAGTGGGTGTACACCGACTACGGGTGCCTGACGGCCGGCATCACCGATGTCCCGGTCTATCCCACGCTCCCCGCCGAGCAGATTCCCTACATCCTCAACGATTCCGGCGCGTGCGCGATCTTCGTGTCCACCGAGGCACAAGCCGCCAAGATCGCCGCGATCCGCGAAGAGATCCCGGGCGTGCAGCACGTGATCGGATTCGGCAGCACGCGCTACACCGGCTGCGAACTGACGCTCGATGAACTCGAAGAGCTCGGCGCCAAGCATGCCACGCCCGACCGGCTCGCCCGGCACAAGGCGGATGCGCTGGCGGTCGGCGTCGACGAGGTGGCCACGCTCATCTACACGTCGGGGACCACGGGTGAACCCAAGGGCGTGATGCTGACACACGGCAACTTCACCACGAACGCCCTGTCGGGGGCGCGCTCGATCCAGTTCCAGGCGACGGACGTGGCGCTGTCGTTTTTGCCACTGAGCCACGTCTTCGAGCGGTGCGGCGACTACATGCTCTTCTCGCAGGGCGTCTCGATCGCCTACGCCGACTCGATCGACACGGTCGCGCAGAACATGCTCGAGGTGCGGCCGACCGTGATGATGTCGGTGCCGCGGCTGTACGAGAAGATCTACGCGCGCGTGCTCGAAGGGGCGACGACGGGGAGCGCGCTCAAGCAGAAACTCTTCTTCTGGGCGCGCGGTGTGGGCGACGCCTGGGCCACCGAACGGCTCAAGGGTCGTACGCCAGGCGGACTGCTCGGCGTGCAGTACGCGATCGCGACGAAGCTCGTGTTCTCCAAACTGCAGGCGCGCACCGGTGGTCGCATGCGCTACTTCGTTTCCGGCGGCGCGCCGCTCTCGCCGGAGATCAACAAGTTCTTCTACGCCGCGGGGCTCACCATCCTCGAAGGGTACGGGCTCACGGAGACCTCACCCGTCATCGCGGTCAACACGCCGGCCGCGTTCCGCATCGGAACGGTGGGCAAGCCGATTCCGGGTGTGGAGGTGTGGATCGCGCCCGATGGCGAGATCTGCTCGCGCGGGCCGCACATCATGAAGGGGTACTACAACAAGCCGCAGGCGACCGCGGAGACGATCGACGCCGACGGCTGGTTCAAGACCGGCGACATCGGCGTCCTCGAGGATGGGTACCTCCGCATCACCGATCGCAAGAAGGACATCATCGTCACCGCCGGCGGCAAGAACATCGCCCCGCAACCGATCGAGAACCGCGTGCGCACGAACAAGTACGTCTCGCAAGCGGTGATGATCGGCGACAAGCGCAAGTTCCCGATCATGCTCGTGGTGCCCAACGGCGAGTCGGCGGCCAAGTGGGCCGAGGCGCACGGGCGCGCCGGACAGTCACTCGAGCAGCTCGTGAGCGACGGCGAGTTCCAGGCGATGATGGACCGCGAACTGCGCTCGATGCTCTCGGGGCTGGCGAGCTTCGAGATGCCGAAGAAGTTCGGCTATCTGGGCCAGGAGTTCACGATCGAGCGCGGCGAACTGACGCCCAAGCTGAGCGTGAAGCGACGTGTGGTGGATGCCGCGTACAAGGCGGTGATCGACCGGTTGTACAGCAGCGACGAGTAGCGCGACAGGCGCGGCGTCAGCGGACGCCCCGACGGCCGCCAAGCGCCGTCGGAGCGATTTCGTACCAGGTGAAGAGCGCCACGCGGGCACCGATCGTGGTCAGCGGCCGCGTGAGGATCCACGAGAGGCGATAGTCGCTCGGCAGTTGCGGTGCCGATGCCGCGGCGCCGGCGATGGCCCCAGCGACGACCGGCCACGCGAGGCGACGCGCGCCGCTGGCATCGTGGGCGAACGCGCTTTCGCGCAGCACGTGTCGCGTACGCGCGCGCCACCCGCGGCAGTCCGTGCACGGATGGAAGCGCCCGTCGTCGTTCACCAGGGCGAAGAGCGATTGTTCGGTGAGGTTGGCCACGCCGAACTGGACCAGCCGCACATCCAGGCGCCGGCGATACCCTCGGCCGTCCTGCGTCCAGGGCGATGGCGAGTCGAGCACGTGATCGCTCGCGGCAAAGAGCGCGGCGCCACCGACGGTCTCCGCGGCGAGCAGGGCGACATTCGGCCGGTGGTACTGCGCGTGGAGCGGGGCCGCGAACATGGCGGTGATCACGGCGGTGATCACGGCGGTTGCGAGCGCGCGCCGTCGGCGGTGCGTCATGGCGCCCGGCGCCGCGCGAGGGAGACGGGGACCGACTCGACGGCACCGCGGACACCGACGTGCAGCTCGTCGTCACCGGTCAGGCGCGTGACGCCGTCGGGCATCGCGATGGTCGCCGGCAACACGAGGCGCCCCTGCGCGCGCAACGCGTGTACGGCGGCGTCGCGCTGCATCGCGGTGGCATGTGCGGCGTCGAGGGCGATCCCGTCAACCTGTCCGCGTGCCACGCTGCGGGCGGATGCACCGCGCATCTGCGCGATGACGATGTCATCGACTTCGGGAACAGACTCCATGGTATCGATGCAGACGAGGCGCACGGGGACGATGGTCGACAGTGCGGCCGCATATGCGGCCCACGCACCCATCAGGACAACGAGTCGCCCTGGCGACACCAGGTCGAGTGCGGCGGCGAGACGCACGACATCGTCGTCGCGCGGTGGCGCCTGACTCGGCGACCCGATGGGCTCGCCCATGTCGACGACGCCGTCGCGCACCGGATACTGCGCCTGGCAGATGGGGCAGCCCAACCATCCTTCGTGCAGGATGCGACCGCGCGTGTCGGTCGTCGCACAGACGAGCCAGCCGTCGGCGTGCGGCGCCGGGCAGCGGAGGACATCGACCAGGTCCAGGTGCACGACGTCAGGCGCGCGAGAGGCGCAGCTCGTCGATGTTCGTGTCCGCGTCGCACGTGGCGACATAGCGCACCGCGTCGGCCACGGCCTCTGCGGTCAACATCGCGCGGCGTGGCGGAAAGCCGGGACGCTGGTCCGGGTCGATGGGATCCCAGAGCGAGGTGTTGACCGGTCCGGGCGAGACGAGCGATGTGCGAATGCCCGACCCCTGCGTTTCGAGGCGCAGCACTTCGTGCATTGCGCGCAGCCCCGTCTTCCCCGCGGCGTATGCCGCATTTTCGGGGAAGGCGGTGCGATCGGCGACCGACCCGATCGTGATGATGTGCCCACGTCCTCGCGCGCGCATGGCCGGCAGCAGCGCGTGCACGAAATGGAAGGGTGCGACGAGGTTGGCCTCGATCGCGTCGCGGAACTGCGCGACCGACGTCGCGTCGATGCGCGCGAGCGGAAAGAGGCCCGCGTTGTTGACGAGCAGATCGGGCGTGCCGCGCGGATGCGCCACCAGGGCATCGACGGCGCGCGCCACGTCGTCCGGGTGCGTGACATCGCACGCGATGGCGCTGGCCTCGCCCAGGGCGGCGACTCGGGCGTCGAGGGCCTCGCGTCCGCGCGCCACGAGCACCACGTGCGCCCCTGCCCCGGCGAGCGCACGCGCGACGGCCCAGCCGATGCCGCGCGTGCCGCCCGTGACGACGGCCGTGCGATCCGCAAGCGGACGCGCGCCGTCGGGGCCCGTCATCAGAAGCCCTCGCTCCGGTGGTGCGCGAGGCGCAGGAACTCGCTCCGTGTGCGCGCATCGTCGCGGAAGACGCCGCGCAGCGAGGAGGTGATGGTCTTCGAGCTCTGCTTCTCGACGCCGCGCATCATCATGCACAGATGCACCGCCTCGATGACCACGCCCACGCCGCGCGGATCGAGGACATCCTGCACGGCATCGGCGATCTGCTCGGTGAGCCGCTCCTGCACCTGCAGGCGGCGTGCGAACACTTCGACGACGCGCGGCAGCTTGGAGAGCCCGACGATCTTGCCGTTGGGGATGTACGCGATGTGCGCGCGTCCGAAGAACGGCAGCATGTGATGCTCGCACATCGAGTAGAGCTCGATGTCGCGCACCATCACCATGTTCTCCGTGTCCTCCTCGAAGACCGCGTCGCCGATGACCGCGCGCGGATCGAGCTCATAGCCGCGCGTCAGCCACGAGAGGGCCTTGGCGACGCGATTGGGTGTCTTGGCGAGTCCCTCGCGATCCGGATCCTCGCCGATGAGTTCGAGCTGCCGGCGGATGAGCCCTTCGAACTCCGTCATCTCCTCCGGCGCCAGCGACGCGACGGCATCCGGCTCGTTGATCGTGGCCAGGACGGCCGATGCGGGGCGAATCATCCGTTCACTCTCCAGAGTACTCGACATAGTTGTTCTCGGTCTCCCGCAGCCGCAGCGTGACGAGCTGCGCCGGGGCAATGGCCGGGGCGATGCGCTCCCAGAAGCGCACCACGAGATTCTCGGTGGTCGGATTGACCCCCGAGAGCCACGGCACATCGAGGTTCACGTTCATGTGATCGACCTGATCGATCACTTCGCGCTCGACGATCTCCTTGATGGTGCTCAAGTCGATCACGTAGCCGATGACCGGATCGATCTCGCCCTTGACGGCCACTTCGAGCTCATAGTTGTGGCCATGCCAGTTGGGATTGTTGCACTTGCCGAAGAGGCGTTTGTTCTCGGCCTCTGACAACGCGGGATTGTGGACGCGATGCGCAGCATTGAAGCGCAACCGGCGCCACACCGTGACCTGTGCCATGCGTGTGTGGGAAGCGGACGACGGCGTGCCCCCGACCGGGGACACGACGGCGGCCGATGGGAGAGTGCCCGTCGGCCGCCACGACATTACCCTGCGATACACGGGAGTAACCCCGCAGGCAGACCGGACGTTCCAACTCTGAAAGACCGTGAGTCCTATGAACGCTACCGCGTGTATCACACCAGTGCCAATGCACGAATGCTCCGCTCACCGGAGGTGAACGGAGCATTCGCACGAGTTGCGGTGACGCAGCGGTGATTCTTGAAGCCCATTCGAAACGAATGGGGGACCACGCCGTACTTTCGCCTTCCCCGCACTGGGGCGTGACGGCCGCGCGACAAGGTCCAGACTGCAGTAGACACGTATCGGCTCAAGGAATGAGCGCTACGTCCCCGCGAAGACCTGATGAGCAATGTACGACAGGGACGCGCGGGAGGACATGGGGCAACCGGCGGAGTCAGATCTCCCAGTTCGAGAGCACCAGCCCGGCCGCGGGCGGGCGCTCCTCATGGCCCGCAAGCGCCATGCGCAGATCGGTCCATCGCACGCGCGCACCCAACCGCATCAGATGCAGGTAGAGTGCGCGGTATTCGCTCTGCACGCGAATCGCGACGCGGCGTGCGCCGCTCGTACGGGCCAGCTCGCCCAGGCCTCGCGTAAACGCTTCGAGGTCGCGCTCCGGATCGCGCAGGGCGACCTTGAGCACGCGCAACTCGTCACGACCACGCCCCTCCACCAGCGGCGCGGCGTGACAGAGTGCAAAGCCGTCGAGTGCATCGCCGTCGCCGAGCAGCAGCGTGTCCCCGAGGGCGAGTCGATCGGTGAGCCGGAGCTCGCGCGAGAAATCGTAGCCGGGGGCCAGTGTGTCGAGCAGCGCATGACAGCGGGCGATCATCTGCTCGCGCGCCGGTTCGGCGAGCGCGCTCAGGAGACGCACCGGGCGCTCGGCGGCGCGCGCCTCGAGCGTGAGCGTGACCGTGAGCGTTCCCGGCAGGAAGCCGAGCGACGAGTAGAAGCCGATGTTGTCCATCGTGCGGGGCATCGTCTCGAGCCCGATGACGCGGGCGTCGCGCTCCTTGAGCCAGTCGATTCCCGTGCGGACGATCTCCTTGCCCAGGCCGAGGCTCTGCAGTTCGGGATGCACGCAGAGAGGGCCCATCCACCCTTCGCGCCCGGAGCGATGCACGATGTTGAAGGCGACAATGCGGTCACGTTCATCGCGCCAGCCAAGGGCACCATCGGCCGCGTCGGCGATGGCGTAGCGCCAGATGCCGTGATGCAACGGCGGCACGCGCACGCCCTGCATGCCATCCTTCCGATAGCGATCGCTGAACGCCTCCGTGAAGACGGCGTTGAGTCCGGCAATGTCGTCGCTGGCGAGCGGGAACGGCCCGTCGATCGAGCGATGGGTGGGCCACGTGCGCAACGTCGCCATCAGGATTCGTCCTCGAAGGCACCAGCCAGAGCCAGGGCGTCGTCACCGATCGCCTCGCGTCCGGAGGCGGCGGCACTCACGGCGTGCACCGTCGACGCCCCGGTCTCCTCGTCGAACTGCAC
>JALOPS010000202.1 GCA_025453745.1 Gemmatimonadaceae bacterium
CCATCGCGCGGCCGACATGAACACGCTCGTGGCCGTGGGGACACTCGCCGCGTTCGTCTACTCGCTCGTGGCCACCATCACGCCGGATTTCTTCACGGCGCGCGGTGTCGCCCCCGATGTCTACTACGAAGCGGTGGTGCTCATCATCGCTTTCGTGCTCACGGGCAACATGTTCGAGGCGCGCGCGAAGACGGAAACCGCCGGTGCGCTGCGCGCGCTCGTGCACCTCCGTCCGTCCACGGCGCGGGTGGAGCGCTTCGGCCAGATCGTCGACGCCCCCATCGACACGGTCGAGCGCGATGACGTCGTACTCGTGCGCCCCGGCGAACGGCTCCCCGTCGACGGCGTGGTGCTCGATGGCGAAAGCGCCGTCGACGAGAGCATGCTCACCGGTGAATCGATGCCGGTGACCAAGGGGAGCGGTGCGCGCGTCATCGGCGGCACTGTCAATCGGACGGGCGCGTTCCGCTATCGCGCGACCACCGTCGGTGCGGACAGCGTGCTCGCGCAGATCGTGCGACTCATGCGCGACGCGCAGGGAACGCGCGCCCCCATGCAACATCTGGCCGATCGCATCAGCGCCGTGTTCGTGCCGGTGGTGTTGCTGCTGGCCATGCTCACCTTTGGTGCGTGGTATCTGCTGGCCGACACCGCGCCGCTCGTGCGCGCCTTCGCCGCGGCGGTGGCGGTGCTCATCATCGCCTGTCCGTGTGCGATGGGGCTCGCCGTGCCAACCGCCATCATGGTGGCCACCGGGCGCGGCGCGCAGCTCGGCATTCTCATCAAGGGCGGGCAGGCGCTGCAGCGCTTGGGTGACGTCACCACGGTGGTGCTCGACAAGACGGGCACCATCACCGAGGGTCGCCCGGCCGTGACGGCCGAGCAGACCACACTCGCATGGACCGCACCCGCGCAGCGCGAGCGCCTCTGGCGCGCCCTTGCCTCGCTCGAGTCGCGCAGCGAACACCCGCTCGCCGAGGCGATCGTGACGGCGGCGGCCACGCGCGGCATCACACCAGGCGCACCGGAGAGTTTCCAGTCGGTGACCGGTCGCGGCGCACACGGCATTGTCGAGGGCATGGGCGTGGTGGTGGGCTCCGCGGCGTTGCTGGCCGATTGGTCGATCGACGTTGCACCGCTCGCAGGCCAGGCCGATACATGGGCCAGCGAGGGGGCGACACCTGTGTTTGTCGCCGTTGATGGTGTGCTCGCGGCCGTCCTCGCTGTGGCCGACCCGATCAAGGCGGGCTCGCGTGATGCCATCGCCCGATTGCATGCGATGGGGCTCACGGTGGTGATGCTCACCGGCGACACTGAGCGCACGGCACGCGCCATCGCACAGGCCGCAGGGGTGGATGAGGTGGTCGCCGGCGTGCTCCCCGATGGCAAGGTCGCCGACGTCGCGCGACGGAAGGCAGCAGGTCAGGTCGTGGCGATGGTCGGCGATGGCATCAACGATGCGCCGGCGCTCGCGCAAGCCGATGTGGGGATGGCCATCGGTACGGGCACGGACATCGCCATCGATGCCGCGGACGTGGTGCTCATGCGGGGCGAGCTCCGTGGCGTCGCACAGGCGATTGCGCTCTCGCGACGCACCACGCGCACCATGCGTGAGAATCTCTTCTGGGCCTTCATCTACAACGTGATCGGTATTCCCGTTGCCGCGGGCGCGCTCTTCCCCGCCTTTGGTGTGTTGCTGAGCCCGATCCTGGCCAGCGCGGCGATGGCGTTCAGCTCGGTGAGCGTGGTGGGCAACAGTTTGCGCCTGCGCTCGGCGCGCATCTCGTGACCGGAGAGACGACGATGGGAGTGGACAGCGAGGTGATCGACGCGATGCAGCACGCTGCCGACGACACGGCCGTCGGCTGCGGCTGTGGCGTACCCACGGACGCGCGCCACGCGGTGGCGGTCGACGCCGATGCCAAGGCACGCAATCTCACGCGTCTGCGCCGGATCGAGGGGCAGGTGCGCGGGCTGCAGAAGATGATCGACGACGATCGGTACTGCGCCGACATCCTCACGCAGGTGGCCTCGGTGCAGGAAGCGCTGCGCAGCGTGGGGCGCGAATTGCTGCGCAATCACCTCAAGCACTGCGCCACGCAGGCCATGCGCACCGGTGGCGAAGCGGGTGACGCGATGGTCGACGAGCTGGTGGAGCTCATGCACCGTCACGCGCGGTAGCACGCCGCGCGCGACGGGTCGCGAGTTTGGTGACGAGCCGCTTCGCCACGCCGGGATAGTTCCAGGGACAGACCGCAAGACAGATCGCGCACCCCTGATGTTCGTTGAAAAAGGGGAGGCAGCGATCGAAATCCACGTACCACTTGTGCGCACCGCGCACGAGCTGCTTTTCCGCGCCAATCGCCTGCGGTGGGCAGGCATCGGCGCAGGCCCGACAGCGTGTGCAGAAGTCGTCCGCACCGAAGTCATCCGGCGTGCTCGCGACGAGCGGAATGTCGGTCAGCACGCACGCGAGGCGGAAGTTCGACCCGAGTGTGCGGTGAATGAGCGAGCCGTACTTGCCGAGTTCACCGAGGCCGGCGGCGATCGCCGCGGGGATCAGCAGCATCGGGTAGGCCATCGGTCCGCCCTGCGGTACCGCATCGTGTCCGTCTCCGCGAATCGCGCTGGCAATGGCTTTGGCCACGCGAATGCCACGGCCGTACTGGCGAATGACTTCTGCGGCCGCGGGGTCGTGTGGCGCGGTGCGAAGGGCCTCCCAGTCGTGCCGCACGGCGATGACGATGACCCATCGCTGCACCACCTCGTGCCCCTCGAAGACCCAGTGCGGCTGCATCTCCGCGATGCCGACGGCGTCGGCGCCGGCCTCGCGTGCCACCGCGCGCACACGGGCCGTCCACTCGTCCGCGGTGCGCGGCGTCGGTGTTGCGGCGAGTGGGGCAAGTGGCACCTCGCTCGCGGCGATGCGCTCCGCGCGTGCGGCGAGCACGGGCGGTGTCAGTCGTGCGAGAAACCAGCGTTGCAGCGGACCGTGCGCAGTGACATCGGGGTCGTGCCAGTACACCGGTGAGGGGCGTCGCACGCGTGCCTCGCCCACGCCGTTGATCACGTTCCCGGAGCGCGCGGGCCAGAGCGCCTGCTGCTCGGCGCTGGGAGTCCAGGCGGGTGTACGAGGCATGGTAGCTAAGGTTGTCGCGAGTGCGACCCACGGCGAGGGGGGCACGTCCCCTCGCGCACCGGACCGCCGCACGACATGATCCGACATGCTCTTCGGAAATGACCGCTTCTCGCTTGTCGCTGCAGTACAGCCCTCCGCTGTGGCGGCCATCGACGTGCCGCTCTTGCCGCTGGCGTCGCCCGCCGTCGCGCCCGAGGTGATTCCCGATGCCGATGCGGTGATCGTCCGTGCAGCGGTGCGCACCGACGCCCCGATGATCGCCTCGATCTACAATGATGGCATTCGCAGTCGCCTCGCGACGTTCGAGACCGTGCCGCGCAGCCCGGCCGAGGTGCTGCAGTGGTGGGACGATCCGGTGGCGACGCGCTTCCCCTTTCTCGTGGCGACCGATGGAACGGGGCAGATGCTCGGCTGGATTCGCGGCGGGACGTATCGCAGTCGCGCGTGCTACGCCGGGATTACCGACTACTCCGTGTACGTCGCCGAGGCGGCGCGTGGCCGACGCGTGGGCGATACGCTGATGGGCGCGTTTGTGGAGGCGTGCGGGGAGGTGGGGGTGTGGAAGATCGTTGCCCGCATCTTCCCCGAGAACGCGGCGTCACGTGCACTCTGTGCGCGGCATGGCTTTCGCGAGGTGGGTGTGTACGAGCGGCACGCGCAGCTCGACGGGGCATGGCGGGACGTGATCATCGTCGAGCGGTTGCTGCCGGAGAACCAGGCGTAGCCGCAATCAAGGGGTCAGAGTCCTTGAAGGGGATTTTCGATCAAGGGGTCAGAGTCCTTGAACGCGAGTGCGCGACCGCGACCAATCAAGGGGTCAGAGTCCTTGAAGGCGAGTGCGCGACCGCGACCAATCAAGGGGTCAGAGTCCTTGAACGCGAGCATGCGAGCTCGGCATGCCGCGAGGCAACGCACCCTCCGCTTGGCGCATGCGGCGAGCGCAATGACGGTTGCGCTCTCCGGGCCGTTCGAGGGATGGCTGCATCGCGGCGCGATCGACGCACAGAGCCGTGGAGGAGGCGTCGACCGCGGAGCCGAACGCGTGCAGGCGGTTGCGCCTTCTGGCGAGGCCTGTGACGGACCGTGTTCAAGGACTCTGACCCGTTGAAGCGTGGACCCGATGCAGGGTGTTCAAGGACTCTGACCCCTTGAAGGACCCCTTGAAGCGTGGACCCGGTGCAGGGTGTTCAAGGACTCTGACCCCTTGAAAGTTGGACGCCCCCCCACCGTGACGGACCGAGTTCAAGGACTCTGACCCCTTGAAAGGGACCCCGGTTCAAGGACTCTGACCCCTTGAAGGGCTGCGAGGCCGGCGTCGATCGCGACCGGGCGCCGGCGGCCCGGTCACACGCAGAGCGCCGCGCGATCAGGCACTCCCCGCGGGCATGCGCTCCAGGTTCTCCAGCACGATCGCGGCGTTGCGCCGCACCCCCTCGAGCTTTGCGCGCGTGATCGCGCTGCCGCGGAACGTCTCGCGATACGTCGCCTCGTCCATCGCCAACCACTCGGTTGCAAGTGTGCGCGCGTCCTTTCCGGCCACCGCAGCACGCGGCGCGAAGGCCGGCTCACGCGATGGCATCGCGAAGCGGACATTCCACGGACACACCTCCTGGCAGATATCGCAGCCAAAGAGCAGCTCGCCGATCAGTGCCCGCATGGGCGCGGGGATCTCACCGCGATGCTCGATGGTCCAGTAGCTGATGCACCGCGTCGCATCGAGCACGCGCGGCGCGGGAAACGCCTGGGTGGGACACGCATCGAGACAGCGCGTGCACGACCCGCAGCGATCGGCGTCGAAGGGCGCGTCGATCGGGAGCGCAACATCCACGACCAGCGCGCCGAGAAAGAAGAACGAGCCCTGTCGCGGGTTGATCAACATGGTGTTCTTGCCGAACCAGCCGAGCCCCGCGCGGCGCGCGAGGTCCCGTTCGAGCAGCGGTCCGCTGTCCACGTACGGCCGCGCATCGATCGCGCGCCCCAGCTCCGTGGCGAGCCACGGAATCAACGCGCGCAGTCGCTCGCGCATCACATCATGGTAGTCGTCGCCTCGTGCGTAGCGCGCGATCGGGCCAGAGGGCTCCGTACCCCCGTAGCGCATGCCGACAACGATCGCGTGCGTTGCACCGGGATGGGGGCGTCGCGCGTCGCGTCGCAGCTCCGCGCCGCGCGCCATGTACGCCATCTCGCCATGATACCCCGCCTCGAGCCATCGATCGAAATGATCGACCGTTCCGGGGACACCGAGCGCGGCCACACCCACGAGATCGAAGCCGAGTCCGTACGCCTGTGCTTCGAGCCGCGTGCGAAAGCCCGCCTCATCGGTCATCGGAGCAGGCCGCTCGGTGTCACCGCTGTCGCGCCGCCCATCGCGCGTACGCGATCACGTCGTCAACCGGAGGCACGATGTGCCCGTCGCCGTACGCGGTGTACAGCCGCCACTGCACATACTCGGCGGGGGGCAGCGGCAGAAACGGCGGCCGCCGGTACCAGTCGATGGCGCGAAAGCGCCACGCCATGCGCAGCAGATCGAGCGCGAGCGCCGGATTGCGCAGGGCGCGCCCGATGAGCGACAGGATGAGGCCGGTCCACGACATGTCCGCAAACTAACGCGCCCCGGCCGTTGGACCGGGGCGCTCGAGGCGGGAACGCAGGCGCGCTACTTCACGGTCAGCAATGACGCCTTGCCGCGCGCGTAGGTGAAGTCGTTGCTGATCCCCGCAAACTCCATCGGCATGAGCGCGTACTGTCCGCGCTGCAGTGCGAGCACGACGAAGTTCTCTTCACCCTTGGCGAGGGCCGCCACACCGCCGACCAACCGAACCGGCGGTGCGGTCCGATCCTTTCCACCCGTCGCGATCCACGACTCGACATCGGCCAGGGTCTTGCCCGGCATCAACAGACCGATCCGCACGCCGGTGAGCGAGTCGGCGTTCGATGCCACGCGGATGGTGCGCAGTCCGGCGACGAGCCCTTCGCTCGCGCGCGCCCCGGTGTTCGACAGGACGATGGCCGCGCCCATGTTCGGGAGCGGTCGCGATGGGGTCTTTGCCGCGGTGACGGTCAGCGGCATGAACATCCCCTTGCTCATGTGCGACGCGCCGTCGGTGGAGGGGAGCATGCATGCCATCACGTACCGGCCGGGCGCCAGGTCGAGCGTGACGATCGCTTCGCCGCCGACCTCGGGGGTTTCCGGTCCGCCGAGTCCCTTGGCCCACGGTTGCGAGACGCGTCCGCTGCGCAGCGCATCGGAGAAGTCCGAGTAGGCGTAGCCTTCGTCGAGCTTCACGATCCAGAGGTGATGCAGATCCGGCCCCATGTTTCGGAGGCGGATCGTGGTGACGCCCGAGGGCAGCGGGTTGGGCGCCACATAGAAGTAGTCGTGCGCGGTCACCGTGATCACGTTGCCGGCGAGCGTGCCGGCGGCCGGGCCGGGCGTCGGGCGCGCGGTGGGCCGCTGCGCATCGAGGAGGCCGGCGCACACCGAGAGCGCAAGACCAGCGCGACGGACCGACGGCGAGAACGAGCGAACCGGGTCGAACATGGCCACCTCGTACGCAGGAATGTGCAGCGCTCGCGGGCCAGGTCATGCCCGCTGCTGTTGAATGAGCCCTGTGTGACGGTCCCCGTCAACGGGTCGCACCGGACGTGCGGCCGGTGTTTACCTTGCCCGCCGACGTCGTACGCTCCGCTCACCGATCGGACCCATGGACCTGAACGAGTACCAGCAGTTGGCCGCGCGCACGATGGGGCCGCGCCCGCCGCGCGAGCAGCTCATCAACGCCGTGCTCGGCCTCACCGGCGAGTCCGGCGAAGTGGCCGACGCGTTCAAGAAACACCTCTTCCACGACACCCCGCTCGATCGGGACGCGATGGTCAAGGAGCTCGGGGACTGCCTCTGGTATGTCGCCGCGTTGGCCACCGTGCTCGACGTGCCGCTGGCCGAGGTCGGCGAGCGCAACATCGAAAAGCTGCGCAAGCGCTACCCGGCGGGCTTCGACCCCGAGCGGAGCCGGAACCGAACGGAGTAGGCGCCACGCGCGTCAGTTCACGCGGACGCCGTCGAGCCCGTCGGGAATCGGGAGGCCGAGCGCCGCCAGCGCACTCGGCATGATGTCGGCAGTGCGGCGCGGCGTGCGCGAGGGCGCGTGGTTCATCACCCAGGGGACGAGCATGTGCTCGCGGTGCAGCGCGCCATGTGTGGACCGGTGCGGAATCGGCTCGTAGCGCCCGCGGAAATCGTACCCAGGCGCGGCGGACAGAATCAGATCTCCCGACCGGCTCGCGCGGCCGATGTCGGCGAGCTGCGCGAGGGCATCGGGATAGTCGGTGGCGGCACACACCGCGTGCGCCTCGTCGGCGTCGAGTGCGTCGAGCTCCGCGCCAAGCCCCAACGGGTCGCCGGTCTGCGGGCGATAGCTGAGCCGCCCGTGCTGTGCGGTGATCAGTGCATCGCCACGCCGTGCATTGCGCACGAGCACTACCCCCGCGTCCTGCCAGGTGCAGAGCAGGTCGACGGATGGGCGCGCCAGCAGGTCATCGGCAACGGACTGCCACCGGCCGGCAAGCGCCGGCCATGGGCGCCGCGTGCGCTGCCGCAGCTCGAGAT
>JALOPS010000203.1 GCA_025453745.1 Gemmatimonadaceae bacterium
CCGCGCGCGGTGGCGCGGACGGCGAAGTGCACGACGGGTTCCGGGAAGCGGATCTGGTGCAGGCGTACCGGATGCTCGCGGGTGCTCAACGTGTCGTTGGTGTGCGTGTTGCGCAGCTTGGCCACGCAACCGATGTCGCCCGCGTGCAGGCGCGGCACCTCGATACGCTCCTTGCCGAGCGGCGCGGAGAGGTGCGCCATCTTCTCGGCGCCGTCGCGCGTGGCGTTGAAGACTTCCTGGCCATTGCTCACGGCACCGGAGAGAATGCGGAAGTACGACACGTCGCCGACATGCGGTTCCGCGTGCGTCTTGAAGACGAGCGCCGCAAAGGGGGCGTCGTCGCGCGCATGGATGTCGACCGTGCGATCGCCCTCCGCGCCCACGAAGGCGTGCAGCTCTTCCATGTCGTAGGCACTGGGCATGAGCTGCACGATTTCCGTGAGCAGCGCGCGCACGCCGATCATGCGGTCGCTCTCGCTGGCGACGCAGAAGAGGGGGAAGAGGTCGCGACGTTTCATCGCCTCCTTCATGCCCGCGATCGCTTCGTCGCGGCCGATGTCGGCGCCCTCGAGGTAGCGCTCGAGGAGAGCGTCATCGGTGGCGGAAATCGCCTCGATGAGCTCCTGCCGATAGCGATCGAAGCGTGCGCGAGCAGGCTCCGGAATGTCGCGCTCCTCGTACTCGCCCGTCTTGCTGCCGGCCTTGTAGACGTACGCCTTCTGCGTGAAGAGGTTGATCACACCGGCGAGCGCCGGGCCTTCGCCGAGCGGGATCTCGACGGGAATGACCTTGGGTGTCAGGCGCGACTTGATCTGCTGGTAGATCCCGTCGAAGTCGGCGAACTCCTTGTCCATCATCGACACGACGAAGAAGACCGGATCTTCGCGCTGCACCGCTTCACGAAACATCCGTTCGGTGCCCACCTCGACGCCGCCGGTCGCGCTCACCACCACGAGTGCGCCGTCGGCGGCGGCGAGTCCGGCGGTCGCGTCGCCCTGGAAGTCCGCGTAGCCGGGTGTGTCGAGGAAGTTGATCTTCGCACCCTGCCACTCGGCAAACGCGCAGGCCAGTGCGATGGAGTAGCCGCGCTCGGCTTCTTCGGGAGTGAAATCGGTGAGCGCGGTGCCGTCACGAACGACCCCGTGGCGCTTGGAGCTTCCGGCGGCATAGCACAGCGCGTCCACGAGGCTCGTTTTCCCGCTGCCGCCGTGCCCGACTACAGCGACGTTGCGAATGGCGGTGCTGTCGTATTCCGGCATGCGGGCGCTCCGTTCCGTGAGAAGTGCATGGGAGCGGTCGCCGGCGGCCGACGACCGCAGGCGGACCCGGTGTGATGGCGGGTCCGTCGTCTCCCCGTGACATGCGGCATGGGGCAGTCAGCGTCAAGACGGACGCGACGGTCCGAGCTGCACGGCGCGGCGATGAGGGAGAAACGCGGACGCGCCGACCGGCTCGAAGCCGATCGGCGCGTGGGCACCATCACACTGCATGCGGACGAATCAGGGGTCAGTCGCCCTCCAGGTCGAACGCCATCCCGTCGGCTTCGCGAAGTCCGTCGAGCAGATCGATCTCGCCCGAGCCGGCACCCGCGAGGGCGGGAGAAAAGGAAAAGGTGATGGCGCGACCTGTCCCTTCGGGCCAGTCGGGCATCTTGAGCCCGGCGGTGAGGCGACGCAGGTCGGCGCCGCATTCGTCGAGGAGCTGTCGTGCGCGCTCTTCGAGAATGGTGAGGGGGATGTCCACGTCGCGCGTGACGAGGTGGCCCGTGGCACCATCACGCCACGCTGCATCCCCGACCGCACCACGGTCCGGCCAAACGCCGAGATGTCGGACGACCCCGGTCCGCGTGATCTCCACCTGCTCGCTCTCCACGCTGGCCGCCAAAGCGAGGGCCAGTGACTGCGCGTCGGGATCACCATAGAGGGTGACGACGTCGCGCCGGGAGTGCGTGCCAAAGGGGAGCACGGGCATCGAGTTCACATGTGCGAGCACCGGCGAATCGGACGGACGTTCCTCGAGCCGAACGAGAACGTCCACGGTTGACCTCCTGCGGGAAAAGTGGTGAAGCCCGGCGTACGGCAGACGCCGTTTCCTCTTGGACTGCGAATCGTGAGCGAACGCAACCGCCGTACCTCTTGACGCGGCGCGTGCGTCACTCCCTGTACGCTGACCCGCGAAAATGGTGCCACCACGACAGTGCGCGGTGGCAACGGGGTAACGCGGACGTCTCGATCTTCGATCCGATGTCCGGCCGTGTGCTCACCGACGCGCGGCGTGTGACGGTGCTGCGGCCCACAGTCCGACGAGCAGCCCGAGCGCGAGCGCGACGAAGAGGGCCACTCGCAGTGATGGCGGTGCGCCCACATCCGGGCGGGCGAGCAGCGGGAGCACGGCCGCACTGGCCCACGCGAGGAGTGCGCTGCCACCCGCAATGAGTAGCAGGCGAGCCACGGGGCGTAGCGCGCCCGCGACGATTGCGAGGAGCGTGCCCCACAGCAGCACGATGCCCACGTGATGCAGCCCGCCCAGCAGCGCCGCCGCCGACGGCACCACCTCCACGACAACGCCGCGCGAGGCCAGGAGCGTCCGCCCCATCATCGTGAATGTCGACAGCGGATCCCCCGCGCGACGCCCCGCGCCGAGCAGGAGTCCGCCGGTCGCCGCGGCCGCGATGGCGCTGGCGCCGAAGGCGCGATTGAGGGAGAGTCCGATGGCCATGGCGAGCGGAAGGAAACCGGCTCCCGGGGGTTGGAGCAAGGCGGGCACGCACGGGTGCGGTGTGGCGACCTGCGGTGACCGCCGCAGCGCGCGAGGGCGTGCGGCAGCGCACCATCCGTTAACGCCTCGCGGACCGCGACGTCTGATCGCGCAGGAGGATGACCCGATGATGCACCTGATCCGATCTGTTCCGCGCGCCGTCGTGCTGCTGCCCCTGGCGCTCTGGGGGTGTGGCGCGCAACGCCCAGCGTCCCCTTCGGCGGGAGGCACGCGGAGTACCCGCGCGCTCATCGATTCGCTGCGCGCGCTTCCGCGGGAGATGACGGCGGATCAGCAGCGGTGGCACCTGCTCAACCGGCTCGCGTTCGGCCCCCGCCCCGGCGATGTCGACCGCGTGCGACGCACGGGCGCGGACGCGTGGATCGACGCCCAGCTCGTCCCGGCGCAGGTCGCCGACCCCGCGACCGATCGGTTTGTTGCGCAGTTCCCTTCCCTCGAGAAGGACGGCGCGGCGCTGCTGGCGCAATATCCGCCGCCGGGCGCCGCCCTGGTGCGTGCGGCGATGCTGCGCGGGGATTCGACGATGCGGGGGCGCCCCGACCTGCAGGCGGCGCGCGACTCGCTCTCGGCCGAGCAGCGCCAGCAACTGCGTCAGGGTGTGCGGCAGGCCTATCAGTTCGTCGGCGAGTTGCAGTCCGCGCGAGTCGGGCGCGCGGTCGCGAGCGAGCGGCAGCTCCAGGAAGTGCTCACCGACTTCTGGCTCAATCACTTCACCGTCTTTGCCGGCAAGGACCGCATCCGGTACTACCTGCCCGAGTACGAGGCGACGATTCGCGCGCACGCACTGGGTGACTTCCGCTCGCTCCTGGGCGCGGTGGCCACGAGCCCGGCGATGCTCCTCTATCTCGACAACGCGCAGAGCGTGGCCGACAGCACGCGCCCCACGCTCGGCCGTCGGGTGAACGATGCGCAGTTGCGGCGCCTGGCCGCGCGCGCCCCGCGTGCGCAGCAACTGCCCTCGGCGCAACGTGACCAGGCGATGGAGCAGCTCCTCGCGCGACGCCCGCGCGGCCTCAATGAGAACTACGCCCGCGAGCTGCTCGAGCTGCATACGCTGGGCGTCGACGGCGGCTACACCCAGCAGGATGTGATCGAAGTCGCGCGGGCGCTCACCGGCTGGACGGTCGAGCGCGGACCCACCGGGCGCGGCGGCTTCACCTTCCGTCGGCAAACGCACGACGCCGGGGCCAAGCGCATTCTTGGCGTCGACTTCCCTGCGGGGCGCGGGGTGGACGAGGGCGAAGCGGTGCTCGACCTGCTCGCCCGCCATCCGAGCACCGCACGTTTCATCGCGACCAAGCTCGCGCGGCGACTCGTCAGCGACACGCCTCCGCCGGCCGTCGTGGCCCGCGCGGCGGCCACCTTCACCGCGACCAACGGCAACATCCGCGAGGTCGTTCGCGTGATCACGGCGAGCCCCGAGTTCTGGTCGCAGACGGCGTGGCGCGCAAAGGTCAAGTCGCCGTTCGAGCTCGTCACCTCGGCGATGCGCGCGCTCGGCGCGTCGGCAGACTCGACCCCGCGCACGGCGCAGATGATGGCGCGCCTCGGACAGCCGATGTACGGCCATCAAGCGCCCAACGGCTGGCCCGAGACGGGCGACGCGTGGATGAACACCGGCGCGATCCTCAACCGCATCAACTTCGGCATGGCGCTCGCCGGCGATGCGCGCGCCCGCGCAGTGCTGTCGCAATGGCCGCTCACGGCCACCCTCTCGTCGGCACCGCGAGACGCGCAGGTCGATGGCGTGGTCGCCGCACTCTTTGGCGGCAGCGTGAGCACGATCACCCGCGAGGTGATGCTGACGGGATCGCACCCGCTCATGGATGCGGCCCGCGCCGCGGACACGGTGCGCCTGCGTGGCACGGAGGACGCGGAAGACACGAGCATGGCGATGACAGGCGGTGCCGGCGCGGCGACCGCACCACGTCGCGCGGCGATGCGCGCCGGTCGCCCCGTGCCCGCCGGGCGCGAGCAGGCTGCGGCCGCACGCGAAGCGGTGCGTCCGGAGCGGGGTGGATCGCTCGCGCAGCTGATGGGGGCACCAACCAACGTCACCGGGTTCGCGCAGGTCGTCGGCCTCGCGCTGGGCGCACCGGAGTTCCAGCGTCGCTGATGCGCTTCTCATTCGTGGAGTCCTGACCATGCAACGTCGTGCATTCGTCACCGGGGCGGGCCTCGGCCTCGTCACGCTCGGATTGTCTCCGTCGTTTCTGCGCAGTGCGGTGGCGCAGGGGCTGCCGCGCGCACGTCGCGGCAAGGTGCTCATCTGCCTGTTTCAGCGCGGCGCGGCCGACGCGCTCAACGTGGTCGTGCCCTTTGGCGATGCGCACTACTATCACGCGCGCCCCACGCTCGGCATCGCGCCACCGATCAAGCGGCTGACGACTGCCGCCCCACAAGGCGCGAGCGTCCTCGACCTGGACGGCTTTTTCGGGCTGCATCCCGCTCTGGCGCCGCTCAAGCCGCTGTGGGACCGCGGACTGCTCGCCCCGGTGCACGCGGTGGGCAGTCCCAGCGCCACGCGATCGCACTTCGATGCGCAGGACTTCCTCGAATCGGGCACCCCCGATCGCAAGTCCACGGTGGACGGTTGGCTCAACCGCTTTCTCGCCACGCAGGGCACGTGCGAGGCGTGCGTGCCCGCGACCGCACGCGTGGGGCGTGAGGTGCCGTTTCGCGCGGTGGCGATGACACAGCAGACGCCGCGCATTCTCGAAGGGCGCGCGACGACGGTCGCCATGGACTCGATCGATGGCTTCACTTTGCGCGGTGGGGGCGGCGACGCCGCCGCGCGCATCGAAGCGCTCTACAAGACCGGCTCCGCGGATGTCGTCACCGGCAGCGGCAGCGACATGTTCGAAGCGCTCAAGGTGCTCAAGGCCGCCAACCCGCAGCAGTATCGCCCAGCCGACGGCGTGAGCTATCCGGCCTCGCAGTTCGGGCAGCGGCTCAAGCAGATCGCGCAGCTCATCAAGGCCGATGTCGGACTCGAGGTGGCGTTTGCCGATCTCGGGGGATGGGACACGCACGTCAATCAGGGAGGCGCAACGGGCCAGCTTGCCGCCCGCCTGACGGACTTCTCGTCGTCGATCGCGGCGCTCGTGCGCGACCTCGGTGATCGCATGGACGATGTGGTGATCCTCACGATGTCGGAGTTCGGCCGCACCGTGCGCCAGAACGGCACGGGCGGTACGGATCACGGCCATGCCACGGCGGTCTTCGCGATCGGTGGGAGCGTCAAGGGCGGCATGGTGCATGGCCGCTGGCCGGGGCTCGCACGTGAGCAGCTCTACGAAGGGCGCGATCTGGCGCTGACGACGGACTTCCGCACGGTCTTCCGCGAGGTGCTCACGGCGCACATGGGCGCAACGTCGCTCGATGCGGTGTTCCCCGGCTTCACCGGGTCACCACGACTGGGCGTGCTGCGGGGGTAACGTGCTCGCCCGCGTTGCGCACACCGTCCCCACCCTGCATGGTTGCGCATGCCGACTGCGGGATACTCGGGCACTCCACTCGCTCAGAAGCTCGGGCTTCGCGACCACGCTGTGCTCGCGGTGATCGGCGCGCCCGCCGAGTATGCCGACTGGGTTGCACCACTACCGGCGGGTGCGCGGATCGTGCGCCGGCTCCCCGCCACGCCGCGCGCGGTGCACCTGTTCTGCACCGCGCGCGACGACCTGACACGCCGACTGACCGCGCTCCGCACGTCGCTCGCGCACGACGGCTACGTGTGGGTGTCGTGGCCCAAGAAGAGCGCCAAGGTCCCCACCGACATCACCGAAGATGTGATCCGCAGCGTGGCCCTGCCGCTCGGCTTCGTGGACGTGAAGGTGTGCGCCGTCAGCGATGAGTGGTCGGGGCTCAAGCTGATGATTCGCAAGAGCGAGCGCACATAGCCGCTACCGCGCGGACACCGTTTTCCCCGTCGGGATGTACTTGAGGAACCACTCGAGATTCGCCTGCATGCGCGCCCGCAGCATGCGCGGTTCGGTCAGCCCATGCCCCTGGCGCGGGAAAACCTGCATGCGACTCGGGACGCCCTGGCGCTGCAACGCATTGAAGAACTCGTAGCCCTGGCTGATCGGCACGCGCACATCCGCCTCGCCATGCTGGATGAGCGACGGCGTGGTGACGCCCGTCGCGTGCAGCAGCGGCGAGTGCTTGCGATACTCGTCGGGCACTTCCCACGCGCGCCCGCCGAAGTAGTCGGGGATGAAGTCCGGGATGTCGCTCGTGCCGTCGAAGCTGGCCGGATGCGTGACCGGCGCGCCGATCGATGCCGCCTTGAAGCGCCGCGTCTGCGTGACGGTCCAACTGGTCATGAAGCCGCCGTAGCTCCAACCCATGACCCCCAGCCGGGTGGAATCGGCGATGCCACGTGCGATGAGCGCGTCGATGCCGCTTTGGATATCGCGGTAGTCGCCGCCCCCCCAATCCTTGAGATTCGCACGACGGAACTCGGTGCCGTAGCCACCGGACCCGCGCGGATTCGGGCGGAACACGGCATACCCCTGCGAGGAGAAGGCCGCAGCGGGATACGATGCCGAACTCACGCCGAGGTAGCTCTGTGCGTGCACGCCCGCGGGGCCACCGTGAATGAGCGTGAGCAGCGGCACACGCGTCCCCTCCACGTAACCCACCGGATAGGTGAGCAATCCCTCGACGTCACGCCCATCGGTGGATTTCCATGACGTCACCACGGTGCGACCGATCGGTGGCCGTGGCGCCGCGTTGGCCGCGCTCACGCGCACGGGAGCAAAGCGACTCACCGGCGCGATCCACGCCTCCGGAGGCACATCGCTCGACTGCGCGGTGAAGCCCAGCATCGTGCGCGAGGCATTGAGCGACACGTCGCCGACGAGCGCCGTGTACCCCGCGGTGAGCTCGCGTGTGGCGCCGGTGGCGACGTCCATGGCATACACGGCCGTCAGCGTGCGTCGGGCTTCCTGCAGCAGC
>JALOPS010000204.1 GCA_025453745.1 Gemmatimonadaceae bacterium
GTTCAAGGACTCTGACCCCTTGAACTACAAGGCCGTTCAAGGACTCTGACCCCTTGAACAACCGGTCGATCTCTCACGGAGACAACGAGTTATCGGCATCAGGCCACCGGCGATTCGCCTCCGATTCTTGCCTTGAATCACGTTGCCCCCGACGCGATCTTTCCCCGGTGCCTTTCACGCCGCCGGACTTCGCGCAGCCACCCCTCGACGCTGCCCCCGACGCGCGCTTCGTCCCCGCCCCCGCCGATGGGGTGCTGCCGGAGGGCTTCTTCTCGACCACCAACCTGCCGACCTACGTCCGCGTCGACGGCCGCTGGCGCCTCCCCCGCGAACCGCGCATGGACTCCGCCATCGTCCGCGCCGACGACGGTGAGCTCTGGGTCCGCGAGGGGCGCCGGGTGCGCAAAGGTGACGCGGTCGCCGTGGGCACGGCCGAAGACGGCACGGAAGGGCTCTTCGTGCACACGCGCGCCTTCCTCGGCGCCACCGAAGAGGCCGAGTTCCAGTTCATGTCGAGCGAGGTCTCGCGCGAGAAGCCCATCGACTACGCACAGATGGCGGAGCTCCTGGTCGATGAACGCGCGCGCGGCGGCTACATCGTGTGGGTCGCCGGCCCCGCGCTCGTGCATTCGCGCGCACGTGCCGACATGGTCTGGTTCATCGAGCAGGGCTTCGTGCAGGCCTTCCTCGCCGGCAACGCCGTGGCCGTGCACGACATCGAAGCGGCGATGTTCGGCACCACGCTGGGCATGACCGCCACCGGGCAGCCGAGTCGCGGCGGCCACGGCGTGCACATGCGCGCGATCAATCGCGTGCGGGGCGCGGGCTCCATACCGGCGGCGGTCGCGAGCGGCGCGATCACGTCGGGGATCATGCACGCGCTCGTGCGGCGTGAGGTGCCGTTCGTCCTCTGCGGCTCCATTCGCGACGATGGTCCGCTCCCCGAAGTCATCACGGACGCGGTCGCGGCGCAGGACGCGATGCGACGCCACGCCATTCGCGCGACGATGTCGATCCTCATCGCGACGGCGCTGCACGCGATCGCGACCGGCAACATGCTCCCCGCCTTCGTGCAGGATCCCGACGGGACGCTGCGCGAACTTCCCACCATCTGCGTCGATTCCTCGGAGTTCGTCGTGAGCAAGCTCAAGGACCGGGGTACGCATCAGGCGTTCGGTGTCGTCACCAACGCGCAGGACTTCCTCCACATTCTGCGGCTGTTCGTCGAGCGTGCGCTCGATGCGCGCATGCGCGCGGGCGGGGTCGCGTGAGCGGTGCCGCGATGATGGTCGAGCCCCGCCTCGAGCTCTCCGAGCTCGCCGAGCGATTCCTCCTCGCGATGCTCGAGCGGCTCCCGCTCGAGCGGATCAGCGAGCTGCACCTCTTCCAGCCCATGCGGCAGGGCGGTGTGGAGACGGGGATTGCGGTCGTTGCGTTCGACCCGAGCGCCGACGACGAGGTGGCCGACGTGATCGATCGCCGGCACACGGTGTTCACTGCCCGCTATCGCGCGACGCTCAAGGGGCCGGAGCGTGGCAGGTGGGAGACCGATCTGGTCGCCGAGGCCGACGCGCCGCTCGCCATGGTGGAGACCGTCGTGCGCGGCGTGCAGCGCCGCTCGGGTGACGAGCTGCCACCCACGCGCCTCGATGCGGCGCAGGTCGCGCGCGCGCTCCGGCTCCCGGTCCCCGCGCGGTATCATTCGCTCGGCGCCTTGGCGTCCGACCAGGACGGCGAATCGCAGACGCCGCCGCACGGTGACAGCGCCGTGACGGACGGCTTCATGGCCGCCCCTCTGGCCGACCTGCCGCCCGCGGAGCATGAGAACCCCGAATGGCCGGATCCAGCGTAACTGACGCCTTCACGCGTTACCTGCGCGCGCACAACCTGCCGATCACGCATCAGCGGTTGGCGATCGCGGACATCATTCTTGGCTCCACCGAGCACTACTCGGCAGATGAAGTCCGCAAGGCACTCGCCGAGCGTGGGGCGACGGCGGGGACCGCGACGGTCTACCGCACACTCGAGGTGCTGGTCAAGAGTGGGCTCGTCGTCGAGCGCGACTTCGGGGAAGGATTCCGACGCTACGAGGCCTCGCGCGGTGTGCCGCAGCACGAGCACCTGTTGTGCACGCAGTGCGGGCGCGTCGAGGAGTTTCGCGACGAGCGGCTCGATCGCATGACCACGCTCATCGCGGAGAGCCACGACTTCGCGCGGCAACGGCACCGGCTCGTCATCTACGGGATCTGCGCGACCTGTCGTCGGGCACCCGAGGCGGGCTGATGCGCGCGGCCACGCGCGCGTTGCTCGTCTGTACCGCGTTGGCGACCGTTGGTGTACTGCTGTGGGCGGCGGACTATTCGCGCCCGTCGCTCTACGCCGTCCTGGCGCTGATGCTGGGATGGGCGGCGCTCCCCTACGCGTTGCTCTGGGGCACGCTGTCGCGTCGCCCCGAACATGCGGTGCGCACGCGTGTGGTGGCCGCGTTGGCGGTGGCCAGCGCAGCGGTGGCCGGCTGGTTCATCGGAGCGGGCTTCATCGGCAGCAGCGACGGTCAGGCGGCGCTGGTGTTCCTCTTTCTCCCGGTCTACCAGCTCATGGCGATCGGCGCGGTGCTGCTCCCCACGGAGTGGTGGATCCGGCGGCGCGGCTAGTAGGCACGGCTGGCGGCCGGCGTTAGCGTTCGTCGCATGGAACAACCGTCGGTCGGGCTGGCCATCGCCTTCAGCGCGGGGCTCCTGAGCTTTCTTTCGCCCTGCGTGCTGCCGCTCATTCCGAGCTACATCACGTTCATCACCGGGCTCGGGCTCGAGGATGTGCAGAAGGGGCGGCGCAACGCGCTCATTCACGCCGCGCTCTTCGTCACGGGCTTCACGCTCATCTTTCTCGCGCTCGGCGCGGGCGCCACGGCGCTGGGCACCGTGCTGCGGCAGTATCGCGAATGGATCGCGCGCTTCGGCGGTCTGCTCGTCATTCTCTTTGCGCTCTATCTGCTCGGTGTCGTGCGCATTGGCGCGTTCGATCGCGAGCGGCGCTTCCACCTGGCCGACAAGCCGCTCGGCTACTTCGGCACCGTGATCGTGGGCATTGCCTTTGGCGCGGGGTGGACGCCGTGCATTGGTCCGATCCTTGGCGGCATCCTGACGATGGCCACGCAGGAATCGAGCATCACGCGCGGCATGCAACTGCTCTTCGCGTACAGTCTGGGGCTCGCGGTGCCGTTTCTGGCCAGCGCGGTGGCGCTGGAGCGCTTCTTCGACGTCTTCCAGCGGGTCAAGTCGCGCATGGTGATGATCACGCGCGCGTCGGCGGTGCTGATGCTCGCAGTGGGGCTCATCATGATCACGGATTCGATGAACACCCTGTCGAGCTATCTGCAGATGTATACGCCGGAGTTCCTCCGGAGTCGGCTGTAGGAGTGTACTGAAGGCGCCCCGGGACCGCGGCCGGCGTGGTGGCGTTGTTGATCACGCAGACACGTACACACGCCACGCGACCGCGATCGCTCGAATGAATGCCGACGTGTGGTGCGTGCGCCCACGGCCGTTGGCGTGCAACCTCCGCCGCTACGCGGGCACGTCCACCCGCGCTCCCGTCGCCGCATCGAAGCAATGCCACGCGGCCCGCGCGATCCGCACCCCGACCGGCTCACCCACCTGCGGCGCCGCTGACGCCGCGTGCCGCACCACGAGCGATGCCGCACCCACGCGCACATGCACGAGCTGTTCGTGCCCGAGGTACTCCACCCCCTCCACGCGCCCACGGAGTGCCGCCGCACCGTCCAGCGTGAGATCCTCCGCCCGCACACCCACATCCACGCCAGCGGGTGCACCGATCGCCTCCGCGTCGGCGCCGCGCAGCACGTTCATTGCCGGACTCCCGATGAACGTTGCCACGAACAGATTGGCCGGCCGTGCATACAGCTCGGCGGGCGTCGCCACCTGTTGCACGCGGCCGCCCGCAATCACGGCGATCCGATCGGCCAGCGTCATCGCCTCCACCTGATCGTGCGTCACGTAGAGCGTGGTCCCGCGGGTGCGCTGATGCAGCGCCGCGAGCTCGCGACGTACCTGCACCCGAAGCGCTGCGTCGAGATTCGACAGCGGCTCGTCGAAGAGAAACACCGCCGGATCGCGCACGAGCGCACGCCCCACGGCGACCCGCTGCCGCTCGCCGCCCGAGAGGGCCGCAGGCCGCCGGTCGAGCAGCGGGGTGAGCGCCATCGTCTCTGCGGCCGCATGTACCCGTGCGCGCAGCGCCTCGCCCCGGACTCCGCGCACGCGCAGCGCAAAGGCGAGGTTTTCGAAGACGGTCATCTGCGGATAGAGCGCGTAGGACTGAAAGACCATCGCCACGTCGCGCGCGCCGGGCGGGACGTCGTTGACCACGACGCCGCCGATGCGCACCTCGCCCGCCGAGACCGTGTCGAGGCCGGCCACCAGCCGCAGCAGCGTGCTCTTGCCGCACCCCGACGGCCCCACCAGCGCCAGGAACTCGCCGTCGGCCACGTCGAGCGACACGCCGTCCACTGCGCGCGTCGCGGTGCGCGAAGCGTCGTATATCTTCGTGACGCCTCGGAGTGCTACGTCAGCCATCGCGCGTTGCGTGAGCGTCCATGACCGATCGGTATCGTTTTCCGGATGGCTTCCTGTGGGGAGCTGCCACGTCGGCGTATCAGATCGAGGGGTCGCCCCTCGCGGATGGTGCCGGTCACAATATCTGGCATCGCTTCGCGCGGACACCGGGGCGCACGGCCAACGGCGAGAGTGGTGAGGTCGCGTGCGATCACTATCGCCGCTACGCCGACGACGTTGCCCTCATGGCCGACCTGGGGCTCGCGGCCTATCGCTTCTCCCTCGCGTGGGCTCGGCTGCTCCCCGACGGTACGGGGCGGGTGAATCCTGGCGGGGTGGCCTTTTACGACCGCCTGATCGATGCGTTGCTGGCGCGCGGCATCACGCCGGTTGCCACCCTCTTTCACTGGGATCTCCCGGTGGCGCTCGATGACCGCGGCGGGTGGCTCAACCCCGAGAGCGCCGACTGGTTTGCCGAGTACACGCAGGTGGCCGTGCGGGCGTACGGCGATCGGGTGAAGCGGTGGGCGACGCTCAATGAGCCGTGGGTCGTGTCGGATGGCGGCTATCTGCACGGCGCGCTCGCGCCGGGACACCGCAACATTTTCGAAGCACCCCTGGCGAGCATCAACCTCATGCGCGCGCACGGCGCGGGGGTGCAGGCGTTTCGGGCCACCGCACGCGATGGCGAGATCGGCCTGGTGGTCAATCTCGAGCCCAAGGTCGCCGCCAGCGACAGTGCGAGCGATGTGGCGGCCGTGCGGCGCGCCGATGCGTACATGAATCGGCAGTATCTCGACCCCGCGCTGCTCGGGTCGTGGCCCGCCGAGTTGGCCGAGATCTTTGGCGAGGCGTGGCCGACGGACGTGGCCAATGCGGCGTTGCCGCTCATCTGCCAGCCCATCGACTTCGTCGGCGTCAATTGGTACACGCGCGGTGTGACGCGACACGACCCTGGCGCGTGGCCCGTCTACGCCGCACCGGCTCGGCAGCCGCAGCATCTCTACACGGATGTAGGCTGGGAGGTGTACGCGCCCGCGCTCACCGACACGCTGATCTGGGTCACGGAGCGCTACGGCCGACGCCCCATCTACATCACCGAGAACGGCGCCGCCCTGCAAGACCCGCCCGTCGCACGTGATGGCCGCGTGCAGGACCCGCTGCGCGTGGACTACCTGCGCGATCACCTCATCGCCGCGCACGACGCCATTGCGCGCGGCGTCGACCTGCGCGGGTACTTCGCCTGGTCGCTGCTCGACAACTACGAATGGAGCCTCGGCTTCTCCAAGCGCTTCGGCATCGTGCACGTCAACTACCAGACGCAGGAGCGTACGCCCAAGGACAGCGCGCGCTTCTATCGCGAGGTGATCCGCTCGCATGGCCGAAGCCTCGACGCGCCGCCCTGAGCGCTTGCGTCACTTGACGCCGCCGGCCAGCACGCCGCGGAGGTAGAAGCGCTGCAGCGCGAGGAAGAGGAGCAGGACGGGGAGCGTCGTGATCACGCTCCCGGCCATCATGAGCTCCGTGTCCTGCCCGTGTTCTCCTGCCAGCGCGGCGAGCGCGACGGGGAGCGTGTACTTCGCATCATCGGAGAGCACCACGAGCGGCCAGAGGAAGTCGTTCCACGACGCGAGAAAGCTCCAGATCGCGAGCGATGCGAGAATCGGCGCCGCCACCGGCGCAACGATCGACCGCACGATACGCCATTCGCTTGCGCCATCCAGCCGAGCGGCGTCGAGCAGGTCGTCCGGCAGCGCCAGGAGATATTGCCGCACGAGCAGCGTACCGAACACCGTTGCTGCGCCGGGAATCACCGCACTCGCGTAGCTGTTGACGAGCCCCAGCCCCTTGAGCACGAGAAAGAGCGGCAGCAGCGCAATGGGCGCGGGAACGAGCAGGAGCAGCGACAGTGTGCGAAAGAGCGCGTGTCGCCCGCGAAATCGCAGCTTGGCCAGCGCATACCCCGCGAGACCATTGCAGACGAGTGATGCGATGGTCGTGAGGGTGGCAATCAGTGCGCTGTTGACCGCGGCGCGCCCCAGGTCGAGCTGCGCGAACAGCGTGCGATAGTGCGCCAGAGTGGGCGCCGATGGCCACCAGCGAAATGGCGTGCTGGTCGCTTCGCCCACAGGCATGAGCGACGCGCTCACCATCCAGGCCAACGGCGCGACGGTGAGGAGCGCCGCTGCGACGGCCAGCGTATGCAGCGCCGTGGTGCGCAGCAGCCTCACGCGAGCCGCCAGCGGTGATCGGCCCAGCGCTGGAACCACGCGACGCCCAGCAGCACCACGCACAGCACGATCGCAATGGCCGAGCCCACGCCCATCCGCCACCAGCGGAACCCCTCTTCGTACATCAGCAGCACGACCGTGGTCGTGGCACGCGCCGGGCCACCGCGCGTCATCACGTACGGCTCGGCGAAGAGCTGCAGGAAGCCGAGCAGCGAAATCGTCACCACGAACACGAGACCCGGCGCGAGGGCAGGGAGGGTTACCGTACGCAGGCGCTGCCAGCGCGACGCCCCGTCGAGTGTGGCTGCGTCGTGCAGCTCGGCAGGGATGGTCTGCAACCCCGCCAGCAGGATCAGCATGTTGTAGCCGAAGCTCTTCCATACGCCGAATACGACGATGGCGGGCACGGCCCACTGCGGGTCACCAAGCCAATCGCGCGGCGCAATGCCGACGAGCCCAAGGAGCCAGTTCACCAGCCCATAGTCGACGTGGTACATCGCGCGCCAGACGATCGCGACGGCCACCACGGTCGTCACGAAGGGCGCAAAGAGCAGGGTCCGAAAGACGGCGCGGCCGCGGAGTGCCGTGGCATCGAGCAGCAGCGCCGCGCCCAGCGCGACCGCGACGGCAAGCGGCGTGCCCATGAAGGCGAAGAGCAGCGTGGTGCGCAGTGCGGACCAGAAGAGCGGATTCGCGACGATCTCCGCAAGGTTGCGTGCCCACACCACGCGGAGCGCG
This sequence comes from Gemmatimonadaceae bacterium, assembly GCA_025453745.1. Classification (GTDB taxonomy): domain Bacteria; phylum Gemmatimonadota; class Gemmatimonadetes; order Gemmatimonadales; family Gemmatimonadaceae; genus JALOPS01. The sequence continues at coordinate 7,544 of JALOPS010000204.1, forward strand.
CGCCAGTCGCCAATGGTGTAGAGATCGAAATCGGTGATGCTCACGCCAGCGCCCAGCAGCACGGGCAGCACGTAGAATCCGCCGAGCAGCAGCAGCGCCGGCGCCAGGAACCACCAGGCTGCGGTCGACTCCCCCGT